>JBJMXC010000260.1:0-6094 GCA_045809825.1 Chthoniobacterales bacterium | reverse complement strand
GGATTCAACTGTTTCGCAACCAGAAGCGTATCCTCCGGCGTCGTGTAAAGCTTCGCGTTATGGTCGCCGACGACACCGTCCTCCTCGCCGCCGACGGCGCCAGTCTCGATTTCGAGCACGAGATCATTCTTGGCGAAGCGGTCGAGCAATCCCGCGGCAATATCGAGGTTCTCCTTCAAGGGAAGATTGCTTCCGTCGAACATATGGCCGGTAAATAGATTCGGTTGACCGGCCGCGCGGCGACGCTCCGTTTCTTCGACCAGCGGGAGGACAAACTTGTCGAGCTTGTCTTTGAGACAGTGGTCCGTGTGGAGTGCAACGTAGATCTGGTAACGCTCCGCGGCGCGGTGCACGTGCTCGGCGATGGCGATCGCGCCCAGGGCCATGTCCTTCAATGCGGAACCTGAAGCGAACGCCCCCCCACCCGTTGAAACCTGTATGATACCGTCGGCTTTGCTTTCGGCCAGGCCGCGCAGGGTCGCGTTCGCGGTTGTTAGTGAGGTGACGTTAATCGCGGGTAAGGCGAAGCCCCCGTCCCGCGCGCGATCGAGGATCTTGCAATAGGTCTTGAAGTCGGCGACTGGCATAATTTAGCCCTTTCCTGCGATGTAAAGTGCGAGGTCTACGCAGCGATTGCTGTAACCCCACTCGTTGTCATACCAACTAATCAGCTTGAAGAAGCGGTTGCTCATCCCGATGCCCGAGCCTGCATCGAAGACACTGGAACGCTTGTCGTGGATGAAATCGCTCGAAACCACTTCATCAGTGGTATAGCCGAGAATGTCCTTCAGGTAAGTCTCGCTCGCCTTCTTCATGGCGGCGCAAATCTCTTCGTAGGATGTTTCCTTGACGGTGCGCACGGTGAGATCGACAACGCTGACGGTCGCCGTCGGAACCCGAAAGGCCATCCCGGTCAGTTTTCCTTTTACTTCTGGAATGGCGAGCCCGACTGCCTTGGCCGCGCCAGTGGTGGAAGGGATAATGTTGATCGCGGCACTGCGCCCGCCTTTCCAGTCCTTCTTCGACGGTCCGTCCACGGTTTTCTGGGTCGCGGTGTAACTGTGGACGGTGGTCATTAATCCCTCCTCGATCCCGAAGCCTTCTTTTAAGAGGACATGGACCACTGGGGCGAGACAGTTGGTAGTACAGCTCGCGTTCGAGATGATGTGATGCTTGGCAGCGTCGTATTTCTCGTGGTTCACTCCCATGACGACCGTGATGTCGTCGTTCTTGCCTGGCGCTGAGATGATGACCTTTTTCGCGCCGGCGTCGATGTGGCCCTGGGCTTTGGAGGCCTCGGTGAAAAGACCGGTCGCCTCGATGATGATATCGGCGCCGAGCTCTTTCCACGGCATCGCTTTCGGGCCTTCCTTCACGGCGAGGCACTTGATTCTGTGGCCGTCGACAATCAGCAGGTCGTCTTCCGCGACGTCGGGTTTCGATTTGGCGCTGCTGACCTCCTTGTTGAACCTTCCCTGGATAGAGTCGTATTTCAGCAGATAGGCGAGGTTATCAGCCGGAACGAGATCGTTCACTGCTACCACTTCAATTTCCTTACCCAGGAGTCCCTGGTCGCAAATCGCCCGAAAGACGAGACGCCCGATGCGGCCAAAGCCGTTGATACCGATCTTAGTCATGACACGAGAATTTCAGACGGTGCCTGAAAGGTTGTGAATAGGACTTAGGTCCGATGCGTGCCGCCTCAGCGCATTTTGCCGCCGTAAATGGCAGCGTCCCCAAGCTCTTCCTCAATCCTGAGGAGCTGGTTGTATTTAGCTACCCGATCGGTGCGACTGAGCGAACCGGTCTTGATCTGGCCGGCATTGGTCGCCACCGCGATATCGGCGATGGTGGTGTCTTCGCTTTCGCCGGAACGGTGGCTAATGACCGCCGTGTAGGCATTTTCCCGCGCGAGCTCGATCGCATCGAGCGTCTCGGTCAGGGAGCCGATCTGGTTCACCTTCACGAGGATGGAATTCGCGACCCCGGTGTCGATGGCTTTACGAAGGAACTCAACATTCGTGACCAACAAGTCGTCGCCGACCAGCTGGGTGTCCGCGCCCATCGCATCCGTCAGCTTCTTCCAGCCCTCCCAATCGTTCTCAGAACAACCGTCCTCGATCGAGATCAGCGGAAACTTTTTCGCCAGCGCCTGGTAATAGGTTACGAGCCCGGCGGCGTCGCGCTTTGAACCGTCGGATTTCTTGAAGACGTATTGCTTCTTCTTCTTGTCGTAAAATTCAGAAGCCGCGACATCAAGCGCGAAGAAGATTTGGCTGCCGAGCTTGTAACCAGCTTTCTTCACGGCCTTCGCGATGGTCTCCAGAGCGTCATCGGCGCTTTCGAAGTTGGGTGCGAACCCACCCTCATCGCCGACGGCCGTAGACAAACCGCGGTCCTTCAACACGCTTTTCAAGGCGTGGAAAATTTCGCAACCGGCCCTGATTGCTTCCGAAAAGCTGGCCACGCCTTTCGGCATGACCATGAACTCCTGGAAATCCACCGGCGCATCCGAATGCGCTCCCCCGTTGACGATGTTCATCATGGGAACGGGCAGGACCTTGGCATTAGGACCTCCGAGATACTTGAAGAGGGGTAATCCAATTTGGCTTGCCGCCGCCCGCGCAGTCGCGAGTGAGACGGCGAGGATCGCGTTCGCGCCCAGTTTCGCTTTGTTCGACGTGCCGTCGCGCGCGATCATCCTTTTGTCGACGCCAACCTGGTCGAGCGCGTCCATGCCGACAATTGCATTGGCTATGGCTTTGTTGACGTTGCCGACGGCCTTCGTGACACCGCGACCGAGAAAACGGCCTTTGACATCATCGCGCAGCTCCCATGCTTCGTGTTCGCCCGTGCTAGCGCCACTCGGGACGATGGCATTGCCGCTGGCGCCGCCGGCGAGGGTGACGGTAGCTTCGACGGTAGGATTGCCGCGGGAATCGATGACCTGGCGACCTTGGACTCGGGTTATTTTTGTAAGCGACATGACAGTTATGTTTCTTGCAGCTGAGGGCTAGTAGCCGGTGTTGGTATGGGCTTCGGAGGTTGTGGTTGAGGCGTCAGTGATGTCTCGGGAAGAAAGGGCAAGCGATTCGCAAACGCAGTCAGGTTCGCAACCGTGACGCGGCTGATTTCGCCAAGCGCTTCCTGGGTGAGAAACGCCTGGTGCGCCGTGATGAGCACGTTCGGAAAAGTGAGCAGCCGCGCGAGCTCGTCGTCCTGCAAAATCTGGCCCGACAGATCCTCGAAGAAGACGCCTTCCTCCTCTTCATAGACGTCGAGGCCAACACCGCCGATTCGGCCGCACTTCAAGGCTTCGATTAATGCCTTCGTGTCGATGAGCGCCCCGCGACTGACATTAATCAGGATTGTGCCCGGTTGCATCAGCTCGAGAGTTTCGCGGCGGATAATATGATGTGTCTCGGGTGTAAGCGGCGTGTGAAGCGAGATCACGGACGACTCGCGGGCCAGCGTCTTCGCGTCGCAATATTCGACGCCGTGTTCTGTAGCCCAGGCCGGCAACGGGAACGGATCGTAGGCGAGCACTCTCATTCCGAATCCACGAAGGATCTCCGCGGCAACGCGGCCGATCTTGCCGGTCCCGACGATCCCGGCCGTCTTGCCGTGCAGATCGAAACCTACCAGGCCATTCAACGAAAAATTCAAATCGTGGACGCGATTGCTCGCGCGCGGGATTTTGCGATTGAGGGCGAGAAGCAACGCGACTGCATGCTCGGCGACAGCGTAAGGTGAATACGCCGGCACCCGGGTCACCGCGAGCCCGAGCTCTTTCGCGGCATCGAGGTCCACGGCATTAAAACCGGCACAACGCAGCGCGATGTGCCTGACGCCGAGAGAATAGAAGATCTCGAGCGCCGCGCGGTCAGCGTGATCGTTCACGAAGACACAGGCGGCCTGCGCACCCCGGGCCAGCGGTGCAGTTTCGGCCGATAGACGCATCTCGAGAAAACGCCATTCTATTTCGCCGTTGGGCGCCGCCCGTTGAAATGATTCCCGGTCGTAGCCCTTCGTGTCGAACACGACTGTCAGAAGCTTGCTCATCGTTCAGGCGCTTCCGGGGGTGATATTCCAGATCCGCTCGCAGTAATCGCGGATTGAACGATCGGAGGAAAATTTTCCCATTCGCGCGGAATTGAGAATGGACATCCGCGTCCAGGCACGTTGATCGCGCCAAAGAGCGCTCACCCGCTCCTGGGCGTCAATGTAGGACTGGTAATCAGCCATGAGCATGAACGGGTCGTCGCCGAGCAGATTTTCGACGATCGGGCGAAACATCTGTGCGTCGCCGCGGCCTAGCTCGTCGCTGGCAATGAAATCGATAACTTCGCGCAGCGTCTCGTTGTTTTTGTAATAGTCGCGCGGCCGATAACCGCGCGCTTTCAGCTCCGCCACTTCCGGAGTTGTCAGGCCAAAAAGAAAGAAGTTCTCTGCTCCCACTTCCTCCCGAATCTCGACGTTCGCGCCGTCGAGTGTGCCGATGGTGAGCGCGCCGTTCAGTGAAAACTTCATGTTCCCGGTGCCGCTGGCTTCCTTGCCGGCAGTCGAGATTTGCTCGGACAAGTTTGCAGCTGGAAAGACGAAGTGTGCGTTCTTCACGTTGTAATCCGGAAAGAAAACAACCTTGAGCCGGTCGCGGATCTTCGGGTCGTTGTTCACGAGGTCGCCCGTCGCAGTGATCAACTTGATGATGCGCTTCGCCATGAAATAACCGGGCGCGGCTTTACCGCCGAAGATGAATGTGCGCGGCGGAACGTCGGCGTCCGGATTGCGGCGCAGTCGCAGGTACAAGGTGAGGATGTGGAGGGCCGCGAGATGCTGGCGCTTGTATTCGTGAATCCGTTTTACCTGGATATCAAAGAGCGATTCTGGCGAGACCTTGATGCCAGTGCGCTCGGCGATCAGGGCAGCAAGCCGTTTCTTATTGCGCAGCTTAACCTCCGACCATTCATCCTGGAATTTGGGATCGTCGGCAAGCGGCTCGAGGCCGCGCAGGCGAGTCAGATCCTTGAGCCAGCAATCCCCCACCCGCTGTGTGATCAGCTCGGTTAATCCGGGATTGCTCAGGGCCATGAAACGGCGGGGGGTGACGCCGTTGGTCACGTTGCAGAACTTCTCCGGCCAGAGCTCCGCGAAATCCCGCAGCACGGTCTGCTTGAGAAGCTCCGAGTGGAGTTCGGCCACGCCATTGACGGTATGACTGCCGACCGTAGCCAGGTTGGCCATCCGGACGGAACGGCCACCGCTTTCGTCGATCAACGAAAGCCGCGCCTTGTGGGCGTCGTCGATCTTTGGATTCGCGTCCAGTTGTTCGAGAAACCGGCGATTGATTTCGTAAATGATCTCGAGGAGGCGCGGCAGTAATTTACCGAAAAGCTCGACACTCCATTTTTCGAGCGCTTCGGGCAAAAGAGTGTGGTTGGTATAAGCAAAGGTCTTCTGCGTGATGTCCCATGCTTCCTCCCAACCTAACGAGTGCTCGTCCAGGAGGAGTCGCATTAGCTCGGCGACCGCGACCGCCGGGTGGGTGTCGTTCAATTGCACCGCCCACTTCTCGTGGAAATTCGAAGGCGTTCCGCCGAGCATGGCGTGAATGCGCAACATGTCCTGCAGGGAACAACTCGAAAAGAAGTACTGCTGCTTCAGGCGCAGCTCTTTGCCGACGGCGACTTCGTCATTTGGATACAGAACCTTGGTGATGTTCTCGGAAGTCATCTTGTCCTGCACGGCGCGGTAGTAATCGCCGTGGTTGAACGACGCGAAGTCGAACGACTCCGCCGCTTCCGCTTTCCAGAGCCGGAGAGCGTCACAGGTATCGACCGCATAGCCGAGCACCGGCGTGTCGTAAGCGACGCCTTTCACTTGCGTCTCGGGGACCCAGCGGACCCGAAGCCGGCCCTCTTCGTCGGGGAACGACTCGGTGTGACCGCCAAACTTAACGTCGTATGTGACGCCGGGCCGCGCGATCTCCCATGGATTCCCCGCGAGCAGCCATTTGTCCGTGATCTCTTCCTGCCAGCCATCGCGGATGACCTGATCGAAAATCCCGAACTCGTAACGAATGCCGTAACCGAGC
>JBJMXC010000259.1:0-11045 GCA_045809825.1 Chthoniobacterales bacterium | reverse complement strand
CAGGTCCTGGATTTTCGTGCCCCGCCCGAGAGTTAGAAGAAGAAGCCCGGTCGCAATCGGATCGAGGGTTCCGCAATGACCGACCTTTTTCATTTGCAGACGGCGTCGCACGATCGCGACGACATCATGCGAAGTCATCCCGGCGGCTTTGTCGACCAGAAGAACGCCGTCAGGAGTCGCAGTCAACGACATGGCAAATCTCCTTCATCACTCGTTGCTCCACGTCGGCGAGGCTGCCGCGGACTCGCGCCCCAGCCGCGAGCTTATGGCCGCCGCCGCCGAATTTTTCGCAGATTGCGCAGACATCGGCAGCGTCTGATTTCGACCGCATGCTGACCCGGACCTTTTCGTCGGCGAGCTCTTCGAAAAACACGGCGACGACGACACCCTGGATCGCGCGGATATGATCGATCAGGCCTTCGTTATCCTCCGGCTTTGCGCCGAGCTTGGCCGCCGTCGCCAGGGTAAGGCTGAAGCTTGCGACTTTCCCATGGCCGTCGAAACGCATGGTGCCGAGCAGTTCCCGGAGGAGTTCAGCTCGTCTCCGTGGATAATTTTCGTAAATCAACTGACTGACGCCGCCGACGTTCACGCCGTACCGCAAAAGCTCAGCGCCGATCTCGAACGTGCGCGCCGTGGTGTTCGGATACTGGAATGAACCGGTATCCGTCGAGATTGCGACGAACAGGTTTTCGGCAATGGCCGCGTCCATCGGTAAACCCTGGCTCGTGATCAGCTCGAACAGGATCTGCCCGGTCGCGGGCGCGTTCGAGTCGATGTAAACCAGGTCGCCGTATCGTGGATTGCTCGGGTGATGATCAATATTGACCCACGTCTTCGCGCTTCGAACGAGCTCGGTCGCGGTCCCAAGGCGGGCCTGCGTTGCCGTATCCAGCGCAATCGCGACATCGAAGTCTCGGGGGGCGCTCAGCGGAGTCTGGAGATATTCGCCGCCGGGCAGAAAATTGTATTTCTCGAGGAGCCCGTCCTCATTCCGAACCATGACGGTTTTGCCGAGTTTTGCGAGCGACAGGCCAAGCCCGAGCTGGCTTCCGAGCGCATCGCCGTCCGGGCGAACATGGCTGAGCACGGCAAAGCTTTCCTGCGAACGCAGAAGCGCGCCGATCTCCTCAAAACTGGATTGCTTCATTCCTGCTCGGGCACTTCGATTTCCTGGAGGATTTCGAAGACGCGGGCGCCGCGCTCGATGGAATCGTCGAGGTGAAAGATGAGTTGGGGTGTGTATTTCAAGGTGACCGCTTTGGCCAGCGCGGTCTGGAGCATGACGCGATTTTCCTCGAGCTTCGCCATCGCGCCGGCCTGCCCTTCTTTTCCGAGGACGCTGACGTAGGCGTGGGCGTGTTTCAGGTTTGGTGTGACGTCCACCTGGTTCAGGGTGACGAGCGCACCCTCGAAATTCAGCTCGCGCGTAATGATGCTGCTGAGCTCGCGTTTCAGGAGCTCATTCACGCGAAGTAATCGATGTTTCATTGTTGTAGCCGCCCCGCTCAGTCGGGGCGCAGGCCGAGCGACGGCGACAGAGCGCCGTAGCTACAGCGGTTAAAGTTTCTGCGCGACCGCCTCGAGCAGATAGCACTCGATAATGTCGCCCACTTGATATTCGCTGAAATCTCCGAGCTTGATGCCGCACTCGAGGCCGACCCGCACTTCTTTCACGTCGTCCTGGAAACGCCGGAGGGTGGATAATCCGCCATCATAAACAGGCTGGCGACGCCGCAGCACCCGGGCCCGCGCGGTGCGCGCGATTCGGCCATCGGTCACCAGGCAGCCGGCGACGATTCCCTTACTCAGCTTGAAGACCTGTTTCACTTCGGCGTGGCCGATGACGGTTTCGCGATGCTCCGGATCGAGCATTTCAGCCATCGCTTCCTTAACCTGGTCAATCAGCTCGTAAATGATGCTGTAGAGCTTGACCTGGACACCTTCGCGCTTCGCTGCGCCGACCGCCATGCTCTCAACCTTGATGTTGAATCCAATAACGACAGCGTTCGACGCACTGGCGAGCAAAATGTCCGATTCTGAAATCGGGCCGACGCCGGCGTGAATAATCTCGAGGTCGATTTTCTTGCTCTCGATTTGAGTCAGCGCGCCGGTCAACGCCTCGAGCGAACCTTGCGCGTCGCATTTCAATACGATCCGAAGATGTTTCTTTCCGTCTGCCGCTTCGAGCAAACTTTCGAGGGTCGCGCGCTGAGGCGCGGCGAGTTTGTCGGCGCGCCGGCCGAGGAGACGTTCTTCGCTTAAGGTTTTCGCCGAGCGTTCGGACTCCATCACGAGAAATTCGTCGCCCGCCTGCGGCAGCCCGCTAAATCCGAGCACTTTCACCGGTGTGGAGGGTCCCGCCTCTTTCATCGGCTTGCCCCGATCATCGATGAGTGACTTCACTTTCCCCGCATAATCGCCGCAGATAAATGGATCGCCGATCTTAAGCGTTCCCATTTGCACGATCACGGTGGCGGTCGGTCCGCGGCCCGCTTCCACTTGTGCTTCAATCACGGTCCCGCGCGGCGTCGCCGTCGGGGAGGACTTTAATTCCGAGACCTCCGCAAGCGCAGCCATGTTTTCGAGCAACTCGTTAATGCCGATTCCTTTCGTCGCGGAAACCGGCACGACAATCGTTTCGCCGCCCCAATCTTCGGGACTCAGTTCGCGCTCCTGCAATTGCTTCTTCACCCGGTCGATATTCGCTCCCGGCAAATCGATCTTGTTGATCGCGACCATGATCTTGACGTGCTCCGCCGCTTTGGCGTGGTTGATCGCCTCGATCGTTTGCGGCATCAGCCCGTCGTCCGCCGCCACAACAATGACGACGATGTCGGTGACGTTAGCGCCGCGTGCGCGCATCGCGGTAAACGCGGCGTGGCCCGGCGTATCAAGAAATGTGATTCGGGTGTCCTTATAATCGACCGTGTAAGCGCCAATGTGTTGCGTGATTCCACCCGCTTCGCCTGCGGCGACCCGGGTCTTGCGGATCGCGTCCATCAGCGAGGTCTTACCATGGTCGACGTGACCCATGAAGGTGATGATCGGGCCCCGGAGCTTGAGTTCTTCCTCCTTCTCGATGACCGGCGGAGGCGGCGCGACTACGACCTGCTCGACTTTGTGGACGCCGCCGCCTTTTTCCCGGCGTTCCATCTCGAAGACGAACCCGTGGGTTTTGCAAATCTGGGTGGCAATGTCCGGTTCGATCGTCTGGTTAACGTTGACGAAAATGTTCAGCGCCATGAGCTCCGCGATGAGCTTGTGAGGTTTCAGGCCGAGTTGTGACGCCAGATCCTTGACAATGATCGGCGGCTTGATGTGAATGATTTTCTGAGCCTCGACCGATTCGGGTTCAGGTTCCCCGGCTGCGGGCTCCGAGACGGGAACCGGCGGGGCTTCAGCTTCAACCGGAGCGGCAGCAGCCGGTTTCGGCGCTTCGACAGGTCCACGAAGGCGAGAAATTGGCGGCAGTATAGCCGCCCGTTTCACAATGCCTTCACCTTCCGGCCGTTTCGGCTTCGGCTTTTTTTCGTCGATCAGCGAAACGGTTTCAGTTCGCGGCAGCGTTGGCTTGGCCGGCTCGCTTTCTTTGGCCGGCGTTTCGACGCGCGCCTTGGCGGGTGGAGGCGTCTTGGCGACGATCTTTGGCAGCGGAGAATGCTTTGGAGCATCCGGCGTCGGCTTCGACGTTTTGGCGGCCCCGGCTGCCGGTTTCGTCTCCTTATTCTTCGGATCGGCAGCCGTGGGACGCGACGGCGTCGCGGCCTTCGCCGGCTTTCGGGCCGGGGCCGTTTTGCGCGTTGCGCTTTTCGTCGTCGCTTTGGTTGCCATTAGAAAATTTTAAAAAATCGGACATGACCGGTTACCAGCACCGGCCGCTCACTGTGCCGCGGGTGTCTCCTGGTCTTGATGGATTGCGTCGTGAATCTCTTTCGCCTTCGCTTCGTCCACGGAAAGAATTTCGACGAAATCGTCGACATCGGCGTCGCGCAATCCTTCGAGGTTCGTGAAGCCGGCTTTGACCAACGACAGCGCCTGCTCGTCGGTGATGGGTAATCCGGCAGAAAGGGTCTGGGCGGCCTGGGCAACCTTTTGTTCGACGGCATGGGTCGCCGACGTGTCGCGGTCAATATTGATCTCCCACCCGGTCAGGCGCGAGGTCAGTCGCGCATTCTGGCCTTTCTTGCCGATCGCGAGTGAGAGTTGGTCTTCATCGACAGAAATCTGGACGCTCTTCTTTTCCGGATCGAAAATGAGGTTCTTCACCTTCGCCGGTTTCAACGCTTCCAGAACGAATTCCTTCGGGTCCGAGCTCCAGCGAATAATATCGACCTTCTCGTTGTTTAGCTCGCGGACGATGTTCTTGACCCGCGAACCGCGCATGCCCACGCACGCGCCAACCGGATCGACTTTTTCGTTTGCGCTCGTCACGGCGATTTTGGTCCGATAGCCGGCCTCGCGGGCGATCCCGCGGATCTCCACCGTGCCGTCATTGATTTCGCTGACCTCAAGTTCGAAAAGTCGACGAACAAAATTCGGGTGGCTGCGCGAGACGATGATCTCTGGACCACGAATGCCGTTTTCCACCGCGACGACGTAGGCGCGAAGACGATCGCCGACGTTGTAATCCTCGACGACCACGCGTTCGCGCTGCGGCATGATCGCTTCAAATTTTCCGAGATCGAGAATCACGTCCGAGCGATCGAAACGCCGGACCGTTCCGCTCACGATCTCGCCCGCGCGATCCTTGAACTCCTCGTAAATCATTTCCTTCTCGACCTGGCGGATGCGCTGCATCATCGCCTGTTTCGCGGTCTGGGCCGCGATCCGCCCGAAATTCTTCGGCGTGACTTCGACTTCTACCTCGCCGCCCGCGGCTGCATTCGGATCGAGCTTGCGCGCTTTGTTGACGGAAATTTCGTCGGCCGGGTTGGTGACGTCGTCCACGACGAGGAGCTTGGCCAGGGCGCGGATTTCACCGGTCTTTGGATTAATATCGATCCGCAGATCGCGCGAGGCGCTGACGCTTTTCTTCGAAGCCGAAAGGAGCGCATTGGAGACCGCTTCGAGCAGGATCTCGCGTTTGATCCCGCGCTCGCGCTCCAGGTAATCCAGCATGGCAATAAACTCGGCGTTCATAAAAACAGGCAGCCCGCAGACTAAAAAGAGTGGGACACCAGCTCCCACTCCTTCAGCGCGGACTAGGCGCTTAACTTAATTTTTCGAGCGCCCTTCGTCAAGCTGCAGTTCGCCTGACGCGAATCTGATTGACCCAGCGTTGGACGTTCGCCCGCTGAGCGTTCAAGGTTGGACGCTACGATGTCGCGCGCCGCTTCGCTAATGCTTGTTATTGCTTGTTGGGTCGCGATTTACCTGCCTGCTCTCGGGTCACTTGAAATCAAGGGAGAAGAAGGTCGGCGAATCCTGCCAGCCGTCGCGATGCTCGAGACCGGGAATTACCTCATCCCGCAAGTTGGGGGCGAAGCGTACTACCGCAAGCCGCCGCTCGTGAACTGGCTCGTCGCGCTGTCGTTTAAGTTAACCGGCGTTCGCAATGAATGGACAGCACGCCTGCCCTCGGTCCTGTGCGTTTTCGGCGTTGCCCTTGCCTTCGTCACCATCGCGCGCCGCGTGCTTGGAAACAACGGCTCCCTTTTCGCCGCACTCATCTGGCTGGCGAATTTCGGCATCATAGAAAAGGGCCGCCTGATTGAGATTGAGGCGCTCTACGTTTCGCTCTTCGGGCTCGCCTTGATTTGCTGGCTAACCTGGTGGCGCGAAGGGCGTTCCCCCTGGCTGATATGGACTGTGCCGTGGTTCCTTCTGGGGCTCGGTATCCTGGCGAAAGGTCCTGTGCACCTTGTTTTCTTTTATGCAGTGGTGGTGGCCTTGTTGTATCGCGAAGGTCAGCTGCGCCAATTGTGGGGAGTCCCCCATTTGGTCGGTCTTCTTGCGATGGCGGGAGTATTCGCCGCATGGGCCTTGCCTTACTGGCGTGAGATGGCCGCGATGGATGTTGGGCAAACGTGGTCGGCCCAATTGACCGGCCGTTTCACCGGTGACGATTTCAAGCTCCGCAGTTGGGTCCTCAACATTCCGAGGGGCCTTGCCTATTTTTTACCGTGGACCCTGCTTCTTCCTGCTGTCGCAAAGACGAAATGGTCGTCCGCCGCCGAGCGCAACCTGGCGTGGGCTCTCGCCTGGGGCGCAGCCCTTCCTTTTCTCGCCGTCAATCTTTTGCCAGGGGGATTGCCGCGTTACTCGATGCCGGCCCTCGTTCCGGCGTGTTGGTTGATGGCGATGATGCTGGCGAACCCGGAATTTCCATGGCACGCCAGGATGTTTACGGCGCGTGGACGGTTCCGGCTGGTCCTCGGTGTCGCGGCCACCGCGATCGTCCTGCTCGCGCTATACGCAGTGGTGTTCGTCCCAATCCGGCAGCGCCGCGCCAAAGTGAGACCGATCGCCGCCCAGATCGATCGCCTTGTTCCGGAAACCGAACCGCTCTACGCGCTCGACCCGGATTTTCAGCCGTTTCTTTTTTATGTGAAATCGCGGCTCGTTTACGTGAACCGTTTGGAGGAAGTGCCCCCGACCGCGCGCTATCTGTTGATCCAGCCTGAGATGGAAAATGCAGTGACCGAAAGCGCACGATGGTCGCCGTTACGCGCGCGGCCGATTGAACGGTTCACCGATTACCGGCGTCACACGATTATCCTGGCGAAGGTGGGGGAGTAATCAGATCGAGGTCGGAATTTGACAAGGACCCGGACCTGCGATTCGTTAGCACGCTAACCAATCTCGGTCATGCCTCCACCTAACATCAACGAACTTGGCCTCATCCTTTTCGGGACCGCCCGGGCCTGGCGCACCAGGCTTGACCAGCGCCTCCGTCCCCTCGGCCTGAGCCAGGGCAAGTGGCGCACCCTCATGCATCTTTCCCAGGGCGGAAATAATCTCACTCAAAAGGAAATCGCCGAGCGAATGGGGATCGAGGGGGCAACCCTGGCCGGACTCCTCGATCGCCTCCAGGACGACGGGTGGGTCGAGCGGCGCGGGTCGGCGGAGGACCGGCGCTGCAAGACCGTCCATCTCCAGCGGCGCTCAAAAGCTGTCCTTAACAAAATCTTCGATACCGCCCACGATTTGCGCACCGAACTGATCGAGAATATTTCGCAGCGGGATCTCGAGACGTGCATTAACGTGCTGTCCAAGATCCGGGACAAGGCGGAACGACCGGCGAATGGCGCGCGCCACCGTCACACCCACCTAACGAAAGCTAACGGCTTGTCATGACCACGATGGCTAAGGCGAATCTCGTCACGCGCGACACAGTGGAAAAACTGGAGCACCGCTTCGGCCGAAAACGTCTTTATTGGGGCGGCGGTCTGATTGTTTTGGTGGCGTTGCTCCTGACCCTACGCAGCATCGCGAATCGACCAAAGGAACCAAATCGGCCCGGACCGCGCCCGGTCACAACAGCGAAAGTCATTACCCAGGACGTGCCCCTGTATCTGGATGAAATCGGAACGACGGCTGCCTACGAAACCGTGCAGGTGCAGGCTCAAGTGAGCGGGCAAATCGTTTCCCGCGAATTCAAAGACGGCGGCGACGTGAAGAAGGGCGATCTGCTTTTCCTAATCGATCCCAAGCCGTACGAAGCCGCGCTCGCCAGCGCGCAAGCGGATCTGGCCTTGAATGAAGCAACGTTTAAGCGCCAGCAGGAACTTAAGGCGAAGAATGTCACCGCCTCCCAGGAGTTCGATACGGCGCAGGCGAACGCGCGGCGCGCGCAAGCAGCAGTCGCCGCCGCGCAGGTGAACCTCGACCGTTGTTATATCAAGTCGCCGATCGATGGACGCGCCGGTTTGCGCAACGTCGACATTGGTAATGTGGTCGGTCCCGGCGGATCGACACCGCTGCTTACGATCATGGGGATGGACCCGATCTACACCGATTTCACGGTGGCCGAGCCCGATCTTCCACTCGTTAGGCGTTATCTGAACAATCCAAACCTAAAGGTGGTCACCGACGCCGACGACGACAATGTCGAGCCGCGCTCGGGTTCTCTTTATTTCATCGACAATGCCATTCAGGCAGGGGCCGGCACTGTCAAACTCCGTGGCGTTACTCCGAATCCCGACCGTGCCCTTTGGCCTTCGCAATTCGTGAAGGTGCGGTTGATCCTCGATGTCTTGAAGGACGCCAAGCTTGTGCCGAGCACGGCCGTCCAGATCGGCCAAAACGGCCCGTATCTTTTCGTGGTGAAGTCTGATTCGAGTCTCGAATTGCGCCAGGTGAAGCCCGGCCAGACGCAGGGCGATCTTACCGTGATCACCGATGGTGTGCAGCCCGGCGAACTGGTAGTCACTTCCGGGCAGTTGCAATTGTCGCCCGGAATGAAAGTGAATCCGCGGCCCGAAGAGCCAAATGGCGGTGAGAAACCATCCTCGTCGGCCTCGGCGGGCAGCGCCACTCATTAGGGCAGAATGAGCGATCACGACGAGCGCACCGCGCCGCCCGGCGAACCGGGCGAACATCGCGACGATGTCCCGGGCCAGAAAACACCTGGGGGCAAGCTCGTCCAATTTTCCTCCGGACTTTCGAAGCCCTTCATTCAACGGCCCGTCATGACTATGCTGCTCACGGCATCGCTCATCGTCTTCGGCTTCCTCACCTTCAGGCAGCTTGCCGTAAACGATCTCCCCGCCGTCGATTATCCCGTCATCACGGTGAGCGCGAGTTATCCCGGCGCGAATCCGGAGACGATGGCAAACACGATCGCAACCCCGCTCGAAAAACAGTTCACTCAAATTCCGGGGCTGACGCTCTCGACGAGCTCGAGCACGCAAGGTTCGACCAGCATTACGCTCCAGTTCGAGCTCGATAAAAGCATCATCGACGCTTCCACGGATGTGCAGGCCGCGATCCAGCGCGCGAGTGGACAATTGCCGAACGACTTACCGAGCCCGCCTCGTTTCGAGAAATCGAACCCCAACGATCAGCCCGTGATGTATATGGCGCTGACGAGCGACACGCTGAGCGACGGCGATCTCTACAAATACGCCACCTCCCAGGTCCAGCAGCGGATCAATATTTTGCCCGGCGTCTCCCAGGTTCAGATCTTCGGGGTGAAAAGCGCGATCCGGATCAAAGTCGATCCCGCAGCGCTCGCCTCGCGCAACATCACCCTCGACGAGCTTTCAACGTCGATCCGCGCCGGCACTTCCTATTCAGGCGCGGGTCAGTTCGATGGAAAAAACACTTCACTCGTCTTGCGTCCCAACGGACAGATCGCGGACGCAGAGGGATACAGAAACCTGATCGTGGCACGGGCAAAGGATGGCGCTCCCGTATTCTTGCGCGACGTCGCTACGGTTATCGACAGCGTCCAGGACGAAAGACTTTCACGCCATTTCTACGCGCGCGGGTACGCGAACCCGGCGTCGGTGATCGTGCTGGCGGTCTCGCGCCAGGCTGGTGCGAATGCTGTCGAGGTCGCGCGATCGATCAATGGCCTCGTCCCGCAGATGCGGCTGGAGCTTCCGGGCTCCATCAATCTCATTCCGACGTTCGATCGCTCGCTTAGCATCGTCCATTCCGTCTCCGACGTGCAGGCCACGCTTTTCATCGCGTTCGTCCTCGTCGTGCTCGTCATCTTCGTCTTTCTCGGACGCGCCCGGGATACCCTGATTCCTGTCGTCGCTCTGCCGTTGTCGATCCTGCTGACCTTTCTGGTCATGTGGGCGCTCAACTACTCAATCAATAATCTCACCCTCATGGCGCTGACCCTCGCCATCGGATTCCTGGTCGACGACGCCATCGTTTTTTTGGAAAATGTTGTCCGCCGCGCGGAACACGGTGAATCGATTTACCGCGCTACTCTTAACAGCGCCGGAGAAATCTCCTTCACGATTCTCTCGATGACGCTTTCTCTCGCGGCCGTTTTCATTCCGCTCGCTTTCATGCCGGGGTTGCTTGGCCGCATTTTTCGGGAGTTCGCCATCACCATCATCGTCGCGATTTTCGCGTCCGGTCTTATTTCACTGACCCTGACCCCGCTGATGTGCGCGCGGCTTTTGCGCGAACACGAGCCGGGACATCGCCGGACGTGGATGGAACGATTCACCAACAGTTTCTTCCAGCCGATCCTGCGATTTTATAGTCGCTCTCTTGATTGGTTTCTCGATCACGGTTGGATCGCAGTCCCGATCCTGATCGCATGCGCCATCGGCGTCTGGTTTTTCTTTACCTCCTTGCCGTTCACCCTCCTGCCTACCGGCGACAGCGGGGTCGTTCGAGGTGCGTTGCTGATGCAGGAAGGATCCTCCCCTCAACAGCAACGCCAGATGCAGGACAAACTTGATCCCATTCTCCAGGCAAATCCGGCGGTCGATAAATATTTTACTATCGCCGGCAGCGGACGCGCCGGTTCGTCCGGTCTTTTCATGGTGTTGTTCCTCAAGGACGCGAAGGATCGCAAACCGATTGAGGAAGTCGCATCGGACTTGCGGCGGTCACTTAGTGATATACCGGGGATTTTCCCGACGCTTAACCCATCTCCGGTTCTGCAAATCAACATCGGCGCGAGCGGCAGCCAGTTTGGACGCTATAGTTATTCGATCAGCGGGATCGACCCCGACGAAGTTTATGCCGCTGCGGACAAGCTCGGAGAGAAGGTCAAGAGCTACGAAGGTTTTGTCGCGCCACCGCGTTCGAATCTGTTCCGGAACCAGCCGAACCTCGACATCGATATCGACCGCGAGCGCGCGAGCACTTACGGCGTGTCGATCTCCAAGCTTCAAGGACTGCTCCGGGCCGCTTACTCCCAGAACTATGTCTACCTCGTCAAACAACCGGACGACCAATACCAGGTGATTCTCGAAGTGGAGGACGCGGATCGATCCAAGCCCGAGGATCTACGCCAGCTCTACGTCCGGCCCGACGGCAAAGACACGCTTATTCCTATCCGGACGCTGACCAAGGCAACGACGAGGCTGGGATTGCAGGCAGTCAACCACCTCAACCAGTTTACCACCGTT
>JBJMXC010000258.1:0-5206 GCA_045809825.1 Chthoniobacterales bacterium | reverse complement strand
CTCCTTTTCAAAGACCTCGGCGGCAGCGCTAAGGGCTGCGCGATTGCGATTTCCGATCCGAGCTCGCTCCTCCGCATCATCGAACAACCGAATACACCGATCGATCTGCTTCGAAACGCTTTGCGGCTCAACGGCCTCGCCGTCTTGAACCAGGAATGCAAGGATTTCGTGCTGGATTGCGCACCAGTCGTCGAGGAATCGAATGGAACCGAGATGAATGGGACAAATGGCAATGGCGCTGGGGAACAGGATCACCCGCATTCCAATGGCGTCCTTAAAACGAAGTATCTCGTCGGCGGAATGCTGCGCCCGACGGTGAAACAAATTTCAGAAGCGTGCAGCAAAACACGGATCGCCGCGGATATTTTGCAACTCGCGCCGGTTTGTTCCTTCAACGCCTTTGAATTCGCTTACCCCCAAATTTTCGCCAACGACGCATTCCTCCTCCTTGATATGGGACACCTGCAAAGCACGGTCCTGATCGGGAGCAAAAAGGAGCTCGTCCTTGTCCGCAGCATTGATTACGGCGGCAAGGCGCTGACCCAGGCCCTCACCGCGGACGGCGCACTCGATGCGAACGCCGCTCGCGTCATGATGGAAGAAGGCGATGCCGGCATGGCCGAAATTTGCCGCAGCTCGCTCACCCGCCTGGCCACCGAAGTTCGAAATTCGATCGGCTTTTTTGAAGGCCAGCACGAGCAGAGCATCCATCGGATTTTTGTCTCGGGCGGTCTCGCGCGCACCGAAAGGATTCTGCAAACCCTGAGCGACGAGCTTGGCTTGCCCTGCGAGATCTGGGACCCGCTCGAGAGCTGCGAGGTCGCGTTGCCGCCCGCCAAACGGCAGGCTCTGCCTAACGAATTTGTGTCACTCAATGTCGCGTGCGGGGCGGCCTTCGAATATCTGCGGAACTAAGGCGCGCGCACATGGCTCTCCACCTCAATCTCCTCCACGAGGAGATCCTCCAACAGCGGCAACGCCAGCGGGACCCGCTGAAGATTGGCATGATGGTGCTAGGCGCCCTCGGTTCCGTGATGCTCGCCTATTACATGTGGAATGCCTACAAGACCCTCGAGATTCGCAACCGACTTGGTCAGGCTCAGCAGGAGTGGGCTAAGGTCGAACCCAAGGTCACCGCCGCCCAAAAACGTTCGGCTGAATTAAACAGCATCATCAGCACAACGAAAGTGCTCGATGGAATGATCGATAGCCGATTTTTCTGGGCGCCCGTTTTGGAAAAATTGTCCAAGTGTGTCGCGCTCAACGCCCAACTGACCAGCGTCGACGGCGCAGTCCAGGAGGACGGGAAAATCAGCCTGTCGGTAGATGGGCTCGCGGCCGGCCGCGAACCTCGCGCCGCGGCCGAGGAACTCCGCCAGCTTCTTCTCGAACAACTGGGGCAGACGTATGGCAGCGTTAAGGTCGAATTTAAATCGCTCGAAGATCTCGATACCATCGTCAACATCGGCGGGGCAAATATGGCCATGGCCCGCTTCACGATGAGCGCCACTTTCGCGCCCACTGCGAGCAAGCCAACTGCGACACCCGGGCCCCGAACGAAGGCACCGCGCTCATGAAACAGGTCCAGATAAAACTCACCAAGGACCAGATGCAGAAGCTCATGCTCAGCGGGATGGGTTTCATTGTTCTGGTCTACGTTTACTTCAGCTTCTTCCTCGGACCCCTGAACAGCAGCCGGGACTCGATGCTGGCGCAAACGAACGATATCCAGGCAAAGGTAGCAGGGTCGAAGAACGAACTGAGCAAAACCGCCAACCTTGAGAAACAGGCCCTTGCCGCGACAACTCGTTTCGCTGCGCTCAAAGCCCTCAGCCCCGAAGGCGCTCCGATCGCCTGGTTCCCGCCAAGGATTCGCTCCTTTTTTGCCAACCAGGAGATCGATAAAGCGTCCGCCCGGATGGAGGGCAGCACTGCCTTCAAGGAAAAAGATCTGGAAAACTGGATGCGTTACCACTGGGTCATCGACCTTCCGCAGGCTGATTTTTCCACGCTCGGAAAGGCTGTCGCCGCCCTCGAAAACAATGAGCCCCTCCTTTCCATCAACCGGATCAATATCAAGGCGCTTCCGGAAGATCCCCAATTTCAACAAGTCCTGCTCAACGCCAGCACGGCGATGGTGAAACGATGAAGACGCTTCTCAGTATTCTTGCGCTCACTGGTTTAACGCTCTCCGGCCTGCAGGCTGAGGACGCGCCCGTCATCGAGCTGAAGAATAAATCGGCTTTCACGATGGACGGCAGCGGACGGAATCCGTTCTGGCCGATTGGTTGGAAACCGGTCGCCCGGGTTCAGACGACGACCGAACACTCTGGACCGGACATTCTTCCTACCGCTTTCGTCGTCAGCTCAATCACGCTCGACCACGGCGCTCGCTACGCGATCATCAACGGCAAGGCAATGGAGGAAGGTCAACAATTCGGCCTTCAGCTTGGCAACCAAACTTACCAATTGACGGTCAAGTCGATCCAGGACGGCCAGGTTGTTCTCGCCCGGCGCGACCAGCAGATCGTCGTCCCTCTCCGCCGCAAATAATTCCCGCTAGGCCCCACGCGATTCGGCGCCGGCAAGCCGGATAAATTTTTCTTCGTGCAGCACGATCTGCTTCGTTCCGCGAAGCAGTTTCCACCATTCGAGCGCGCTGCCGACGGCGATCAGGAGAACGAGGGTGACGAACGCGAGAGCGACCAGCGCGTCGAACCGCCAGATTGCGGCCTGTCGAATCATCTCCGCCGCTTTTGTTGGGTCACCCAGTGTCGTGGCATCGCGGACAAAGGCATTGGCGCCGCTGATAAATCCCAGCCGCGGATCCGCCGAGAAGATTTTTAGATAAGCGGCACTGAACGTCACCGCCGCCATGAAGCAAAGTGGCATCAGCGTGACCCAAAGATAGCGGGCTTTCCCCATCTTAATCAGAACAGTGGTGCCGAGGCAGAGCGCGATAATTGAGAGGAGCTGATTAGCAAGGCCGAAAAGGGGCCACAGGCTATTGATGCCTCCGAGTGGATCGATCACCCCTTGGTAAAGAAACCAGCCCCAGGCTGCAACGAGGAGGACGCTCGAGAAAAGGTTTGCCGACCACGACCTCGTATCCCCGAGCGGTTTCCAGAGGTTGCCGAGCAAATCCTGGAGGAGAAAGCGTCCAACCCTCGTCCCGGCATCGAGCGTCGTCAGGATGAACAACGCTTCGAACATGATCGCAAAATGGTACCAAAGCGCGAGCGCCGTTGGGTTCGACGTTACCCGCGAAAACATATGAGCCATCCCGACAGCGAACGTCGGCGCCCCGCCGGCCCTACCGAACATGGTCTTTTCGCCCAGGTCGGTGGCGAGCTGTTGCATGCTCGCCTCGGTGACCGGAAACCCCGCCGCAGTAATTTTCGTGACCACCTCCGACGGCGCGCCCTTGGTATTAATCGCGAAATATTCGCCGGGTTGGAGCACACACGCGGCAATCATCGCCATGAGCGCGACCATCATTTCCGTCACCATCGCGCCGTAGCCAATGTCGCGAACGCGCGCTTCCCGGCTGACCATCTTACAGGTCGTGCCGGACGCGATTAGCGAATGGAACCCGGAAACCGCGCCGCACGCGATCGTAATGCAAACAAAGGGAAAAACCGGGCCTGCGAACACCGGCCCGGTCCCGTCGATAAATCGCGAGATGGACGGCATCAGGAGAACAGGCCGAAGAAAAATAACGGCTAGGGCAAGCGCGGCTACGGTCCCCAGCTTTAAGAATGTGCTGAGATAATCGCGCGGCGTTAGCAATAGCCAGACCGGCAAAATGGACGCCGCCAATCCATAAAGCATCACTGCCCAGGCGAGCCATTTTTCATCCTGACGGAACCAGTGTTCCAGCATTGGATGATTCCCGAGAAATTGGCCACCCCAAACTGCAAAAGCGAGACCCGCTACTCCAAAGGCCGTCACCCAACCGACGCTGAATTTCCCCGTCCGCAGTCCGATCCCCATGATCATCGCTACCGGGATCGTCGTCGTAATCGTGAATACCCCCCACGGACTCTTCGCCAGCGCCTGTACGACCACCAAAGCTAGCACCGCCATGATCATGATCATGATCAAAAGAACGCTGACCAGCGCCAGCGCCCCCACCCCGCGCCCAATCTCTTCCTTCACCATTTGTCCCAGCGTCTTGCCGCCCCGCCGAATCGAACTGAACAAGACAATCATGTCGTGGACAGCGCCCCCAAGCGTCGCCCCGATCAAAATCCAGAGTGTTCCTGGGAGAAAACCGAACTGCGCGGCAAGGACTGGCCCCACCAGTGGACCGGGTCCCGCGATCGCGGCAAAATGATGACCGAACACCATCCAGCGATTCGTCGGCACGAAATCCTTTCCATCCTCGTGCGCGACCGCCGGTGTAGCGCGATCATTATTCAGAACGAGAACTTTCGTCGCCAGCCATTTGCTGTAAAAGCGATAGCTGATTGCGCAGGTGCACAGTCCCGCGGTCACGATCCAGAGCGCGCTGATTTGTTCGCCGCGGGAAAGGGCGAGAACCGCCAGCGCCATGAGCCCGAGCGCGCTGATTGCAATCCACAGGATTTTCTTCCAAATACTCATCTATTTGAATCCGAGGCCGGCTAATGAGATTTTAGGCGAAATCGGGCGTTCCTGACAACCAGGCAGCTTTTCGCCCTGTGCGACCCGGCCATTTCAACAATGCAGTTATCCTACAAACTTCAGAAGGTTTTCCGCGGCGAGGCTTACGCGAGTGCGCGACGCCACGTCAAGCAATGGCTGATCGGCCGGGCGCCGCTGCGTTTCGATGCGGCCAAAATTACCGCGACGATCGACCACGAGAAATTCCGGGAAATCAAGGAGCGGCACGCCATGGACGATCCGGGCGATGCCTGGCCCAAATACCTCGACATTCAGCGGTGGATGGAAATCAACCTCACGCGGGTCCGTGATCTCGGTCTCGATCTCGGCGGCAAGAAGCGCGTTTTGGATATCGGGTGCGGCACCGGATACTTCCTCTACATCTGCAAATACCTTGGCCACGACGCGCTCGGCGTGGACTTGGACGAGGAACGCGGGTTTGCCGAAATGATCGACCTGCTCGGGGTGAAGCGGTTGATCTGGCGAATCGAAGCCTATGAACCGCTGCCCGACCTCGGCAAAAAATTCGACGTGATCACTGCCCACATGATTTGTTTCAACG
>JBJMXC010000257.1:0-7318 GCA_045809825.1 Chthoniobacterales bacterium | reverse complement strand
TCACGATCCCGTCCTGCCACCGTTGGCTGATCGTCTGCAAGTAAGGGTCGTCCTCCTCGAGATGGGCGCGAAGCTTGGCCAGAAGTGAATCTTTCTCGTAACAAAGAATGTCGATCGGTGGGCCTACCGCGACGTTGCTAGTCATTGTCGAATCGATCGAAATGATCCCGACCTTTACCGCGTCGGCCAGCCCGGTTTCGTAGTTGAAACCGCGATCGAGAATGGGCTTCCCGTACTTGCGCTCGCCGATCTGCAGAAACGGGCAGTCACGAGTTGCATGGATGCTATTCCCCTGCGGGTAAACCAAATGCACTTCCGGAGGAAACCCGGCGATTTGTCCGCCGATGATCAGGTGAATGTTGAAGTCGAACCCATCAGCCTCGAGCGACTCCCGGTCGCGCTTTTCTACCTCGCGCACCTTTGACCCGACGTATCGAACCGTTTCATAGAGCGTTCGCCGGTTGGTTAATTGGGCCCGCTCCGGATCGTCTTTGCCCAGGTAAATATCTTCGTCGATCAACGCGATCGTGGCCTGGGTGAGCGAAAGATTGCCCGAGCTCAGAATACAAATCACACGGTCTCCGGGCTTTTCGTAGACCCGCATCTTGCTGCACATGGTGATGTTATCCATGCCCGCGCTCGTCCGTGAATCCGAGATGAACACAGCGCCGGCGCGACAAATCATTCCGAGGCAATAAGTCATCTTTGTTCGTCTCCTGGTTCGATCACGCGACCCTCGACACGTTTCAGCTGTGTATGATGAGTCAAGACATGGACCCGTCCATCGCTTCCGCGGAAGAATGCACTCAGCAGCCAGCTGATCAGCCCCACCACGATCGCACCCCAGAAAGCGCTCCCGTATCCATCCACCTGAAATCCGCGAACGATACCCGGAACCCAATAGAGCATCAGGCCGTTCACGATCAGGATGAAAATTCCAAGGGTCAGCAAAATCAGCGGTGCACCGAGGATCAACAGCACTGGCCTGACAAAGGCGTTCAGGATGCCCAATAGCAAAGCCGCGCCGATCAGGGCGCCAGTCGAATCGTATCGGATGCCGGGGATGAATGCAGCCGCGCCCATCACGCCGACGGTTGTGACCAACCAGCGAAAGACGAAGTGCCGCATGGCGGGACGTTAGGCGCACTAGCGCGCCCAACGCAACCGCGACCTTGCAAAATCCACTTGCGGCGCGGGCGCATGGGGTATTCGGTCTGGGAACCTCAAATTCAATCAGACCGTGCCTAGGAAACCAAAATCACCAGCTGCCCCCGCGACTCCGGAGAACACCATGATGCCTTCGACCAATGGCAAGGCCACGACTCCGGCGGCGAAAAAAAAGACTCGCTCGGCGACATCCGGCAAACCGAAGAAATCGCCGGCGGCCAAAACCGCAGCTCCGAAGCCAGCCCGGCAGACAAGCTCGAAGCCGGCTAACGAACCTACCGACGAACAAATCCGCCTTCGCGCTTATTTCCTGGCGGAGCGTCGGCACAAGCTCTCGCTTCCCGGCGATTCGAACCACGATTGGATCGAAGCGCGGCGCCAGCTAATCGAAGAAGCAAAACGCTAGATAGCGGGCGCTCTAGACGCTGCCGATCGTCTCCACACCCGGCAGGCATTCTTTCACCTTCTCGATCAGCCTGTTGATCGCGAATGGCTTCGGCACCAGCCCGCGGACGCCGGCCTCCTGGAGGAGTTCCTGCGCCCGCTTCTCCTCACCGCGCGCCGTCACCAACAACAACGGCGGGACAATGCGCGGCGGGACCGCGTTGTTGTAAACTTTGCCGATTAGAGAAAAGAGCATCGCGCCGTCGATCATCGGCATCGAAAAATCGAACAGCATCAGGTCGTAGGTTTTCTTAAGCGCCAATTCGAAGCCGTATTCGGGTTTCGGAGACGTATCGACCTCGCAACGCAAGATCGAGGTCAACGCCTCGCGCATCACGCGCATTAGCGTCACGTCGTCGTCCACGATCAGGATTTTTTTCGGCGCTGCTTCACTCATCACAACGGGACGCTTGCGCTAAACCGCTCGCCGTTTCAAGCTTTTCCCATGGACGCCGCCCTGGAAAAGCTCGCCGCCGCGCTTCGTGAACGCATCGCGGTTATCGGCGACGACGAGAGCCGTCGCAATCCGGAGCGCCATACGTGTCGTCTTCGCGAGGTCTCGGAAAGACTCGAGAGACTGGAACGAACGCTGCCGGCGGGCGTCGATCCGCAGCTCCGCCATTTCCTTCAACGAAGGAGTTACAGCAAAGCGCTGGAACTGCTGGAGACCGCCTAGCGGGAGTACAACTCGACGATCAGCTGCTCGTTGACCATCGGCTGCATTTCTTCCCGGACCGGGATCCGAGACACTTTTCCGCTGAGCGCGTCGCGATTCGCAACGAGCCAGTCTGGGACTGGAGCGATTTGGGTCAGCTCGAGATTTCGCAATGCGAGCTGCCGGGATTTCGGTTTGTCTTTGACGGAAACCTCATCGCCGGCCTTCACGTTGTAGGACGCGATGTTGACGTTCCGCCCGTTCACCTGGACGTGGCCGTGCGAAACCAACTGGCGAGCAGCGCTGCGCGTGTTGGCAAGGCCGAGCCGGAAAACTACGTTATCGAGTCGAGTCTCCAGGAGCTGAAGGAGCGTTTCGCCGGTAACACCGCGCTTGCGCAGAGCGGTTTGGAAAATCCGGCGGAACTGTTTCTCAAGGAGCCCATACTGGTAACGAAGCTTCTGCTTTTCGCCGAGAGCGATCGCGTAATCCGACTGTTTCCGGCGCGAACCTTTCGGGCCGTGCATGCCGGGCGGATAATTCTTGCGCTCAAGCGCCTTGGCTGGTCCAAAGAGCGGGACTCCGTAACGGCGGCTCACTTTGGTTTTCGGTCCGGTGTATCTGCCCATGAGAAGAAAATTAAGAAGTAGGAATTAACAATTAAGAACGATCAGACGCGTCGCTGTTTCGGGGGGCGACAGCCGTTGTGTGGGACCGGCGTTACGTCGCGGATGACAGTGAGATCGAGGCCGATCGCCTGGAGAGCGCGGACGGCGGATTCACGTCCAGCACCGGGACCGCGGACAAGAACTTCGACTTCCTTCAGACCGTGCCCCATCGCCTGGCGGGAGGCGTCCTGCGCCACCATCTGGGCAGCATACGCGGTACTCTTACGAGAACCCTTGAAGCCGACTTTGCCGGCGCTGGACCAGCCGATGACGTTGCCCTTGAGGTCGGTAATTGTGACGATCGTATTGTTGAAGGTGGAAAGGACGTGGGCGATGCCGGTATGGACGTTCTTGCTCCCCTTCGCCTTGATGATCTTCGGCTTCTCGACGTCGTTCGGATCGAGCGAGAGGTTTTCTTTCGGCGCTTCGGCAGCCGGAGCGGCTTCTTCTTTTTTCGCTTTCGGTTTTTTCGCCGGCTTGGCTTCGGGTTTTGCGTCCGGCTTCGCTTCCGCAGTGGCGGCGGGCGCAGTGTCGGCCGGGGCCGGAGCCGCGGCTTCCGATTTCGGTTGTTCGGCGGCCGCGTCTTCCGTCTTCGGCGCTTTCGCTTTCGTCTTCTTCTCTTCTGAGTCTGCCATGATCAAAAATGGTTAGCTGTTAGACCTTGCCCGCTTTGGCGTCCTTGTTGCGAATGACACCAACAGTCTTCCGCGGGCCCTTGCGCGTCCGCGCATTCGTTGAGGTGCGCTGTCCGCGGACCGGCAGTCCGCGGCGATGCCGGATGCCGCGATAACAGTTGATCGCCTGCAAACGCTTCAAATTGCTCTGCACTTCCCGGCGCAGATCGCCTTCGATCGGGATCTTGTTGTTCGTGATCGCGTGAATGATTTCGTTGATCTGCTGCGGCGATAGATCCTTGGCGCGCAGGTTCGGATCGATGTTCGTCTGTTCGAGCACGCGTTTCGCGGTGGTCGGCCCGACGCCGTAAATGTAAGTAAGCGACGCTTCGATGCGCTTTTCCGCCGGTATTTCAACTCCCAGAAGTCGTGGCATAAATCTTTACCCCTGGCGCTGCTTGTGACGCGGGTTCGTGCAGATCACGCGGACAACGTTCTTCCGCTTCACGATCTTGCACGCTACACAAAGTCTTTTTACTGATGGTCGCACTTTCATAAACTCAAAGATTAGGTCGAGACGAAAACGCGGAGCACGTCCGCGGGTCATTTCTGGCGGCAGGTGAGCCACCCCTTCGACAAATCGTAGGGGGAAACCTGTAACATAACTTTGTCGGCTGGCAAGATGGGAATTGCGCTCACTTCAATTGCGTCTTCCCGCGCCAGGTCAGGATTTCCGGTCCCTCGCGCGTGATTAGGACCGTATGCTCGAAATGGGCCGATGGCATCCCATCCGCAGTGCATACCGTCCATCCATCATCCAGCAATTTCACGGCGGCCGCTCCGGAATTAATCATCGGCTCAATGGCCAGAGTCATCCCAGCCTTCAACCGCGGCCCGCTCCCCCGCCGGCCGTAATTCGGGACCTGCGGTTCCTCGTGCAGTTTCCGCCCCACCCCATGCCCGACGAATTCGCGGACAACGTTAAACCCCTCACGCGTAGCGAGTTCCTCGACCGTGGCGCAGACGTCCCCGAGTCGGACGCCTTCCTGCATGATCTCTATCGCCCGACGCAAGGCCGTTTCGGTCACGCGCAGCAGGCGCTCCGTCCGGTCATCGATCATCCCTACGGCGACGGTGAATGCGGTGTCGCCAACCCAGCCTTCCTGGACCACCCCGATGTCGAGTTTCACTATATCGCCGTACTGGATCCGGCGTTGGCTCCCAATTCCGTGGACAATCTCGTCGTTGAGCGAAATACAGATGTTTCCTGGAAACACGCGGTGACCGAGGCGGTAACCGAGAAACGCGCTTTGAACCCCTGCCTCGGCCATCAAATCCGCAGCCGCCTGGTCCACTTCCTTTGTCGAAATCCCCGGCCTAACGACGTCCACGACCTGCTCGAGAATCTCGCTCGCCGTGCGGCACGCCAGCCGCATCTTATCGATTTCGCGGGGGCTCTTGATCGGGATCATGCCGATTGTTCGATCAAACGCGAGATATCACTAAAAACTGCGTCGCGATCCCGGTTGCCGTCGATCTTTCGCAACATGCCGGCCTTATTATAAAACGCCGCCAGCGGCTGCGTTTTCACGTTGAACTCGCCCAACCGGTTCTTGAGCACTTCCACGTCGTCATCATCGCGCCGGACGAGCGGACCATCGCAATACGGACAGACCGGTCGTTCGGCAAAACTTGCGCTGCCGATGCTCGTGGTAAAACCGCAACCTTGGCATTGCAGCCGACTCGCGATCCGTTCGGCCACGGTTTCCTCAGAAACATCGAGCCAGATGGCGAGGTCTAACGGTGTCCGAAGACGTGCGAGAATTTGCTGCAGACTCTCTGCTTGCGGAATGGTCCGCGGAAATCCATCAAAAACAAAACCGTGGCTGCCGTGAAGTCGCAGCCAATCTTCGATCAATCCCACGATAATGTTATCCGGCACCAGTCCTCCGTGGTGCGTGATTTCAGCAGTCTCTTTGCCCAAATCCGTGCCCAAATCGCGTTCGCGTCGCAAAATTGCCCCGGGCGAAGTGACCGGAATCCCGAACTGCCGTGTGATCATTTCGGCTTGGGTCCCTTTTCCGGAACCCGGCGCGCCCAAAAGCACGAGTCGACGTTTCACTTAGTGCCCGTAGAGGAAGATCGCCACGCCGCCGATGACCAGGATCGCTATGCCGACGTATAGCCACATTAGGGTTGTGCTCCGCGCCGCATCACCGCGGGCGTAGCTCGCGCGATCGAAGCGGCCGCCACGGATCCGTCCCTTTCGCAGAAAGCCGTCGTAATGACGCTGGATGAGATGCGTCTCGACCTGCCTCATCGTGTCGAGGATCACCCCAACGATGATCAGCAGGCTCGTGCCGCCGAAAAACTGCGCGGTAATCTGCGGGACATTCAGCCATTGGCTGAGAAGACTCGGCAAAATGGCGATGATCGTCAGGAAAATTGCGCCCGCGAAGGTGAGCCGCGTCATCGTGTAATCGAGAAATTCGGCTGTCGGCTTGCCCGGGCGGACACCAGGGATATAACCACCGTATTTTTTCAGATCATCCGCAATTTGCGACGGCTGGAATTGCGTAGCCACCCAGAAATAACTGAAGAAGAAAATCATCGCCGCCAGGACGAGATAATGGGGCCAGCCACTATTGAGCGCCCCAACGATTCGGGCTGCGACTGGACTATTCTTGCCAACGTAACCGACCAGGGTGGTTGGAAACAGGAGGAGCGCCCATGCGAAAATAATCGGCATGACGCCGGCGTAGTTCACTTTCAGCGGCATATACTGGGTCTGCCCGCCGTACATTTTCCGGCCGACCACGCGCTTCGCGTACTGAACGGTTACTTTTCGAACACCCTGCGTCACCGCGATGACGGCCGCGATGACCAGAAATAGGAACGCGATCATTAAAACCAGGATCGCCGGATTAACCTGGCTGGCGCCCGTCGCCGCTGAAGGAACAAAGGTTTTCCAAGCCTGCGCCAAGGCAGCGGGCAAGCGTGCCACGATGCCGATCGTGATGATCAGCGAAATACCGTTGCCGATCCCGCGCTCGGTGATCTGGTCGCCCAGCCACATCAGGAAAAGCGTGCCCGTCGTGAGCGACAACACCGTGACGATTCGGAAAGTCATCCCGAGATCATCCACCAGCGGGATGCTCAGCTTGTTAATCGTCTCGGTAATACCAGGCAGCATTGTCTGGTAGGATTCCGGGTGTTGGAACGACACCGCGAGGAGATATCCCTGCACGATACACAGCACCACGGTCGCGTAGCGGGTGTATTGCATGATCTTCTGCCGGCCCCCGTCTTCCTTCGCCAATCGGCCGAGCTGCGGAATCACCGCAGTCAACAATTGCAGCATGATCGAGGCGCTGATGTACGGCATGATGCCGAGAGAAAAAATCGCGCAGTTTTCCAGCGCACCGCCGCTGAACAAATTGAACAGCGCAGCCACGCTGCCGCCGGTTTTTTCCGTGAGCGAGGTCCGGAACCATTCCTGGATAACGGCCTGGTTAACGCCCGGAGTCGTGATCGCGGCGCCTAGCCGCACAATCACCACCACTGCCAGGGTGAACAAAATCCGGCGCCGCAGCTCCGGTATCTAGACCGTGTTTAAGAATGCCGAAACCATCGACTACGCCTCGTCGCTCATCCCGGAAGCTAGCTCGTGCGCGGTTTCTTTTTAGCCGCGGTCTTGGCCGCTGACTTCTTTTTCGACGCCGTCTTCTTAGAAGCTTTCGCCTTCGGCTTCGCTTCGGATGGCGTCGCTT
>JBJMXC010000256.1:0-4831 GCA_045809825.1 Chthoniobacterales bacterium | reverse complement strand
GTTGAGCCAATGCAATTTGGGGGCGCCCACGAAAACCAGCGCCGGCCCGGGACCGAGAATGTGGCCGCGATTGCGGGTATGGCATCGGCGGCGGCTTGGGTCTTGGCCGATCGTGAGGCCGAGCAGACGCGGCAGGCGCCATTGCGTGATCGCTTGTGGATCAAGATCCGCCAGGATTGCCCCGGTGCGGTTCAGAACGGCGACCCGGCGAATCGGCTGGCGAACACGCTCAACGTCTCCTTCCCTGGGATTAGCTCCGAGACAATGCTGATGGCGCTGGACTTGGAAGGCGTCTGCGCCTCGAGCGGATCCGCCTGCATGGTTGGCTCGGTCGTTGCGTCGCATGTCTTGCTCGCGATGGGTTTGCCAGTGGATATCGCGGGCAGTGCGGTTCGCTTCTCGTTAGGCCATGAAACAACCGAGGACGAGATTGAACGAACTGGCGAAATCATTGGACGCGTTGCCAAACGAATTTCGTCCGTGGGGATGAAGAACGAACAACAGCTCCAAGGAGCGGGGATTTGAAATCGCCGGGAGAAAAAAAGACAGCGGTTACAAACCGACGCTCATTGAAGTTGAAAGGACCATCGGAGTCTCAACAGCTCGATTTTGTTTTTCCGGCCGCACCTGCGTTTCTTGTCCTCGGACGAGATGCGAGTCTGGAGAGACAGGCCCATGAACTTCTGGCGCCCCTCGGTGCCGAGGAATTAGCTAATGAGGTTCGCGTCGAATGGAACGCCAGGCTCTTCAGCGCGGCGGGGCGAGCGGATTCGCGGCGCAATCTGATTTCGCTCAATCCGCGATTGCGCGAGCACGACGCTGCCGAAGTAGAACGCACCCTGCGCCACGAGCTCGCTCATCTTCTCGCTCAGTCCCGGGCTGGCCGTCGGCGAGTCGCGCCGCACGGGCGCGAATGGAAAAAAGCCTGCCGCGATCTCGGCATCGAAGACGAAGCACGTTGCCATACGCTTCCCTTTCCGGTGAAACAACGGACCCGCCGTTTTCTTTACCGGTGCGAGCGCTGCGGGAAGGAGTTCCCGCGCGTTCATCGAATCAAGCGCACGGTCGCCTGCCTGGAGTGCTGCCGAAAATTTAACAAAGGGGAGTTCGATCCGAAATCGCGCTTGCGGCTCGTGAAAGAGTTGTAGCCGCCGCTAAACTTCGATCTCTTTCCCTTCGCCTTTCTTCGCCTTCTGCCCGCGAAGTTTGGCCTGGATAAATAGATCGATGTCGCCATCCATCACCGCCTGGACCGCGCTCGTCTCGGCGCCGGTCCGGTGGTCCTTCACCATTTGATAGGGCTGGAAAACGTACGAGCGGATCTGGCTGCCCCAGGCCACGTCGCCTTTCTCGCCGTATTGCCGGTCAATCTCGGCCCGCTTTTTGTCCTGCTCGATTTCGTAAATTTTCGCTTTCAACATTTTCAACGCCAGCTCGCGGTTGCGCCCCTGGCTGCGTTCCGCCTGGCAGGCGACGACGATGCCCGTCGGCTTGTGAACGATCCGTACCGCCGTCTCGACTTTGTTGACGTTCTGCCCGCCTTTTCCGCCGGCTCGGAAGGTGTCCACTTCGATGTCGGCCGGGTTGATTTCGATAGGCGCCGAGTCCGCAATTTCAGGGACGACGTCAACACTTGCGAACGAGGTGTGCCGCCGTTTGTTGGCATCGAACGGCGAGATCCTGACGAGCCGATGCACGCCGCGCTCGGGGTTCAAATATCCGTAAGCGTATTCCCCCTGGACAAGAAGCGTGGCGGACTTGATTCCGACTTCTTCGCCGACTTGGACGTCAATCGTCTGCGAAGTAAACCCACTCCGCTCGATCCAGCGTTGATACATCCGCAGGAGCATATCCGCCCAGTCGCACGATTCCGTTCCGCCCGCGCCCGAATGGATCGTGATAAACGCATTCGAGCGATCGTTCTCGCCAGAAAGAAATTGACGGAGCTCGAATTCTTCGAGCTGATGAACCAGTCGCGCCTGTTCGGCAGTCAGTTCCTTGTCGGCTTCCGCGCGTTGCGTTGGATCCGACTCTTCGGCGGCGAGTTGCCGAAGCGCCTCGAAATCCGCGACGGATCGTTCCAGTTCACGCAGCGGGTTGAGCAACGATTTCAGCCGCGAAACTTCTTCGACGTCAGCCTGGGCGCGTTCGCGATTCGACCAGAAATCGCCTGCCGCCATGCGCTCCTCGAGCGCGCTTAACTGGCTTTCAAGTTTCGGGACGTCAAAGAAACCTCCGCAGCTCGCGCACGCGCGCCTGGAGTGCTTCTGGCTCAATCACCGAAACTTCGTTAGGCATGGCGGGAAGTTAGCGAACCTTCGCGACTTGTCATGTCAGGGAGCGGCTCGGCCGCGTCTCGCGTTACCAGATAAACACGCGCCTCCGGTTTGGCAGGGCGAGACGCCGTCGAGCCGCTCTGCCGTCGCTTTCGCGATTTACTTCTTCAGCGCCGCCGACGGTTCGAGGCGGAAAATTGTTTCGCCTTCCTTCATCAAATCGAGGCGATCGCGCGCGATCGTTTCGAGATAGGTCGGGTCCGTCTTAAGCAGGTTTACTTCGCGGGTCTGGCGGGCGAGCAACACTTTCTGTTCGTTCACCTGGCCCTGGAGCCCTTCGATTTCGCCACGGCTTTGAGTCAGCTTTTTATACGGCGGAACGAAAAGGCTCAGGATAACGAGCACGATCGCGATGACGAGGAGGGCGCGGAGAATGCGGTTGAGACGCTGCCAGACTGTGGCTTCACGTCGCGCGCGAAAGTCGCCGTAGTCCGAGTATTCCACTAGCGCATGTTACCGCCGTAAACCGCGTTGTCACCAAGTTCCTCCGCGATTCGCAGAAGCTGGTTGTACTTCGCCACTCGGTCCGTTCGACACAGCGATCCGGTCTTGATCTGGCCGGCATTGGTCGCGACCGCAATGTCCGCAATCGTGGTGTCCTCGGTTTCGCCCGAACGATGGCTGATCACCGCCGTATACTTGTTCTTCGTCGCCAGATCGATCGCCGCCAGCGTTTCAGTCAACGTACCGATTTGGTTAACCTTGATCAGGATCGAGTTCGCGACGCTCTCCAGAATGCCTTTCCGCAGAAACTCGACGTTGGTCACGAAAAGATCATCCCCGACCAGCTGAATTTTTTTACCGAGCCGGGCCGTTAATTTTTTCCAGCCGTCCCAGTCATTTTCAGCGCAACCGTCTTCGATCGAGATAATCGGGAAGCGGTTCGATAATGTTTCGTAATAGTCGACCAGCTCTTCCGCGGTCCGTTTCGAGCCGTCGGATTTTTTGAAGACGTAGGCGTTCTGCTCCTTGTCGAAAAATTCGGACGACGCTGGATCGAGTGCGACAAAAATTTGTTCGCCGAATTTGTAACCGGCTTTTTCGACGGCCAGCGCAATGCAATCGAGCGCGTCCTCAGCTGATTTCAGGCGCGGCGCGAAGCCGCCCTCATCTCCGACCGCGGTCGAGAGGCCGCGCTCATGGAGCACGCCTTTCAAGGCATGGAAGACTTCGGCGCCATAGCGAAGGGCTTCGCCGAAGGTCGGCGCGCCTTTTGGCATAATCATGAATTCCTGAAAATCGATTGGCGCATCCGAGTGGGCGCCGCCATTCAGGATGTTCATCATCGGCACCGGCAGCGTCCTGGCCGAATTGCCCCCGAGATAACGAAAGAGCGAGACACCGGAAGCAGCGGCAGCCGCATGCGCGGTGGCGAGGGAAACTCCGAGGAGCGCGTTGGCTCCGAGATTCTTTTTGTTCGCGGTCCCGTCCAGCGCGATCAATTTTTCGTCGATCTTCGCCTGTTCCAGCGCGTCCCAGCCGGCAATCGCTGGCGAGATCGTTTCATTCACGCTCCGGACGGCGTTGGTCACGCCCTTCCCGCCGTAGCGCTTCTTGTTGCCGTCGCGTAACTCCCAGGCTTCGTGTTCGCCAGTACTGGCGCCGCTTGGCACCGCCGCCCGCCCCATCGCGCCGCCATCAAGCCGGACCTCGACTTCAATCGTCGGGTTCCCGCGCGAATCCAGAATTTCGCGTGCCTTGATTTTCGCTATACTCGTGGGCGACATATGCCCGACGGTTTACATCACGACCGCTGATACAGGCAAATCTAATTGGCAATTGTCCGGAGGCGCGGATAATCTCCCTCGGATGACGGTGCGGAGCGCAATTGGGGCGATAGCATTGCTCGCCTGCGGATCGATCGGGTTCGCGGCTGAGCCCGCTCCGCTCTCCCAGGATCAACTGGCGAAAGCGATCAGGATTGATTCTCTCACCATCCCGACGCCTGGAGAACTTTTCGCCGCGCTCGAAAAACCGGGGAAGCCTGATTGGGCCAGCCAATATCGGACGCCGATCCCGATGACTTACCGCAACCGGGCGCAGATCGCCCTCAATCTCGGCGGGCTGATCGCCGACGGTTTTATCGCCGTCGAAGCGCAGGACAGCCAGCAGGTCAAAAATATTGGGACGGATATTATCAAGCTGGCGAAAGCGCTCGGCGTCAGTGAAAACGTCCTCAGCCGCGGCAACAGCATCAACGAATTCGCCGAGAACAGCGAATGGGACGCGCTTCACGAGGAATTGGAAGCGACCCAGAACGAAGTGAAGACTTCGATGCAATCGCACCGCGACCAAGACCTAGTCATCCTTGTGAGCCTGGGCGGTTGGATCCGCGGGACGCAGGCAGTCAGCGCGTCGGTCTTGAAAAATTACGACGAGCAAAGCGCGAAGGTCCTTCGTCAGCCAGCGGTCGTGGATTTTATCCACACCAAGATCAACGACATCAGCATCGATTTGCGGAGTGAGCCGCTCGTCAAAAGCGTCAACGATCAATT
>JBJMXC010000255.1:0-14437 GCA_045809825.1 Chthoniobacterales bacterium | reverse complement strand
TTTGCATTCATCGCCCAACCGGACAAACACCTCTTTCTCAAGCCGGTCGTGACCAAAATCGCGGCGCAGAAATATGGCTTCGACTTCCAATACCAATCGAAGCCGAACTGGGATACCTATGCGAGTTTGCTCAGGTTCGCCGAAACGATTCAGCGCGATCTGCGCGATATGCGTCCGCGCGACATGATCGACCTCCAGTCATTCATGTGGGTCCAGGGCTCGGACGAATACGCCTGATGGGCAACTAGAGAGCGTCGGCCAATAATTCAGCCATGTGCTTCGGATGCACGGTCGTCAGGTGTTCCAATTGATGACGGCAGCTCGTGCCTGAGGCGACGACGATCGTACCAGACGGCTGAGCGTGGACCTGCTGAACAAGCGGCGCCGCGACCTTGAGCGACAAATCGTATTTCCGCTCAAGCGCACCGAAGGCGCCGGCCATCCCGCAACACCCGGTATCGAGCAATGCGGCGGTTTTCCCGGGTAGACGTGAAGCGAGTCGGGCCATGAACCCGGTTTTGACGAGGGACTTTGCATGGCAATGCGAATGGATTGCGACATGCGCCGCTCCATTCTTGAAAGTGAGCGCGCCGGGCTCGCGTTCGAGGAGGTCGTCAATGAAATGCTCGAACAAATGACAACGGCGCGCGACGACTTCCGTGTCCGAAAGTTTCAGCTCGCGATAATCTTCAACGAACATTGAATAACACGAGGGCTCCAGGAACAGGATTGGCGCGGTCGAATTCGAGGCGCGAATGATCTCGAGGTTATGCCGTCCCATCTCCCGGGCCGCGTCCAGGTTCCCCTGGCTAAAGGCTGGGCGTCCGCAACATTTTCGACCCCCGACTAGTGACACATTGAAACCGAGCGCTTCGAGTACTTTGACGCCGGCGATTCCGATGTGCGGCTCGTGATAACGAACGAAGGTATCGTCCCAGAGAATGACGTCGCCGCGATTGGTCGGGCGAGACTCAGTCGAGCCGTTCGTAGCGCTGCGCTTCTGGAACCATCGATCAAACCGTTGCTTCGTATAATGCGGCAACGGGCGCTTGTCGGTTATGCCGAGCGTCTTGCGCATCAACCGCCGGATCAGCGTCGAATCGAGACTCGCATTTGCGATCCCGGGCATCATGCAACCAAACCGGCCTAACAAGTCGACGTTGCTGAGCATTCGCTCCCGCAGGCCGAGGCCGTCACGGCGGTGCCGCGCGTACATCAGCTCCGCCTTGAGCAACGCGAGATTAACGTTCGAGGGGCACTCGACGGTGCAGGCCTTGCAGGACAAACAGTTGCTCAAAGCTGCGTCGAGCTCCGCGCTTCGTAATGGATCCTCTTCAAACCGGAGCTCGAGCGCGGCGCGAATGGCGTTCGCCCGGCCGCGAGTCGACATGTATTCCTCGCCGGTCGCCAGAAAGGTCGGACACATCGTCGGCGCGTCCTTTCGGCACCCGCCACAACCGTTGCATTGCTCGAGATTGCCAAGAAACGATTCGTCCTTAAAAGCAAAGGCGAGGGCCGGCTCGAACGGGAGTTGTAACCGTGTTTCCGATTGGACCCGCAAGTGATTGTCGATCTTGAACCGGCCATCGCTGAAGATTTTGCCCGGGTTAAAGAGGTTCTTCGGATCGAACAGCTGCTTGATCTGCCGCATGACTTCGAGCAATTCTTCGCCGACCTGCTCGGCCATGTACTCAGTGCGCGCCATCCCGACACCGTGTTCAGCGGCGAGCGATCCTCTGAACTGTTTCACAAGGGCCGAGACCTGGTCAGCCACTCGACGATATTTTCGGAGATCGCCTGGGGTATGCAGATTCAGGACCGGACGGACGTGAAGCAGTCCGGTTGCGGCGTGACCGTAATAACAGACCTCGAGATCGAGCGGACGCATGATCGATTCGAGGCCGGCGACATAGGCGGGCAACTGAGCTGGCCGGACAGCGGCATCTTCGATGAACGCGACCGGCTTCGCTGCACCCTTCCGCCCGGTTAGAAGCGACAACCCTGCTTTGCGCATCATCCAGACGAGGTTCATCTCGACGGCGTTTGTGCAGATCGTGGTCCGTAACCCGAGATGCTTCCCTGCCAGCAAGGCCAGTCGTTCGGCAACGGCATCGTAAAATTCGACGATCAGGATCGCTTCGCACGGCTTGGTATCGAGCTCCATGAGTTGCCGAGCGGGCTCGAAATGGAGCTGACCCTTCGTCTGGTCGAAAAGCGGCCGATCGATGTGTTCGATGGCCGAAGGCTTCAGCTCGAGTAACTCGACCGTGGCCTGCATCGCCTCCGCCACCGACGCAAAGAAGACGAGCCCGAGGCCCTTCTCCCGCGGCAACGGAACGATCTTCAACTCCGCCGAGAAAATTGCGGCTAGCGTCCCTTCGCTGCCGCAAAGCATGTTGTTGAGATTGCCTGGATCGCCCAGCCACCGTGCGAGCGCGTAGCCGGACCAGCGCTTTTGCAATCCGGGCGGCATCCAATCGATGATTTGCGATTCATGGCCCGCGATCAGGTTCGCGACTGCATCTCGTTGGGCCGCCAGGGTTGCATACGCGGGCCCAATCCGGTGAATCGCGCCGTCCGCCATGACAAGCTCCTGCGAGACGACGTGGTCCGCGGTCGTTCCGTAAACCGGAACGCGCGCGCCGGACGAATCATTGGCGATCATTCCGCCAATCGTCGCCCGCGAGCTGGTGGCCACGTCCGGCCCGAAACAATAGCCGTGGGGCTTGAGAAACCCGTTGAGTTGGTCGAGGACTACGCCAGCACCGGTATTCACTGTCCTCGCCTCGAGGTTCAGATCGGTGATCTGTCGATTGTGGCGCGAGAAATCAACAATCAACCCGTCGCCAATGGCGCCGCCCGAAAGTCCGCTGCCGGCCCCGCGCGGAGTCACCGCGATACCGGCGTCGGCCGCGGCCGTAATGATCGCGCTAGCCTGCTGCGCGCTCCGCGGAAATGCCACCGCCGCCGGTTGGAGCTGGTAGAGCGACGCGTCAGTCGCATAGAGCTGGCGGGTCAAATCGTCAAAGGTCACGTCGCAATCAGCCCCGGCGAGAGTGGATCGTTGCGTCGAAGTCATGGCGCTCAACACAAAATAGGCGGGTCCGGATTGCGCAACAAGCGGCGCGGAATCCCGCGTTGATCTGGCATGGGAGCGTGGAAAGTTCGGAGCATTCGATGACGAGGGCCGGGCACGAGTTTCCGAACGAATTGCTGCTGAACCAGCCCGGGCGAGGCGGCGCGTTGATCGGCGAATTTTACCAGCAATATGGCGCGCGCCGGCCGCGGGGATACTACGCGTGGGGGCACCAGCACGAGGAAACGAAGACCACATTTTTCCGGCAGAACCTGGCCGGCCTGGGGCACAGCGCGGGAAGTTTTGGCGTCGACATTGGTTGCCAGGGCGGGGTCCTGATCAACATGACGAACCTAATTAGCTGGGTCGGGGTGGACATCGATCGGGTGGCCTTGGAGACCGCTCGCGAACATGGGGTAGTGTGCACCGAGATGGACTTCACTTCGGCCATCGATCTTCGGGATTCGACTTTCGATGTCGTGATGATGAGCGAAGTGCTCGAGCACCTGCCTTATCCTTCAATCACGGTGCGGGAGGTCCATCGCATCCTGAAAAAATTGCCGGCCTCCGCCTATGTTGGCTCGACTCCGCTCGATTACCATTTGCATCGCCGCTGGAAAGTTTTGCGTGGAAAACGGCTTTCTGGCGAGCCGACGCACGTCCACCATTTTTCCTTCGGCGAGCTCGATCGGCTTCTGAGATTCTATTTCGACAAGGTAGAATATCTGCCGTTGAGCGGGACCGCGGCACGGCATCCGGGGTGGCGCCTGCCATTCAATCTTTTCGTGCGCGACATCGCGTGGGCGGCATCAGGGCCGAAGCCTGCAGTCGAACGCTGGCCGGTGATGGACAAAGGATTGTTGTAACAACTGAACTTCAGCTAGCACCATTATTCCATTCGGAGCGCGTCGATCGGATTAACAAGACTGGCGCGGCGCGCAGGCAGATAACACGCAACGAAAGCGACGGCGGCGAGCGTGACAATCGCGCCGATCAAGGCCGCCGCGTCGAGTGCGCCCACGCCATAAAGCAAACTGTTCAACGCCCGGCTGGCGGCGAACGCGCCCACGAGACCGGCGAGAAGCCCAACTCCGATCAGCGTAATGCCTTTGCCGAGAACGAGGCGGAGCACATCCGCGCGGCTGGCACCAAGGGCAAACCGAATTCCCATTTCGCGAGTGCGCTGTGTCGTGCTCAATGCCATCACGCCGTAAATGCCGACACTCGCCAGGACAAGCGCAAGGCCCGCAAACGCGCCAAGCAACGACATCGTTAAGCGCCGCGCAGCCAGGCTCGCACTGATATTTTTTTCCATTGTCGAGACCTGAGCCACCGGCTGGTCCGGATCGATTGACTCAATCTCGCGTTTCACCGCAGCGGCCAAACTGAGCGGGTCACCGGATGCCACGCGAACCAACAAGGTCACTCCCGTGTTTGAGAATTGCGTAAACGGGAGATACATCTGCGCAAAATTTAAGCTTTCGACGTTTTCTTCGCCGGGTGCGTCATTTCGCGTCCGCGGCACGATCCCTACGATGGTCAGCGGCGGCGGGTTCTCTTTCAGCGTCTGATTGTTATCGAGCTGCTTCCCGATCGGGTCCTGGCCGGGAAAAAATCGGGTGGCGAGGCTTTCATCAATAATCACGGAGGTTTGCTTCCCGGCTCCATCCTCCGGCCCAAAGGCGCGTCCCCGCACGATTGACATGCCGAGCACACGAAAATAGTCGGGCGAAACCATGTTGATTTCAGCTGAAGGCTCCCGGCCGCGGACATGCGGAGGCGTGCCGGTGATATGGAAGGAACTGTCCCATTCATTATCGTCGAACGGCACGTTCACACCGATCGCGGCCGCCGTGACAGACGGAAGAGAAGAAACTTTCGCCAGCAGCTTGTCGTAAAACGCGTTGATCTTCTCGTCCTTGTCGTACCGCGCTTCGGGAAGCGAGACCGTCATCGTCAAAATATTGCGCGGGTCAAACCCGAGTGGCGCCTGTTGCGCGCGCCAGAAACTTTTGAGCATCAAACCGCCGGCCGCGAGAAGAACAACGGCGAGGGCGACCTGGGTCACGACCAGCCCCGACCGGGCGCGATGTTTGTTCACACCATCGCTGCTGCCACGGGCGCTTTCATGCAATGCCAGCGCGAGTGAGGTGCTCCTCGAAATTCGCCACGCCGGCCAGATTCCGACAAGAACTCCGGAAACAATCGCGATGGCGACGGCGAATCCGAGCGCGGCCAGATCGATACGCGTCTCCTGGAAACGCGGAACCGTCGCGGGACTGAGCGCAAGAATCGCATCCAGGCTCCAGATTGCGAGGAGCACGCCAGCCAGCGCGCCCAACAAGGCGAGGACCGCGCTTTCCGTCAGGACCTGGCGCGTCAATCGCCAGCCGCTCGCACCAAGGGCACTCCGCACCGCCAGTTCTTTTCCGCGCACGAGCATGCGCGCGAGCTGAAGATTTGCCACGTTTGCACAAGCAATGAGCAAAACGCAGCCGACCGCGCCGAGAAGAAGATAAAGACTTTGCCGATACGTGCCGACCGACGATTCCAAAAGCAGCTGGGTCGTGATCCGGCGGCCGGTATTCGACTCCGGATATTTTTTCTCGAGCGCCGCGGCAATCGTGTCGAGATCGGCGTGAGCTTGTTCCAGCGTCACCCCTTCCTTCAGACGACCGAGGGTGCCGAAGCCGGGGTGATTATCGCGCAAAAGAACGCTGGGCTCAGTCCGAACGTCGCCCAGAGGCACGTATATTTCCGCCAGGCGGGGCACGCGGACGATGGCAGGCAGAACGCCAATGATCTCGTACGAAATTCCGTCGACCATCAGGTGCTGGCCAAGAACTCCGCGCGAAGCCCCGAAGCGTTTTCGCCACATCCTGTCGCTGATCAGTGCGACCTTCGGTCCGTGCGGCACGTCATCGGCGTCCGTAAAATCGCGGCCAAGCTGGGGCGAGACGTCCAGCACCTTCAGGAAATTCGCGGTGACGCGTCCGCCGCCGATTCGTTCCGGCGCGGTCCCTCCCTGGCTGCTGGAGAGATTATAGGACTCGCGGCGAAAGAGCGTGAGATCGGTAAAACTGTGCTGCGCCGCCCGCCAATCGAGAAAATTAAGGTAACTGACGGACCCGCCGGGAAAAGTCGGGGTCCGTTCCCGAATGTTAACGAGCCGTTCCGAATGCGGATACGGCAACGGCCGGAGAAGGACGGCGTTAACCACGCTGAAGATGGCGACGTTCGCGCCAATGCCGAGTGCAAAGGCGAGGACGGCGAGCGCGGCGAACCCGGGCTGCTTCGCAATCATCCGAAATGCGTAGCGAATATCGCTGAGTAAGATCTGCATAATTTTAGGTCGTTAGGTCAACGTGAAGCGTTTCATTCCGCGCGCAAAGCCGCCACTGGGTTCACCCGGGCCGCCCGGCGCGCCGGAATGTAGCAGGCAAGGAACGCGACGATGCTTAGGAGCAAGGCGAGTCCGAAATAGGTAACGGGGTCGGAAGCGGTCACGCCGAAAAGCAACGTCGCCATGATTCGGGTAAGGCCGAACGCGCCGAGAAGACCGAGCATGATCCCCGCACCGGCGAGAAGCATTCCCTGCCCGATGACGAGTTTCAGCACATCGCCAACACTGGCACCGAGCGCCATCCGGACCCCGATTTCGTGAGTGCGCTGCGTCACCGAGTAGGAAATCACTCCGTAAATTCCAACCGTCGCGAGAACCAGCGCGACAGCCGCCAGGATCGTTATTAGGAGCATGTTGAACCGCGAGCGTGCGATTGACTTCTCCAGGACCTGCTCGGCCGTGCGCACGTTGAAAAGTGGCTGTTGTCGATCGAGCGACCAGATCTTTTCGCGGACGGTCCCGAGCATGGTGGTCGGCTCAGCGGACGTTTGGACGATCAGGGTAAATGCGCGCCGCGGGGTCTGCCGGTAAGACGTATAAAGCTGGCCGTACGGTTCTTCATTCAGGCTAATTCCGCGAACATCGCCGACGACGCCGACCACGCTGTACCATTGCGCGTCCTTCGCCTGCGGATCGCCGAACGTGAGCCGCTTCCCAACCGGATCCTGACCGGCAAAATATTTTTTCACGAGCGTTTCGCTGACCACCACGGCGTCCGGTTGACCCGTCACGTCGTGCTCGTTTAAGAACCGGCCATTCCGCAGTGGAATTTGCATCGTCCGAAAATAATCCGGGCTCACGACGCGCGCTTCGGCATCCGGCGTCCGCTCGGTCCGAGCGAGCACTCTTCCTTCGACGGCGAATGCAAGGAAGTTCGCGCCGCTCCCGAGGGGTACGCCTTCGGCGACTGCTGCCGCTTGAACGCCGGGCTGCTGTGCGAGCGTGCCGAGCAATTGGTCGAAGAAATTCACGGTCTGTTGGTCTTCCTTATATTTCGCCGAGGGCAAGGTCAGATCGACGCAAAGCAAATGTTGCGGATTGAACCCGGGGCGCACTTCCTGCAAACGAATAAAACTACGGATCAAAAGGCCTGCGCCGACGAGCAAAACCAGCGATAAGGCAATCTCCACTACCGCCAGCGCGCTCCGCAATCGCCGGCCGCCCGCGCTCTCGGCGGCGCTCCGCCCGCCTTCTTTCAAGGTGTTATTCAAGTCCGGACGCGACGCGGTAAATGCCGGCACGAGACCGAAGAGGATCCCAGTGACGACCGACACCCCGAGAGTGAAGAAGAGGACGTCGTGATCGATCGAGATCGAGCCCAGCCGCGGAATATTTCCGGGACTGAGGGCGAGGAGCGCTTGAATGCCCCACCACGCGAAGAGCAATCCGAGACCACCGCCACAGAGCGAAAGGACGATGTTCTCAGTCAACAATTGCCGGACGACACGGCCACGCGAGGCCCCCAGCGCGCATCGAATTGCGATCTCACGCTGGCGTGATGACGCGCGCGCCAGCAATAGGTTCGCGACGTTCGCGCATGCGATGAGAAGCAGGAACGCAACCGCGCTCAAAAGAATGAGGAGCGCCGGACGCACATCGCCGGTTAGTGCTTCGTGGAGCGGCTGTACGATTACGCCCCATTGCGTGTTCGTATCGGGATATTGTTTCTCGAGACGCGCCGCGATTCCCGCCATCTCCGCGCGGGCCGCTTCAAGTTTCACGGCGGGCTTGAGGCGCGCGATTACGCTGAGAAAATCACCGCGGCGGTCCTGGCGCATCTGATCAGTGACAGCGAGCGGGAGCCAGAGCTGGATTGTCTTGGTCGCCTGCGGAATCGGGTCCTGGAAACTTGGAGGCAAAATGCCGACGACCGTGTGCGGATTGCCGTTGATTAGAATTTGTTGCCCGACAATTTTCGGGTCGCCGCCGAAGCGCCGCTCCCAGAGCGCGTGACTGAGAATCACGACGCGGTTCTTGCCGGTATCGTTCTCTTCGGGCAAAAATTTTCGACCGAGCGCCGGTTCGACGCCGAGAGTCGTGAACAGATCGCCCATCACAACACCGCCCGGAAGACGCTCCGGTTCCCCGTCGTTAGCCGTCAGGATGGGGGAGGTTTGCGCGAATCCGCCGACGGCTTGGAAGGACTGGGCCTGCTGCCGCCAATCATTGAAGTCAGGATACGACGCGGTCTCTTTCGGAATGTCGTTGAGAGGATTTGTGCCCCAAAGCCAAACCAGCTCGTTCGGGGCGCGATAAGGCAGCGGCCGGAGAAGGACTGCATTGACCACGCTGAAAATCGCGGTGTTCGCGCCAATGCCGAGAGCGAGCGCGAGGATGGCGATCAGTGCAAAAGTTGGATGCTTGAGGAGTTGGCGGAGAGCGTATTGGCAATCTTTGATTATCGTTTCCATTGATTTACTTCTCCGGTTGGCGGGGCCGTTAATTATTCCGCTCGCAAGGCAACGATGGGATCGACGCGGGTCGCGCGCCGGGCCGGCAACCACGCGGCGATGAAGGCGACGACGGAAACGAGCAGGACAATTCCGGCAAACGTGCCCGGGTCGGATGGGCGGACGCCGAAAAGGAGACTGTTCAATAATCGCGTCGCGGCGAAAGCACCGGCTAATCCGAGTCCGACACTGATGCCGACAAGCATCATCGCCTGGCCAACAATAAGACGGAAGATCGAGCTCTTGCCCGCGCCGAGCGCGATCCGAATTCCGATCTCGCTTGTCCGTTGCGCAACCGAATAAGCCAGCACTCCGTAAATTCCAATCGCGGTCAGAACCAACGCCACACCGGCAAAGATCGAAAGCAGCAGGGTGTTGAAACGCGGCCGTGCGAGCGACCGGGAAATGTATTCGTCGAATACTCGCACGCTCGTCAACGGGATGGCAGCGTCCATCGCCGCCAGCTCTTTTCGGACCGAATTCGTGATCCCGTTTGGATCCGAGACCTTAGTGCGGATGACGAGCGACATCGTCTGGATCGGAATCTGCGTATTCGGCAGATACATCTCCGGCGAATCCTCGTTCCTCAGGGAGAGATGTTTCACGTTTCCGACCACCCCGACGATTTCGCGCCACTTTTCCCCGGTATCGTCAGCCGAGAAACCGGGCTGAATCCTTTTGCCGATGACGTTCTTGCCAGGAAAAAATTTCTGCACAAATCGCTCGTTCACGATCACGACCGGTCCCGATTCATACCTGTCGCGCTCGTCGAACACCCGGCCCTGGCGCACAGGAATTCCGGTCGTTTTGAAATAATCCGTCGTAATGATCCGGACGGGAGCGCCCGGGCGCTGACCTTCCGGCAACGGATTATCCTCGGAGTCGAACGACGTGACCATGTTGCTGCCACTCAAGGGCAGGGGCAGGATTGCGCTCGCCGACTCGACGCCGGGAATCGCGCGAATGCGCGGCATGAACTGGTCGAAAAACGCGATGGTGTTTTCGTTTTTTGGATAGGTAACTTCGGGCAGACCGATGCGGGCGGTGAGGAGCCGCTCCGTTCGCAAACCAGGCTGGACTCGGCCGAGCCGGGCGAAACTCTGGATCAGAAGGCCGGCGGAAATCAGCAGAACAAGCGCGAGCGCGACCTCCGCCATGATCAGGGCGTTGCGCACCCGGCCCTTTCCTTCGCCGGCGCTGCCCGTGCGGCTGCCCGACTTAAGCGAACTGTTGAGGTCGACGTGCGACGCCTGCCACGCGGGAACCAGGCCAAAGACCACACCGGTAATGAGCGAGACCAGCAACGTGAAAACGAGCACGGGGGCATCGAGCTGAATGTTGCTGATCCGCGGAATATTTTGCGGAACCGTTGTGATGAGCGCTTCGGTTCCCCATTGCGCGAGGAGCAAACCGAACAAACCACCCACACCGGCGAGCAGCACGCTTTCCGTGAGCAATTGCCGGATAATCCGGAGGCGGCTGGCGCCCATCGCGGCACGCAAAGCGATTTCTTTCCCGCGCGCGGAAGCGCGGGCAAGGAGAAGGTTTGCTACGTTCGCATTCGCGATCAGCAGGACGCAGACGACCGCACCGAAAAGAATATAGAGCGCGGTCCGGACGTCACCGATCATCTCGTCGCGCAGCGGCTTCGCCAGCACGCCGAAATGCGTGTTTGAATCGGGGTATTGTTTCGCGAGTGATTCCGCGATCGTGGACAAATCCGATTGCGCCTGGGCGATGCTCACGCCCGGCTTCAGTCGCGCTACGGCTTCAAGCTGGTGGTTGCCGCGCTGTTTCGTCGTCGGGATTGAGCCATCCGGAGTGGCGGCATCCTCGGCGATCGAAACATAAAAATCAGTCGTGTCATTTTGGATCGGAAACTGAAAACCGGCCGGCATGACGCCAATGACCGTGTGTGGGCGCCGGTCGAGGGTGAGGGTGCGCCCGATCACATCCTGAGCGGCGCCGAAATGTTTTTTCCAAAACTCGTCGCTGATAATGACCTTAAAGCCGCCCGCTCCGCCGCCGCCCTGTTCGTCATCGCGAACAAATCCGCGTCCCATCGTGGGCTTGATGCCAAGCACATTGAAGAACTCCGCGCTCGCTTTCACGCCGTGAAGACTGGTCGCACCCTCCTCGCTGGTGAGCGCGAACGAGCGATCGCGATAAACAGCGCTGCTCGCGAGCGTGCGATTCTGGTCCCGAAAATCGAAAAAGTCCGGATACGAAAGCGAACCCAGATTCGTTTCGCCTTTCTGGCGGGTGTCGGTCATGCCGACGGCGATGAGTTGATCGGGTTCGGGAAACGGGAGCGGCTTGAGGAGAACCGCGTTGACCACGCTGAAGATCGCGGTGTTCGCCCCGATGCCGAGGGCGAGGGTCAGGATCGCGATGATCGTGAACGCGGGATGCTTAATGAGTTGGCGCAGGCCGTAGCGGATGTCGTTTAGCATATGAATTTTCGATTTTCGAGGGTCGGTTTTCGATCGGTAAATTTCATTCGGTGCGGAGTGCTTCCATCGGGTTCATCCGGCTGGCTCGGCGCGCGGGAATCACGGCAGCCACGACCGCCGTAGCGGCGAGAAGAAACGTGGCCCCGGCGTAACTGGCGAAATCGTTCGCGCTAATACCAAACAACGAGGCACGCAGAAGACGCGAGACGAGGAAAGCACCGGCAACTCCAGCGACCAGACCAAATGCGACTGCTCGCATTCCCTGACCGAGGACCAGTCGCAAAACCGCTGCGCGATTTGCACCGAGCGCCATCCGGACGCCGATCTCGCGGGCCCGCTGGGCTACGCCATATGCGACCGCGCCGTAGAGGCCGGTTGCAGCCAGTGCTAAAGCGACAAGCGAGAAAAATCCCAGGAGCCACCCACGAAGCCGCGACTGCCAGAGGGAATTTGCGACTTCGTGCTCGAGCGAGACGAAATTGAACGCGCCGACCTCCGGCGCGGTCTTCGCGATCTCACGACGAATGGCCGGCACCAACGCGAGGGCGCTGCCGCGGGCTCGGACGAGAAAATACATCCCCTTGCCCGCGCCCTGCAAACTGGGTCTGTAAAGACCTGGGTCGGCCTGACGCTCAAGAGCGTGATCCCGCACGTCGCCGACGATGCCAACTACCGTCAACGTGGTGTTCGGCGCACCGGTCGTGCCCGGCCACTGCGCGCGCAATTTCTGGCCGATCGGGTCTTCGTTGGGCCAAATTGCTTTCGCAAGCCGGTCGCTCACGATACAAACGCGCGGCCCGCCCAACTTGTCCGCAGTGGAGAAAAAGCGTCCGCGCAGCAGCGGAATGCGGAGTACCCGAAAATAATCCGGACTGACGCTCTGGAAATTCGCGACCGGATTAAGTGATGGCGAAGCAACCGGCTGGGTTTCGCCAACCACCTGACTGCGGTTCCAGGGTCCTTGCGGAACGAATGGCGGCCAGTTATTCGCCGCGACCGATTCGACGCCGGGCATTTCGCTGAGGCGCTGCAACAAGCGCGAATAACGATCCACCTTGGTTTGTTCCGGCTCGTCGCCCTGGTACGTCGGATTGATTTGCATCATCATGACGTGGCTTGGATCGAAGCCGGGATTCACCTCGTGCAGTTTCAAGAGGCTGCGCAGGAGGAGACTGGCGCCGACGAGAAGAAGGATCGAGATCGCAACCTGCGCCGCAGTCAGCAGCTCGCGGGCGCGCGCGCCGGCACCGATGACTGGCCCTGACGTCGACTTAATCGATTGCGCAATCTGAACTCGCGAACTCTGGAACGCTGGCCACGACCCAGCGAGCAGCGTGGTCACGCCGGAAGCGAGGATAGTGAAAACGAGCACGGACGGATTGAGATCGATCCGGATCCAGAACGGCAGCTCGATCGGGATTGCCGTCGCGACAAGATCGACGAGCCAAATGGCGAGCAACGCGCCGACGACACTTCCAACGAGGGCGAGCAATGCGCTTTCAATGAGGGCCTGCCGGGCCAGTCTCCAGCGGCTCGCGCCCAGGGCAGCGCGGACAGACAACTCGCGTTCTCGGGTCGTGGCGCGCGCGAGGAGGAGCTGGCTCACGTTTGCGCAGGCGATGAGGAGGACGCCCCCGCAGGACGCCAGCAGCAGGAGCAAAGAGAACCGGACGTTGCCCACAATTTGATCACGCAACGGCACAACCACCGCGCCGACGAGCTTGTTCGTGTCGGGATATTGCTGGGCGAGACGTTCCGCGATCACGCTCATCTCGCTCTGCGCGGTTTGCACCGTCGCGCCGGGCTTGAGCCGTGCGATGGCCTGATCGGATCGCCAGGAGCGGTCCTTGTTGCTAGGCGAGTTCCCTGACGTCCAGACCATGTCGAACAAAGAGCCCACAGGGACCCAAATGTCGGTTTGCGATGGGAAACGGAAACCGGCCGGCATAACGCCGACGACCGTGCGCGGCGTGCCGTCGAGACGGACGTCCCGTCCGATGATGTTGGGATCGCCGCCGAAGGATTTTTTCCAAAGTCGTTCGCTGATGAGCATGACCTTTGGCGCCTTCGGTTCATCGTCGGCGCGGGTCAGATCGCGGCCGAGCATTGGTTGCACGCCCAGCAGGGAGAACAGGTTTGCGGTCGTGAAGGTCGTCTTGAGCGTTTCAGTCGAGCCGGCGGGCGATTCGACGTTGCCGTTCCAGAAAAGGTTGAAAAAGGCGATGTCGGCGAAGCTGTGGTTCTGTTTCTGCCAATCAAGGAAGTCGAGGTAGTTAACGCCGAGATCGTTTCCCGTCGTCACGCCCCGTGATTGCAGCATGACGAGTTGATCCGGATTCTCGTACGGCAACGGACGCAGGAGGAACGCGTAGATCACCGCAAACATCGCGGTGCTCGCGCCGATCCCGAGAGCGAGGGCGATAATGGCGGTCGCGCTGAAGCTGGGCGCTTTGATCAGTTGGCGAAACGCGTAGCGCAGATCAGAGATCATAAGAAAGCTCTAAAGTCCCAAGCACCAACCCCAGGCTCCAATCACGAAGGCCCAGACCGAGTCGCGCTTCGTCATTCCTCATTGCTCATTCCGCCCGCAGTGCCTCAATCGGGTTCACTTTGGTGGCGCGATTTGCGGGGAAGAAACAGGCGATGAGGGCGACGGCGCCAAGCAACAGGGTGATGCTGGTCAACGTAACCGGATCAAACGCGCTGGTGTTGAAGAGCATCGAGCCCATCGCGCGTGATGTGGCGAGAGTGGCGAGAAGGCCAACGCCCAAGCCAATACCGATCAGCTTCCCACCCTGGGTGAGAACGAGGCGCAGGACGTCTCGTTGTTGTGCGCCGAGGGCCATCCGGATCCCGAACTCGCCGGTGCGCTGAACGACGTTGTAAGCCATAACTCCGTAGATACCGACGGCAGCGATAACCAACGCGACCGCCGAGAACAGCGTCAGCAAGGTCATCGCGAAACGCTGGCGCGAGATGGAGTCTGCTACGATTTCTTCAAGCGGGCGAATCGCGCCGATGGGCTGATCTTTGTCGACCGCGTAAACGGCCGGAC
>JBJMXC010000254.1:0-13759 GCA_045809825.1 Chthoniobacterales bacterium | reverse complement strand
GAATGGTTTCCGCATGGGGAAGCGCGATCATTAGCAAGGCGTGAAACGCCGTCAGTGCCAGCAGAGTCGCCACCGGCATGACAAGCTTTCGTGAACCGGTGCTCCGATAGTTTTGCCAGGCGAGACTGCCCAAGACCGCGGCGGTAGCTGCTACGGTTGCGAGACCCAAACCCAGGAAATGCAGTGAGCCATAAGCTGCGCCAATGGCCAACCAGGGCCGGTACGAAGGGCCCGTTCCCTCTGCCAGTCTGACCAGGGTATGCAGCGCCAGCGTGGTAAGAATAAGCCAGAGAAGCTGGAAGATCATAAACGGCCACGCGATGAAATCCGTCATCCAGGGTTGGAAGATCAACACGGCTGTGGTCGCCCCTGCCAATGGCATGCGACAATTGCGCGAGAGTCCGAACAGTTTTGCACTATCCTTGACCAGGCAATACAAGATGGCAGCCAAAACGGACAAGACCGTGACCTGGCGCCATTTCCAGAATGTCGCCTTGGTCCCAATGACCTTGGCAGTGAGGAATTCAGCGACAAACCCTACCGGGCTGTAGTGACCGCTCCGACTATTCGTTAGGGCTTTTCTTATGAAGTCGTCCTGAACGGCCGCCGGCGATTGGGCAAGAAACAGGTACCAACCACTTTCCGCGCGCAAAAAATTACTCTCCGTCTTCCGATAGACGAACGCCGTCAGCGCCCACCACAAAACCAAAACAAGAACAAATTTTCGCGCGGGCGATCTACGCGCAGCCGATAACCAAGTGTCGGCGGCGGGCGACGAAGGAGGCGATGTGGACATATGTCGTTCCGGGGCCGGAGAGGGTTTGCTACGGTTGTTGCTGTTGCCAATCCAGCACAAGCTTCCAAGCGCCTTTCGAGTCCGTTTGCCAGACCTGAAGGAAATGCCCGGCCTTGCGCGGCTGCGTCCTCGTATCGGAAAAGCTGCCGTAGTTATAGGCGAGATCGCCGCTGCTACTGATATCCGTTTTAGCGATTTCCATCGCAACGCCGGCTTGCTCTGTTCCGAGTAGTTCGACCGCGGCTTTTTTTCCGATCGTCGGAAACGAGCCGTCGCGATAAAGCCTGACCTCTTCGGCGCCAAACTGCCGAAACGCTTTCGTGAAGTCGAGTTTCGCGGTCGCGATGAAATCGTTCTCGGCCTTTTCCAGCGATTCCAAGGTTCCGGTCCCTCGATTCTTCGGCGTCACCAGTCGCAATGGAGGTGTTACGTCGGACTTCGTATTCTCAATCCCGCAGTCCAGCGCGACTTTCCACGAGCCGTCCTTCTGTTTTTTCCAAATCGAAACAAAATGGCCGAAACTGGTGAACTTCGGCTGCTGCTTGTTCGTCCGCCATTTGGCAGGGCCGGTGTCATAACCAAAATCGCCGCTCCGCGCGATCGCGGCGAAGGTCGGTTCCCAGACCAGATCAAATCCTGTCTCGGCGCGTTTGTTCCAGGTGTCGCGGCCGTTGACCGGTCCGGGCCGAAAGACAATCGCGTCCTCAGCCAGGAATTCGAGGAACGCAGCGCGGGTGCCTTTTTCCTGGCCGGTTTGATAAAACTTTCGTTCCGCGGCCGTCATGGCGCGGAGGGCTTCGTCCAGGGTTTCGGCTCCGAGGCTCGTAACGAGAATAGTGCCGAACAAGAAAACCAAACGTCCTCGCATTCGCCGGATTCTTTCAGCAGACGTTTTCGTTTTCCAGAGAATTGCTGGATCGCTGAAGGCCCGACAGCGTCTCGCCCTGGCAGGCAATCGGGGCACAAGGCAGCCCAGACTCAGGCATCCTCTTTGGACGCGACATACACTGTGCTTGCGGATTCATCCTCAGTTAGCGGATTGGGAAATGTGACGATATGCGCTCGCGTTGTCGCAAAAACGCGCCCCAGTTTTGCCAGAAATTCATCATCCGGTGGATCATCTGACCAAAGCGCGAAGATCCCACCCGGATGGAGCTGCGCCGCCAGGGCGCGCAAACCGGTCTCTTGATAGAAGGCAGCATTCGCTGCAGCCAATAGGTTGCGCGGCGAATGATCGATATCCAGCAGCACCGCGTGGAATCGTCGCCCGGGCTGTTCCGAATCGAACCCTTCGAGCGAGCTCGCCAGCGCGAAAAAATCCGCACAAAGCAGTCTCGTCCGCGAATCTCTCGTAAGTTTGTCGCCGAGCGGAACAAGACCCTCCCGGTGCCAATCGATCACGGGCTGGAGCGCATCGATCACAAGCAGGGTTGCGACTTCGGAATGTTCCAGCGCCGCAACCGCCGTGTATCCCAGCCCCAGCCCGCCAACTACGACGTCCCATCGCTGGCCTTTTAGCTCGCTCAATCCGAACCGCGCCAGGGCCTCTTCCGCTTCATGAAACAAACTCGACATGAGGAAGGCATCGCCCAACTTAACTTCGTAAATCTCAAGATCGCCTAACGACACCATTCGCCGCCGCCGCAAGATCAACTCTCCGAAGGGCGTTTCCCGGTAATCGAGCTCCTCAAAGTTTGCGCTCATCGCAGGAGATGAAATAACCCGCACTCGGGTTAGACAAAACCCGCATTTGGCGGCGTTTGGTTATTAAAAGACCGTAAAGAGGTCATGGAAGATGTCGTCACTCATGAAGAAGATTGGAAAAGTTGTTTCGCCGAACTCGGGCCGGGCCTCGTCCTCTTTGCCCGGCAGTTCGTCCGCTCGATCGCGGACGCGGAAGACATTGTCCAGGACGCGTTTGTCCGGTTCTGGCGCAAACAACATTCCATCGAGAATCGCGGCCTGCTCTACGCCACGGTCCGGTCGGTCGCGCTCGATCTTCTTCGGAAAGATGCCAGGCGGGCCCGGCGCGAAGCCACCGCTTCAGCCGACATGGAGCAAACTACCGAACCGCATTTCGATTTCGACAACGGTTCGCAGCGTGACCTGGCCGCAGCCATCGATCGGTTGTCTGTGGAACAGCGCGAGGTGCTGGTCATGAAGATTTGGAATGAGCTCACTTTCGCCGAGATCGCGGAAGCGCTCGGGATTTCACAAAACACAGCGGCGTCGCGTTATCGCTACGCGCTCGCCTCGCTGAAAAAGAACTTTGTCGTCCATGAATGATTTTTCAGAACTCGAAGCCGAATTGAAGAAGCTGCGGCCCCGGCCGGCATCCCCGGACCTGGCGGCTCGGATTGAAATTGGCCTCGCTCAAGAAGTGATGGGCCGAGGAACGGCCACTGCCGGAGTGTTGCCAAAACAGGAACACCGTTTCCGGCTGAACTGGTTTGCGCTTGGGCTCGGTCTCGCGGCCGCCGCGACCTTTTTGTTGCTCGCCCGGGTAAACGTCGATCGTCCATCGAAAAGCCCGGGACTGGCATTACTCACCCCCGCGCCGATTACTCCCGCCGCGAAAGCAGCCAATGAGTTTGTGCCGACAGCAATGAGCCAGGTGGTTTACGACACCAAAGACGAAGGCCTGCATTTCGCCGACGGCACGGACGAGCCGATGCGCCGGATCCGCTCCCGGAAACGCGAGACGGTGCAATGGAAGAATCCACAGACCGGCGCTTCGCTTCGTGTGTCGTATCCGAAGGAGGAAGTAACTCTGATCCCGATCTCGGGCCAATAATCGATCACAAGTGCGGGCACGATTACGAATTTAAGAATCAACCTTATCCAAAAACCAAACAATGAAGATAAAAACGCTAGCTATGATCGCAGCCCTCGGGCTGCTCCCTATTACTGGGTTTACCCAAACCCCACAGGTACCGCCAGTCCCGCCCGTTCCACCGGTCCCGCCAGTCCCACCCGCCCATAACGACCGAGACAAGGACCGCCCGAAAGTGCCGGTGACTTTCCTCGGCGTTGAAACCTCGAGCGTGCCACGCGTCGTCAGCGAACAACTGGGATTACCGAAAGGCTTCGGTCTCGTCGTGGATTACATCGTTCCAGACGGGCCGGCGGCCGCGGCAGGAGTTCAGCAGAACGATATTATCAAGATGCTGAACGACCAGATCCTGATGGAACCGGACCAGCTCTCGAAGCTGATCCGCAGTTATCCGGAAGGAACCAACGTTACCTTGACGATCCTGCGCAAGAACGCGGAAACGAAGGTGACGGTAAAGCTCGGCAAGAAGGAAGTCCGGCAGCGCGACCACGACTTCGGGATGTTCAACATGGAGGACTTCAATGAAAAGATGAAGGACTTCAACGAGAAGATGAAAGACTTCAGCGTCAATCTGAATAACTCGAACTCCGGTCCGGATATCGCGGAAACTGTGAAGAACGCGCAGCGTGAAGCTGCGCGGGCCACCGCGGAAGCGCGTGAGCGAACACGCGAGCAAGTGCAGCGGGTGCGGGAGGAAGCGCAGCGAAATCGGGAGCAAGCACAACGAAACCGCGAAGAAGCGCAACGAGCCCGCGACGAAGCACGGCGTTCCGCCGGACAGATGCGCCTGTTTAGTCGGGACAAGGGAACGATGAAATCGACCACGATCGATCTCGGAAAGGCGACCATCGTATTTAATGACGACAAGGGTGAGCTCAAACTCGAGACCGTAGCGGGTAAAAAGATCCTGACAGTCAAGGACCCGCAGGGCCGATTACTCTTTAGCGGACCAGTGGATACGCAGGAAGAGATCGACAAGCTCACGCCCGAAGTCCGTCAGCGTTACAATATGATCTCGCAAAGCGAAATGCCGACCGTCAATGCCAGCAACTACGTCGACAGTGAGGACCAGGACGACAATGACAATGACAATGACAACGACAATAACAACGATAACGATAATGATAACGACACTAACAATGATCCTGTCGATGTTAGCCGTACCTCCTTCCAGAAACTCTCCTGTCCAATGTTGCCGCAGTTCGCGCGGAACGTGAATTTGCTCTCCATCTAAACAACGGCGCGGTCATATTCCGCCATCCTAAGTCGATGAAAGGCACGCTCATTATAATCATCGCTATCCTGGCCGCGGCGCTGATTGCATCGGCGCAGTCGCCGCCCCGGATGCCAATTGCGAACGCGATCGGCGAGCGAAATCGGGCGAACTGATTTAACAGTCCGCCGGGACCTTAACCCGGCTTTCGGCAGCCTCGAGGCTCGAGGCGAAACAGCTGCCCGGCGGACTCAACCTTTACTGCGAGACCGGTCGCTCCCCCGTCCGCCTGGAAGAAGAAGGGAGAGGAGTAGCAGCTCCCACATGGAAAGGCCGAAAGCGGGGCTGCTCGTACTCGTGCAGGACTTAGGCTGTGGCGAAGATCAGTAGCATAAGTACGCCGTTTTTGACGCAACCGATTCCAGACTGCCGCCGTCCATCGTCGGTGATCATCTTTGCCTATCGTGGCCGCCGCGGCACAAAGGCGGCCAGACTTTTCCTTGGCGTTTTCAAACGCGCCATTTTATATCGGTTCTGCAATGGCCAGTGACAACGCCGACCGACCCGATGATCCAACCCCGGTTGTTGCCGCTCCGACCGATGTCGCTCCTTTGACTCATGGCGGCCGGAAGCCGGCGCACGAGCGAACCGCCGATGAAGAGGCCGGTGTTATCGAATGGGAAAAACTGGCGGCGAGTGAGCGGTTTCGCGGCCTGGTCAAAGCGAAGAAGCGATTCATTGTCCCGGCGATGATTTTTTTCATTGCCTACTATTTTGCGTTGCCGGTGCTGATTGGGTACGCGAGGCCGTTCATGGAAAAGCGCGTCTTAGGGCCGGTGAACCTGGCGTATTTGTTCGCGCTCTCGCAGTTCTTCATGGCCTGGATTATCGCAGGGTTGTATGTCCGCGCCGCCGCGAAGTTTGATCGGATGGCAGCGGACGTCGTTTCCGGGAAGAATCATGAATAGGTCCTATGCGACCTATAAGACCTATCGGATAAGGACATGACCCCGGCGCTCGGCATGTTTTTGTTGTTTGTGCTGGTGACGCTCGTCATCACCTACTGGGCCGCGCGGCGATCGCAGGGCGCAGCGGCCTTCTTTACCGCGAGCCGGCGCATCACTGGATGGCAAAACGGCGTCGCCGTGGCGGGCGATTACATGAGTGCTGCTTCGTTTCTTGGAATCGCGGGGCTGATCGCCTTCTTTGGGTACGACGGTTTTATGTTTTCGGTGGGCTGGCTGGTTGCTTACCTGACCGTCCTGCTCGTCGTCGCTGAACCGCTCCGCAACGCCGGCAAGTACACAATGGCGGACGTGCTGGCCTACCGTCTTAACCCGCGGCCAGTCCGGGCGATGGCGGCGCTGAGCACGATCACGGTGAGCACGTTTTACATGATCGCGCAGATGGTTGGTGCCGGCGCGCTGGTTACGCTCCTCCTCGGGAGCTCCCACGTGAGCTATCAGTTCGCGGTGATTGGCGTAGGCGTGCTCATGATCATCTACGTCGTGTTTGGCGGGATGCTCGCGACGACCTGGGTCCAGATCATTAAGGCCATTCTCCTGATGGCTGGAACGATCCTGCTGAGTCTGCTGGTGCTCGCACATTTCGGCTGGAGCTTCGCCGCTTTCTTCGACGCGGTGACGCGCGTGACCTATCACGACAAGGGCGTGGTGGTAACGAAAAACTTTCTCGAGCCGGGTTTGCGTTACACCGCTGCGAATCACGGCGCTCTCGATTTGATCTCGTTAGGTATGGCGCTCGTTTTTGGAACGGCGGGACTGCCCCACATTTTGGTTCGGTTCTACACTGTTCCGGACGCCAAGACAGCCCGAGTAAGTGTGGTTTGGGCGATGGTCTTGATCGGGACCTTTTACATCATGACGACGTTCCTCGGATTCGGTGCGGCGACGATCGTCGGGCGCGACCAGATCGCGGTAAGTGGCGGCAACAATATGAGCGCGCCATTGCTCGCCCAGGCGCTTGGCGGCGACATCTTTTTCGCGTTTATCGCCGCGATCGCCTTTGCCACTATTTTGGCGGTGGTCGCCGGCCTAACGATCAGTGCGTCCACTTCATTCGCGCACGATTTTTATACGGCTGTCATCCACAAAGGAACGGAGCGTCGGCCGGGGGAGGAAGTGCGCGTTGCGCGAATTACGGCGTTCTTTGTCGGGGCGGTCGCGATCGCGGTCGCGATTTTGCTCGGCAAGGATGCGAACGTCGCCTTTCTGGTGGCGCTGGCTTTTGCCGTGGCTGCATCAGCGAATCTGCCGGTCATTGTCCTGTCGCTTTTTTGGAAACGTTTCAACACGACCGGGGCCGTCCTGGGATTGACCGTTGGTCTGATCGCGTCGCTGGCCTTGATCATCGTTGGTCCGAGCATCATGAAGATTGACGCACCCGGCGTCGCTGCCTCCGCGCGTCACCTGATTCAGCACCCGCCGCTCTTTCCGCTCGAGAACCCTGGGATCCTGAGTATTCCCCTCGGTTTCCTCGGCGCGATTCTGGGAACGTTCCTTCGGCGCGAGCCCCTGAGTGCAGCCCGTTTCGCGGAGCTGAGTGTGCGAGCGAACACGGGCCTCGGAGCCGAGAAAGCGATGCCGGAATAGAGCCGCGACCGGATCGCACGGTATTTTCTTGGCTTCGAGGAAAATGACCGGTATTTTTCGGACATGAGAATTATCGTGCGCAGTGTCATTTTGGGTATCGCTCTTGCGGGGGTTACGGCTTTTGCCGCTCAACCGCCAGTAACGGTGACGGTCAGTAATTCGGGCAAAACGAGCTTCAAGGGCCAAACCGATTCGAAGGGCACCTTTGCCACCGGCAAGTTGAAACCAGGCAATTACACGGTGCAGTTCAATTCGACCGACGCCGGTCTAAAGGGCAAACAGTACGCGGTCGTCGTTTCCGCCGGTAAAAAGAAAGTGTCGGCGAACGTTCCGGGGGAGAAATTCGCAGGCGGCGGCGTGGCGATGAAGGTGGACGTCGGAGATGGTTTGAATATCACCGGGCAGGTCGCGGCCCAGACAGGTCCGGCATCGCCGAACGGGAAAAAGATGGTTTGGATTCCGCCGATGCTCGGAAGCAATCAGCCCGGTCATTGGGCTGAGGAAGACTCGGCCGAGGCCAAGCAATCCAGGACTCGCGGAGTCCTGAGCAGGGACTCGATTGAGAAGGTGCAGCAGAGTCAGGTTAACCCGGGCGGTAACTAGTCGGCAACGTTCCAACGTAAAGGGGGGCGGTCGAAGGCCGCCCCTTTTTGCTTTTCAGGGGGAAGAGCGGAAGGGGCTGGTGCCGGCGGAGGGGATCGAACCCACACGATCTTGCGATCACTGGATTTTGAGTCCAGCGCGTCTGCCAGTTCCGCCACGCCGGCTGGTTGAACCGCTACCGTTTCGCATTTAGCGAGGGTGGCGCAAGTGAAAAGCTCGGGCGTTTCGCGAATTGATTGAAATCTTAGCAAGTTTGCCTGTTAGGCTCGCTTTCCAAGATGATGCGATCATCCTGGTTAGCGCTCACGTTCTGTCTTGCGACCACGTCTCTCGCGGAGGAACGCGCGGTCCAACTTCTCCTTCCATCGCGCCAGCTTGAGCCCACGAGCACGTTCGAGCTCCGGTTCGCGGGCGAAATGGTGCCTGCGACGGAAATAGGAAAGGTCGCCGCGCTTTCGCCGCTTGTATTTTCGCCCGGCGTGGAAGGGCAATTTGTTTGGCTCAGCACCCGAAGCGGAACGTTTGCGCCGAAAGGAATTTTGCCTCTCGGGACAAAGTATCAGATTGCGCTGCGAAACGGACTGAAGGACACCGCGGGGCGCGAAGTGAAATCGACGTTGCGCGAGACAGCGGAGACGCCTCCGTTCCGCGTCAAGGGCGTAGCCCCGCTAGGCGGTGCCGATCCTGAAGACGCATCGGCGAATCCGCGTTACCTGATCCTGTTCAATGCCGATGTGGCGGCGAGCGGGTGCGCGAAATTTTTCCGGTTCATCAATGGAGCGGGGCTAAAGATCGAAGCGCGGGTCGAACAGGCGGACGACCCGAAGAACCGCGATTACGTTTTCCCCTCGTATCAAAGTGACGACCGGACGCTAACAGGGTGGGGTGAAAAGCCGGCTGCAGTCCAGGACGAGACCGACCCCGAGCAGGAAAGCGATAAGACGCGGCCGCCGCGCAAGAATGTTCTTTTCGTGACCGCGACCAAACCGTTGCCGCCGGGGAACGATTGGAAGCTGGTCATCGATGCGGGAATGCCGGCCGCGGCATGGAAAGCGGGCCTTCCCGTCCGCAAAGAAATCGTTATTGGCAAAGTAAAACCATTCAGGGTGTCGAACATCGCCGCTGAAAGCAATCGCATCGCGGGAAGGCGAATCGTTATCGATTTCTCCAAAGCCTTGTCGCCGGAAATTACGGCCGAAACGATCTCGCGCTGGATCACGGTGAATCCGACGCCGCCGAAATTTAAGGCCGAGGTAGAGAACATGACCGTGACGCTGAAGGGTGATTTCGCGCTCGGGTCGCAATATCGGGTTGAGATCAAGCCGGGTTTGCCCGCGCAACAACCGTTCCAGCTCGAGCGCGGCCAGAGCAACGCCCTTGTTTTCAAACAGATGGCGCCGCGCCTTTACTTCGAGGAATTTGCGACTCAGCAGCACCTTTCTGGTTCACGACGGTTTCGCCTGCTTGCAGTGAACATTCCGCGGATTCGCGTCACGGCCCGGCTCTTCACCGGCGATACCGTCGCTGTCGCAATCAAGGCGTACGACCATTACGACGAATACACCGCGGAAGAACGGCCGAACGACGAAATGTATAACCGGGTCGACGTCGAGAAATTGCCAGGTCAGGTCATCTGGGACCGCGAGCTCAAGACCGCCGCCGCACCCGACAAATCGGAAATACTGCCCCTGAGTTGGGACGAAATTCTTGGGGAACACAAAACCGGGACCGTCCTGCTCACAGCGGAATCGATCGATCCCGTCACGGCGGAGAAGAGACGCGTCGGCACGCAAGCCGTCATCCAGCTGACTGACATCGGGTCGGTTTGGAAACGCGACAATGCCGGCCTGACCCTTCACCTCTTTTCTCTCAAAACAGGCGAGAGTTTGCCGGGGGTTCGCTTGCGAATGCTGGATACGAAGCAGAAGGAAGTCGGCGAGGCGGTGACCGACGCGCAAGGGGGAGCGCATCTGCCATACGCGAGCGAGTCGCGATGGGTGTTCGCCCAGGCCGATGGAGATCAACACCTCATCGCGATCAACTCCAGCGACGCGTCCGTCCCGCTTTATCGCCTCGGAGTTACGGACGATTACGGCGACGAGGAACCGAGCCTCAGCTCGATTTTTCTATTCACCGAGCGCGGTGTCTACAAACCCGGGGACACCGTTTACCTCAAAGGAATTGCGCGGAATCTGAACGAAAATCAATCGACCCTGCCGGCCGGGGGCAAGATCACGGTCAAGGTGAACGACGCCAAAGACCGCGAGATATTTAACAAAACCGTGACTCTTTCTGAGTTCGGGTCGTTCGCGGAGGAGATCAGGATTCCGAACGGTAGCCTCGGCAAATATCGGGTCGCGGTGAGTGATGACGAGAAGGAGCACAAGCTCACCGGCAACTGCGATTTTCAAGTGCAGGAATATCGGCCGAATGCCTTCGAGCTCGCCATCCCGGCGCCGCCGACCGCGTCCGGGCCAGTGTCGCTCGAGCTGGCCGTGACGGCGAAATACTTCATGGGGAAGCCGCTGACTAAAGCGAAACTGACGTGGTCGCTGGTTGCGCGCGATGATGCGTTTCGGCCCGAAGGATTGAGTGACTTCGCGTTCAACAACGCGATCGACGATTTCCGGTTGAACAATGCGCTTGATCGCATCTCGCAGTTCAATGCGCAGGGCGAAGCGGAAGTAGGTGCGGACGGCACGGCGAAAATCATGGCGCAATTGCCGATCAACTCGAAGGCGCCGCAGCCGCGAGCTACCAAATTACTCTGCGAAGTAACGGATCTCGGGCAGCAGACTGTTTCGGATTCGCGTTCATTCATCCAGCACAGCTCTGATTATTACTTTGGCCTCCGCCGTCTCGATTACGTCTTTAAGGAAGGCACCGCGCTCCCGATCGAGCTGATCGCGGTTGGCTCTGACGGAAAGATTCTCAACTCGCCGGTTAAAGCGAAGGTGCGAGTCACCCGGATAACGTGGCAGACGAATCGGCTGGCGACGGCTGGCGGGACCACGGAGTTCGATAGCAAAGCGGAGCTGCACGTCGAATGGGAGCGCGAGCTAACGACCACGCCGGGGAACGGCCCGGATCGAAAGCCAAACGTTGCGACGATTACAGACGCAGTGGCGGGAAAGCCCGGCCAGTATCTGCTCGAAGCAACCGGCAAGGACGAACACGGTCACGACATCCTGACGGCCGTTACGTTCGAAGTCGCCGGGCCAGGCGAGACGGTTTGGAATTATCGCAACCCGTACGCGATTGATGTTGTCACGGATAAGGAGAGTTACGCGCCGGGACAGACGGCGACCCTCATGCTGAAAACGCCGATCGGAGGCGATGCTCTGGTCACGATCGAGCGGGACCGTGTCTTGCGCTCGTTTGTCACGAAAATTAGTGGCAACGCGCCGTCGGTCCAGGTGCCGCTGATAGAATCCGACGCGCCGAATGTTTTCGTTTCAATCATGCTTCTCCGCGGAGCGAACGACAGTCCGCGCAAGATCAAGACGCCGGAATACCGAATTGGTTATTGCGAAGTAAAAGTCGCGCGGCCTGACGAGAAACTGACAGTCACCGTCAAAACGAATGCGCCAACTGCAAAGCCCGGCGATAAAGTGCAGCTCGACGCTGAGGTCCGCGATACCACCGGCAAGGGGGCAGCCGATTCTGAAGTGGTGCTCTTCGCCGTCGATGAAGGGGTCCTGTCGTTGACCGGCTACAAGACCCCCGATCCTCTGGCGTTTTTCAATCAGCGTCGGCGGCTCAGCGTTCAAACCAGCCTGACATTGCCAACCCTCCTCAAGGAGGAAACCGAAGAACTCGATTTCGCGAACAAGGGTTATCTCGTCGGCGACGGCAAGGGAGGTCCGCCATTATTGGACGGTCTCAGGAAAAATTTCGTGGCTTGCGCTTTTTGGAACGCCACCCTGCGGACGGATGCGCAGGGGCGGGTCCACGCGGAGTTCGCGGCTCCCGATAGCCTGACTCGTTATAGAGTGATCGCGGTTGCGGCGTCGCGCGCAAATCAATTGGGCACGGGCGAATCGGCGGTCGAGATCAACAAGCCGATCGTGCTGGAAGCTTCGCTGCCGCGGTTCGGTAACCAGGGTGACAAACTCGTTCTCCGTGCCGTTCTCCATAACAACACCGAGACAGCCGGTGAAGCCGACGTGGAGTTGCAGCTCGATGCGACAGCGAAGGCCGGAGAAACGAGACAGCACGTCAACATTCCGGCGCGCGGATCGGTCCCTCTCGATTTTCCCGCCGAACTGATCGCGATCGGTCACGGCCAATGGCGATGGAGCGTACGCTTCACCGCGTCCGGCCACGAGGTATTGACTGATGCGCTCCAATCCGACATCGACGTCCATTATCCCGCTCCCCTGATGCGCGAAGTGCAAACGAAGCGGATTGAAAATAACGAAGCTGAACTCGCGCGCATTTCCGATCCGCAGATCCTGGAGGGCACGGGGCAGGTGAATGTCGACGTGTCGAACACACGGGTGACCGAGATCCGTGAATCGCTTCGGCAATTGCTCCAATACCCGTATGGCTGTGTCGAGCAGACAACCTCGAGCCTGTTGCCGTGGCTGACCGTGCGCGATTTGCGAAGCGCGCTGCCGGAGTTGGACAAAAGCGATGCAGAAGTTGCGGAAACGGTTGGCCACGGAGTGAATCTTCTCCTCTCCATGCAGACGAGCTCGGGTGGATTGAGCTACTGGCCCGGAGGTCGCGATCCGATGTTGTGGGGCACTGCCTATGGGGGACTTGCCCTCGCGCTCGCCCAGAAACAGAACTTCGCCGTCCCAGAAGCAGACCTGAAAAAGCTGTTGGGATATTTGAGCGAGCAACTCCGCGGCACGGCCCGGGATGCGACGGGATACGGATTGTCTGACCGTTGCCTTGCCGTCTACACCCTGGCGGTAGCGGGCAAACCGGAGCCGGCTTATCACGACTTGCTCTTCCAGAAGCGCGCGAAGCTGAGCGCCGAAGATCGAGCCCTGGTCGCGCTGGCGGTGATTGAAACCAAAGGCCCGAAGTCGATGGTGGACGAGCTCTTGAAACCGTCGGTGGGAAGCGACGGCTACGTCGAGCAATTCTTCGGGTCAATCGTCCGCGAGAATGCGTTGCATTTGATGGCATGGACGCTGCATCAACCCGCCTCGCCGCGAGTGGACGAGCTGGCGACGGAATTATTCTCGCGTCGCAGTAACGGTCATTGGACCACGACCCAGGCCAACGCGTGGTCGGTCCTCGCGCTCTCATCCTACCTTCGCAAGATCGAGACAGGCGACCGCAATGCGAGCGGCGAAGTGCGCTGGAACACCATAAGGAAACCTTTCGTAGTCAGCGAAACGAAGCCGCTCGTCAGCGCGCAATTTCGGATTGAACCCAACACGGGCGCCGAACCTGTTCGCCTGACGAAAACCGGCGGCAGAGTTTATACGGAGATGACCGCCGAGGCGTGGCCGAAATTAATCGAACAACCACGGCAGAATCGTGGTTACACAATCACGCGCCATTACGCGAAGCTCGGTGACGATGGCAAGCTGAGGGCGGCGGAGAATTTGCGAGTGGGGGATCGCGTTCTGGTGACCCTGGACATTGCCGTCCCGCGGCGGGCCACCTATCTCGCGTTGGTTGACCCGTTGCCTTCGGTATTCGAAGCGATCAATCCAGCGTTCAAGTCACAGGAAGTGGTCGCG
>JBJMXC010000253.1:0-8869 GCA_045809825.1 Chthoniobacterales bacterium | reverse complement strand
GGACCATTTGAAGATGACGATATCGGAAATTGCCGAGCTGCTCATCGATCTCGATCAACGAATTAAGAAGGGCGAAAGGCAAACGGAAGAGCGGCTCGTCGCGGTAAAGCATGATAAACAGCGCGGCCCGCATCGCCTTTGCCGAAAAATCACCAGCGCCAATTTTGAAGAACGTTTCGTCGAACTTCAAAAGGAGGCCACTAGTCTCATCACGTTTGGAAAGGCTCGCCTCATAAAGAGACCTATATCTAGTCCAAAACCTCGGGACTTCGGGATGAGTCGAAGCTTCGTTTTCATCCCAGCCTTGCCAGAATGAGTTATCGAAGAAAGGCATCCGCCCAAGCCATTGTTCTACTAACCGCAGTAACGAAGTTCCTTTCTCGGCATCAACAATAGTCTCGTAGTCGGCCTCGTTGAATCCCCCCATGTCGGTATGCTTGTAATAGTCTGGCCGGAAGCGGTTCTCCATCCGAAGGCCGAGCGTCGCTTCGATCTGTCGGAACTGGGTGCTTTGGAAGCCCGAAGCGCCTTCGAGGTTCGAACGGAAATCGAGAAAATCGAGCGGGGTCATTGTTTCCAGGACGTCCACCTGCTGGTTCAGCAACTTCCAAATCTCGACGATCCGCCGAAGGCGCTGGACGACAACGTTCATGTCCGGTCCGTCGTCATCGGCGGAGGGTTTCTCGAGGACGGCGCAACACGCGTTCAATTCATGGAGGATCTGCTTGAACCAAAGCTCGTAGGTCTGGTGGACGATGATGAAGAGCATCTCGTCGTGGGCATGGAGCTTTCCCTCGATGAGGCTCAGGGGCGCTTGAAGGGCGAGGAGTTTATCGACCGCGAGATAGCTGCCGTAATAGGCTGGCTCCTTCGAGGTTGTAAACGGACACTCCATCGCGTGGACTGTCGTGTATCCGGGGACTCGAAGTCAATCACGACCGCGTCCAAAAGCCCGCCCGCCGGCGGCTTGCGAAGCACCTAAATCATCGCAGATTTGCCGCCGCCTTGAATCGTACGTTTTCGCGGAATCTGGTTTTGCGCAGCGCAGATGTTCCTGGTATTGCCATGAACTTCCAGAGCGCGTTTTGTCGATGATCGAAGTTAGCTCGTTCTGGCATGGGGCAGCGCTCAGTAACCTGGAGTTGCTGTGTATTTCATCGTTCCTGCAGAACGGGGTTCGATACTTTCTCTACGGTTACGACAGGCCGGACAACCTGCCGAAAGACGTCGTATTCAAGGATGCGAGCGCGATCTTGCCGCGGTCGCGCTTGTTTACCTACAAGGCGGGAACTTTTAACCTGGGCAGCGTCTCCGGGTTCTCGAACCTTTTTCGATACACCCTTATCCATCGTCAGGGCGGCTGGTGGACTGATACTGACATTTGTTATGTGGACGGCCTCGCTGACGAGTTTGAGGAGACGTTCTTCGAAGAGGCGTCGCTCGATGGGGAATTTCGAGTCGCTACCGCGCTGTTCAAAGGCTCGGCTAACAGCCCGAGTCTCCAATACTGCCTTGATCGATTCGCCGAAAAGGAGGTCGCAGCAATCGTCCATGGCGAAACCGGTCCCTCCCTTCTCACCGCGGCCGTGCTGACGTGCGAAGGGCAAGCCAACGTTTTTCCGAGTGATAGTGTCTTCCGGGTGCCGTGGTGGGATTACAAGCGGCTCTTTTTCGATGCTGATGTGAGTATCGAGGACTGCGCAGCCGTCCACTTTTGGAATGCAAAAGTGACTTCCGACGGGTTGGACAAGAATGGCGAATATCCACCGGGAAGCGTGTTTGAGCGGCTAAAGCGAAAGTATTTGTAGCCCGTCCTTCCCGAATTACGCTTACGAAAAGCCAATGAGTACCTACCCGAAAAGCCCGAAGGAAATGACGAAAGGGATGATGTATTTTCCCAGGATGCTGGACAAGATCCGGCTCCATGGCCGGGGCGAATTGCCGGACGATTACCACGCCAACCTCGGCAAACCGCGAACCGCGGACGGCGCTTGTACCAATTTTCTTCGAGTGAACTACGGCGTCCTTACTCAACGGGTGCTTAAAGGGGGAACCGACGAAGAGATCCTGGACTGGTGTTATACAAACGGGCGACGTCTGAACGACGGGGATCTCGCGGTTTGGAACGCGTTCCTTTCCAAGCTGGGCTGGAACGATTTTGCGACTCCTGTCCTGGAGGAGACGAAGCAAAAATGCGGGGCGGGCGATCGAGCCGACCTTAACACGGTCTCGGACTTCATCGACTTCGACGAAAAGCGCCGCGACTGATGCGAGCTCTCTGGGTTGCCTCGCTGTTGCTGTCGTAGGTCGATCCGTCGCGCGCTTGGCCGTCTGGCGGACGAGGCGATGAGACGCGAAACGCGATGATACTTTTCGCTTCAAGATCTCATGGGCTCGGCGGGATTCAGCCGCCGCGCCTGAGGTAATACATCCGTCGCACTTTCTATGATCGTTATGTAGATGGATACGCGCGTTTCGGCGTGCGGAATGCTGCTTAGTGGAGGGACCAGAAGGGACGTTTATGAGCAATGTTTGTCGGCGGTTTCACTTTGCTGTCGTTTGCATGACGATGGCTATTTCGGTCGGGGCTATTGGCGGTTCGAGCGCGGCCACACTCCCGTCCGGATTCACTGAAACAGCGTTCGGCGGGCCTCTGGGCGGATCGCCCACCGCAATGGCCTTCGCGCCGGATGGCCGGCTTTTCGTCTGTCTTCAAGGCGGCCAGCTTCGCGTGATTAAAAATGGCACACTCCTCGCCGCGCCTTTCGTTTCGATCTCGGTGAATTCGTCTGGCGAACGTGGCCTTCTCGGTGTGGCCTTCGATCCGAACTTCAACTCGAACCAGTTCGTTTATGTTTACTACACGACAAGCGCGGCCCCGATTCACAATCGGATCAGCCGTTTCACCGCGAGTGGGGACGTGGCTGCCGCCGGCAGTGAGTTGGTGCTAATGGATCTGGATAATCTGAGTACGGCAACCAACCACAACGGTGGCGCGATCCATTTCGGCCCCGACGGAAAGCTTTACGCGGCCGTGGGCGAGAATGCAAATTCCGCCAACTCACAGACGCTGAGCAATCGGCTCGGTAAAATTTTGCGGATCAATCCCGATGGTACCATTCCGACGGACAACCCGTTCTTTAGCACCGCCGCGGGTGCCAACCGCTCGATCTGGGCGCTGGGTTTGCGTAATCCATTCACCTTTGGATTCCAGCCCGGGAGCGGCCGGATGTTCATCAACGACGTCGGGGAAAGCACGTGGGAAGAGATCAACGACGGGATCGCGGCTTCGAACTATGGATGGCCCACCTGCGAGGGGACTTGCTCCAATATGAATTTTCGCAATCCCCTCTTTCAATATAACCACAGCACTGGCGCGATCACCGGCTGCGCCATCGTCGGCGGAGATTTTTACAATCCACCGGTCCAGCAGTTTCCCGCCAGTTACATCGGGAAATATTTTTTTGCCGACCTCTGCGGCGGCTGGATCCGGGTCTTTGATTCCGGCAGTGGCACCGCGTCCGATTTCGCCACCGGGATAAACAGCCCGGTCGATCTCCATGTTGGTCCCGATGGCTGCCTCTATTATCTCGCGCAGGGCGCTACTCGGCAGGTTTTCAGAATCAGCGCGACTGCGGCTCAACCTTTGAATATCTCGGTTCGTTCCGCGGTCGGCACCGGCAACAACGTGACGATCAGCGGGTTCATTAACACTGCCGGCTCGGCGAAAAAGGTGATCCTCCGCGCGCTTGGGCCGTCCTTGACCGGCGTCGGCGTTTCCGGCGCCCTCGCTGATCCGGTTCTGGAACTCAGGGCCGCCGACGGATCGGTGATCGCGACCAACGACAATTGGAAACAAAACTCTGCCCAGAACCAGCTCGACATTACCAATAACCAGCTCGCACCACCCAACGATGCCGAGTCCGCCATCGTGGCGACACTCCAACCTGGCAACTACACCGCGATTATTCGCGGCCAGGGCAACTCGACTGGGGTTGGGTTGGTAGAAGCGTACGATGTCGACCACGCGAACGCGTCGCGCCTCGCCAACATCAGTGGCCGCGCTTTTGTCCAGACCGGAAGCAATGTTCTTATCGGTGGGTTCATTGTCGGCAACAATATCGGCGCGGCGAAGGTCGTAGCCCGCGCGATCGGGCCGTCGCTCGCCTCGTCTGGCATAGCCAATCCGCTGGTGGATCCAACTCTCGAGCTCCGGGATAACAACGGAGCGCTCGTGATCGGCAATGACAATTGGCAGGATGACGCCACCCAGGCGGCACAAATTAGCGCCGATGGCCTCGCGCCTTCGAACCCGCTTGAGTCTGCGGTCGTGACCAGTCTCCTGCCTGGCACTTATACCGTGATCGTCGCTGGAAAGAGTGGCGACAGCGGTGTCGGAGTCGTCGAAGTTTACAATTTGCCGTAGCCGATGTAGCGACGCCGCTCAGTCGGCGGATCAACGCGTCGCGCGCGAATTAGCGGTTGGTTCGGCGACAGAGCGCCGTCGCTACAGTGAAGTCTGTCTTGCAAGCGCTGCTTGAATTCGTTCGACTCAGGAATTGAATTCCGGCGCTAACGAACCCGCTCTCGCCCGCCGCCTCGGCCTCTTTGATGCGACAATGATCGTGATGGGCGGAATCATCGGCGCCGGGATTTTTGTAAACCCCTCGGTGGTGGCGAAGCAGGTCCACACTCCGGGACTTATCCTCGGTGCCTGGCTAATTGGCGGGGCCATCGCACTCATTGGCGCATTCGTTTATGCGGAGCTGGCCGCGCGGCTCCCGGGCGTTGGCGGACAGTATGTCTATCTGCGGGAAGCCTATCATCCCATCGTCGCTTTTCTCTACGGTTGGACCCTGCTCCTCGTCGTCCAAACCGGAGGAATGGCCGGGGCCGCCATTATTTTCGGCCGTTATTTTCGTGAGCTAACCGGCCTCGCCGTCCCAGAGCAGGCGGTTGCTGCACTCGCACTCGGACTCCTCACCGCGATCAATTGTTTTGGGATTCGCGCCGGGAGCAATGTGCAAAGCGGCCTCATGCTTACAAAGCTCGGCGCCATCGTGATGCTGATCGGGGTCGGATGGATCGCATTAAACCCGGCGTCTGGCGCTGGCCTAACGACCAGTCCGGTCGGGGACGGCGGCTCCTGGAAAGGACTCGGGGCTGCGATGGTTCCGGTTCTCTTCGCTTACGGAGGATGGCAGACGGCCAGCTTCGTGAGCGGCGAAATGCGCGATCCTCGTCGGGATTTGCCTCGAGGACTTTTCATCGGAGTCACCGGCGTCATCGTTGCCTATGTTCTCGTGACTTACGTTTGCCTGCGCGCACTCGGCCCGGACGGGCTGGCCGCCACGGCGACTCCGGCCTCCGAAATGATGCGCCAGGCCCTGGGTTCGCGGGGCGCAAAGCTCATCGCCTGCGGGATCGCCGTTTCAACAATCGGCTTCCTTAGCCAAAGCATTCTGACAGCACCACGGGTTTACTTCGCAATGGCCCGCGATGGTCTTTTCTTCAAAGCGGTTGCGCGAGTGAGCGATCGGTCCCGCGTTCCTGTGATCGCAATTGTGCTCCAGGGAGTGTGGGCGATGATCGTAGCGTTAACCGGCAAATACGACCAGATCCTGAACTACGTCGTCACGATCGATGTCCTGTTTTTCGGATTAACTGGCGCCGCGCTTTTCGTGTTTCGGGCGAAGTCCGAGACGGTCGGCGAGGCCGAAAGCAACTTCGTACGCGTCCCGGGACATCCGTTGACGACCGGATTGTTCGTTCTTGCCTGCTGGAGTCTCGCCATTAGCACGCTTTGGCGTTTCCCCAAAAATGCCGGCGTCGGCGTCGCGATCCTGGCTATTGGTGCGTTGATTTATCCGCTCTGGGCTATTCCGCGAACTCGCCAGGGGGACATCACGAAATAAGTAGCGGCGGTCCGCCAAGACCGCCGCCACCACTTGTTTCGTCTGCGTAAAGACCGCCTTACATCTTTTCGGCGTCATGCATTTCTTGCATCGCCTTCAGCATGTTTTCGTGCGCCTTTTTCATCGCATCGAATTTCTGCTGCTGCTCCGGCGTCAGGAGCGGACGGATCTGAGCGCCCGTGTTTTCCATCAGCGCGTGCATTTTCTGCATCGCCTCTTCATGGATCGCCTTCATCTGGGGCTTCGTCTGGTCGATGATCGGCTGAACTTTTGTTTTTTGTTCGTCGGTCAGGTTGAGCTCCTTGGATAGGTGCTCAAAGGGGTTCCCCATCATGTGGTGATCCGGACCGGGGCCGTGATGCTCGTGGGTCGCGCCGTGCGCTCCCGGCTCTTCCGCCTGGAGATATAAAACGCCGGCCAGGGAAAGCGCGGCTGCTGTCGTCAGTGTAATAATTTTTCGTGTCATTGTTTAGCTTGATTCCTGGGGCACGGTTAGAGCGCCCCCTTCCTATGAATGACCGGCCGCAGCTAACGACGGTTACACTTTTATTTAGCCAATTCTCCCGGCGGAACGATTTCCTTCAAATTGTTGTAACCGCGCGGCCGGCGCCGCTGTCATTCCTGTTGGTGTGGACTGCCCTGTTTTTGCATGGCTGACGATGGAGTCTCACGCGAGTTGGTGGCGGCGGTGCTGGGAAACGACGAAAAGGCCGCGCGCGAGCTCGTGCGCAAGCTCTATCCGCTCGTCGCAAATCTTGTTCGGTCGCATCGCCCGGCCCGAACCGCGGAAGAAGACCTTTGCCAAATGATATTCATCAAGATCATCCAGAAGCTCGCTCAATACTCAGGGAAAGCGCCCTTCGAGCACTGGGTCTCGCGCATCGCGGTCAATACTTGCATTAACCAAATCCAGGCCGAGAAGGTGCGGCCAGAGTTGAGGGAAGCGGACTTGAACGAAGAACAAGCCGCGGTCGTCCGCAACCTGGCGGCGACGACAGGCGACCTCGCGCCCGATCACGGTTTTGCATCGCGAGAGCTGGTGGAGCATCTTATGAAAGCCTTGAAACCGGCGGAGCGTCTGGTGATCGAACTGCTTTATTTGCAGGAGAATTCCGTTGCAGAAATCCGAGAGATCACCGGATGGAGCGCTGCTCTCGTGAAAGTCCGCGCATTCCGGGCGCGACAGAAGATGAGACGACAATTGACGAACCTGAGGGCGGCCGAGGAAGGATGAAGAACGATGATTTGGATCGTTTGCTCCGCTCGGCCGCGCGCGCGCCGATAGACCGCATTGATGAGGTGCCGTTCGGATTTGAAACCCGAGTGATCGCCGCCTCGCGTTCCGGCGCGTCAATGAATGACGATATTGCCGAGATCACGCGCTTTCTCCGTCGCGCTGGCGCGATCGGGCTCGCAATCGTTCTCCTTGCCGGGGCCACCGCCTATCGGCAGTTCCGCGAGGAGGCGGCCTTGGCCAGACCCCAGACGAATTATTATGCGATCGCCGATTCGGCGATCCAAAGCGAGTTAGGCCAATGAACAACGCCTTGAAATGGAAGCTCGCGATCGCGTTCCTGATCGTGTTCGGAGCCGGAGTCGCGACCGGGGCAATGTTTGGCGCCTTTCATCTCCGGCATCACATTTTTCTCGGGCCGCCCCACTCCGGCGACGTGCACGACCGGATGCGCGAACATCTCCGGCGGGCCCTCGATTTGACCAGCGAACAGGAAACAAAGATCAAGCCTATCGTTGATTCGACGAGCGCGAAGCTCGAAACAATCCGGATCGAAACGGCCGAACGAGTCCGGACCGTGATGGAAGATTCCAAGCGGGAGATCGCGCCGATTTTGTCGCCGGAACAACAGAAGAAGATGGATCAGCTCGAAAACGAGCATCGCCGAATGATGATGCACTATGGCTTTGGGCCAGGGCCGCACGAAAACCACCCGCATCCCCCTCCGCCCTAGGGCGTAATGCCGCCCGAGCGCGGCGACCGGCAATCCCGCCAGGGAGACTCTGTCGAGCCGCCAACGTCCGCTAACGACTCGGAGGCTCGACAGACTCTCGCTTTGGCGAGATTGCCTTTTCTAGTCTGGAAAATGTTGCGGGTGGAGTGCTAGCCTTCGCGGTCTTGAAAAACTTTTTCCGGCTCAATGCCAGCCTGCTTTACTGGGTCTTCGTCGCGCCCTTCCAAGGCGAGATGTTTAAGATTGCGCCAATCTTTCGGCAGATGGTTGCCATCGGCGTCCGGGCCACCCCGATGGTCGCGCTGACTGCCTTTAGCATCGGCGTGACCTTGGCCATGCAGGCAGCGCATTCGTTGCAGGAACTCGGCGCGGAAATCTACGTGCCGGACCTCGTGATGGTGACGCTCCTCCGGGAGATGGGACCCGTCCTCATCGCCGTGATTGTTATCGGACGGAGTGGCTCGGCGGTCGCAGCTGAGCTGGGCACGATGAAAGTTTCCGAGGAAATCGAGGCGCTCGAGGTGATGGCCATCAATCCGATTAGTTACCTGATCGTTCCGCGGTTCATCGCCATGCTCATTATGCTCCCCGTGTTGACAGTCCTTGGAAATTACATCGGCGTTTTCGGCGGCTGGGCCGTCTGCCATTTCGCACTCGACGTGACCACCGCAGGTTTCATCCTCCGCGCCCTCGAAAGCGCCAACACCTGGGATCTCTATTCCGGCATTATCAAAAGCGCGGTTTTTGCGTGGATCATTATTACCATCGCCTGTTCCGCCGGACTGCACGTCGACGGCGGCGCGGAAGGAGTCGGCCAGGCGACGACTTCATCCGTCGTCCAATCACTCCTCGCCATGCTGGTCAGCAACGCGATTCTCACTTCGATCTTTTTCTTCAAACCGTGAGCGCCACGTCCGAGCCCGTCGTCGAAGTCACGAACCTGTTCCGAAAATTCGGCGACCGAACTGTCATCGACAATCTCTCCTT
>JBJMXC010000252.1:0-22513 GCA_045809825.1 Chthoniobacterales bacterium | reverse complement strand
AGAGCCGGAGCAGGAACACGACGGGGAAGAAGACGACGGTCATAGACCGCCGCTACAACGGCACGATGACCACGGTCGCAGACCACGGCTCCAGCGGTGGGAGGTGTGGTTTTTCGGCATGGTCGCGCTCGTCCCGTCGGCAATTTGGTATTGGCATGCGCACCGGATCGCGGAGCAATTCTATCCCCATCATTTTTTTGGTGGCGGCGGTTTTCGGATCATGGGTCCGGGCTGGTATTGGAAGATTGTCGAGCAGACAATTTTCTCGAGCCTGACGCCGATCCTATTTGCCCTCGCTGTGGTGGGTGGAGCGCTCGCCATAGGCGATAAGAGATCGCGGCTGTTTCACTGGTGGCTCGCGGCGATGATCGTGTTTGTTGTCGTCGTCGGCTGGGGGAATCGCCATCAATGGTATCAACTGCCGCTCGTGCCGATCGCGGCGGCATTCGCCGGGTATGCGTGCCAACGCGCGAGTGCGATCGGGCTTCGGCCGTTGCTTCGCGCGGGCGGGCTGGTTGTCGTCGCGATCTGGTTCGGACTGAGTTCTTATTATTCAGCGAAGCCCCTCTACCGACCTGCGGCGGAAAGTCTGCGGGGACTCGGGCGCGAGCTAAAGGAGGCGACAACCGCCAACGCGCTAATCATCGCGGCGACCGACGGCGATCCGACGGTTTTTTATTATGCGCATCGTAAAGGCTGGCATTTCCTCGGCGACGGCGTTTACGACGGGAACCCGCTCGACAGCGGCCAGATCATCGCGAACCTCGAAAAGTTGAGGAGCCGGGGCGCGACTCATCTGGTGTTTTACGCGGGGACACAATGGTGGCTCGAGTATTATCCGGAGTTTGCATCGCACTTGAATGGCACCGCGACGCTGGTTGAGCAGAATCCGGAATTTACGATCTACAAATTAAACTCGGCTGCACAATAAGGAGCGCGGCGATGGCGGTTTGTAAACCGCCGCTCCTTGATTGAACTTCGACGCCTACCGAGATGGCACACTTCGAAATTCGATCCACGACTGAGGCTGATGTGCCGATCATCCTGAGTTTGATTCGGCAACTGGCGGAATATGAGCGGGCGCCGAATGCGGTGGTGGCGACCGAGAGCGGGTTGCGTGAGGTGCTGTTCGGCGAGAAGCGATCGGCTGAGGTTTTACTGGCGCTCGAGGATAACGCGCCAGTCGGGTTCGCGGTTTATTTCTTTAATTTTTCTACCTGGCTGGGTCGGCCCGGTCTTTACCTGGAGGATCTGTTCGTTAGGCCGGAAAAGCGCGGGAAAGGATATGGAAGCGCATTGCTGGTGCGGCTGGCGCAGATTGCCCATGAGCGCGGCTGCGGCCGGATGGAGTGGGCTGTGCTCGATTGGAACGATCCCGCGATCCGGTTCTATCGGAAGCTCGGGGCGCAGTCGATGGATGAATGGACGGTCTTTCGGCTGACCGGAGAGGGGATCGCGAAGCTTGCTTCTCAAAATTCCTGCTCCTGATCTCTCAGGGCGGCGGTGGAATGCAGAAAAGATTAGGAGCGAGATCAGGATCAGGAGCAGGAATCAAATCTTCGCAAACGCTCGCACAGGAAAGGTCCCCATTCCTTTGACCTTCACCGGCACCGCGAAAAACCGGGCCCCGCGGTCGGGGATCGCGGCGAGGTTGCACAAGTGCTCGACGATTGGAATGCCGGCGCCGAGCAGCGCGGAATGGACTGGGCGCGTGCGATCGTCGGTGCAATCGATGTTGAAAGAGTCGATCCCGACGAGAGCGACGCGACCTTCGAGGAGCTGTTCAGCAAGCGCGCCGGTCAAATGCGGGTGGCCTTCGAAGTATTGGTCGGTCCGCCAGTGGACGTCCCAGCCGGTGTGAAAGAGCACGGCCTTCCGCTCAACGAACCGAGACCGAGCGGCAATCGATCGATTGCGCGAGCGGCGGGGTTGGTCGCGCGGACAACGACGCAATCGAGATCCGCGAGGGATTCGAGTTCAAGTTCCGACAGATCGTTCCCATCGAGATAACGATGAAAGGGCGAATCGAGGTAAGTGCCGGTATTGGCCACCATCTCGATTTTCCCAATCTGGAATTCGGTCCCCGGGGCGTACTGTTGGCGTGATGCTTCGCGGCTGAGATAGTCGCAGATAATCGGCGCCGGCAGGCCTTTGTAGGTGATCATGCCATCCTCGACGGTGTGGCTGAGGTCGATGAGGTTGGCAGCGGACATCCCACGAAAGATGACAGCACGATTCAGTGAAACAAGGAATGGCGGTTTGAAATCGGACAGAAACGACGGCGGTTTCAAACCGCCGCTCCTTGAAGCCTAAAGATCAGTCGACATGAAGATCGAGGATTACGCCTTTCTCAGTGACACCCAGACAGGCGCGTTGGTCGGCCGTGATGGCTCGATTGATTGGCTATGTTTTCCGCGGTTTGATTCTGGGGCGTGCTTCGCTGCGCTCCTCGGCGACCGGAAAAATGGGCGGTGGATATTCACACCCGAGGAAGAAGTGAGGTCGACGCGGCGCCGTTACAGGGACGGCACGCTAATTCTCGAGACGGAAATCGAAACAGCGAGCGGCGCGGTCCGGCTGATCGATTTCATGCCGCCGCGCGGCGAGAACCCGGACATTGTCCGGATCGTCCAGGGCGTACGCGGAACCGTGGCATTGAAGATGGAACTGGTTGTCCGGTTCGATTACGGCCGGGTGGTGCCGTGGGTGCGGAAACGGGACGGTGCACTGGAAGCCATCGCGGGTCCCGACGCGCTGATCTTTCGCACCCCGATCGAGACGCGCGGCGAAGACCTGACGACCGTAGCCGAATTCACGGTGAAGGATGGGGATCAGGTTCCGTTTGTGCTGACCTGGTTTGCTTCTCACAAGAAACCACCCCGCGCCATCCATCACGACCATGCGCTTCGGGACACAACGGAATATTGGAAAAATTGGTCGAAGAAATGCGAAAATTTCGGCGAATGGCAGGAGCCGATTGTGCGTTCGCTCCTGACCCTTAAGGGACTGACCTACGCACCCACAGGCGGGATCGTCGCCGCAGCCACGACTTCGTTGCCAGAGGAAATCGGCGGCGTCCGAAACTGGGATTACCGTTATTGCTGGCTGCGCGATGCGACTTTCACGCTCTACGCGTTGATGACTTCCGGCTATCTCGATGAATCGCGTTCGTGGCGGCAATGGCTTTTGCGTGCGATCGCGGGAAGCGCGTCGCAAATGCAGATCATGTATGGCGTGCTCGGTGAGCGCCGGCTCACTGAAGTCGAAATTCCCTGGCTCGCCGGTTACGAAGCTTCAAAACCGGTGCGAATCGGCAATGCCGCGTCCGACCAGTTCCAGCTGGATGTCTACGGCGAAATTCTTGCCGCGATGTACGTCGCACATCGTGCCGGGATTGAAACCAGTAAGACCGAATGGCATCTCCAAATCGAACTGATGCGGTTTCTGGAAACGAAATGGCGCGACCCGGACGAGGGGATCTGGGAAGTTCGTGGTGGGCCGCAGCAGTTCACCCATTCCAAGATGATGGCGTGGCTTGCTTTCGATCGCGCGGTGAAGATGAGCGAGGAATGCAATTGCGCGGCGGAAGAGCATCTCGAACGCTGGCGTGAAGTGCGCGACGAGATTCATCGCCAGGTTTGCGAGCGCGGTTACAACGCGAAGAAAAAAGCGTTCACCCAGTTCTACGGATCCGACGAACTGGATGCGAGCCTGCTGATGATGCCACTGGCCGGCTTTCTCCCGGTCGACGACGAACGAATCGTGAACACGATCGAAGCGATCGAGCGCGAGCTAATGTGGGAAGGGTTCGTCCTCCGATACCGCGCGAAAATCAATAACGTCGATGGCCTGCCCGGCGGCGAAGGCGTTTTCCTGCCATGCTCATTCTGGTTGGCGGATTGTTTGCACCTGATGGGACGGAAGAAAGAAGCGCGGGAACTTTTCGAGCGTCTGCTCAATTTACGAAACGACGTCGGATTATTTTCCGAGGAATACGATCCGCGAGCGAAACGCCAGCTTGGTAATTTCCCGCAGGCGTTCACTCACGTGGCGATGATCAATACGGCGCAGTTGTTGAACGGGCGGCGGCGGGTGCCGGCGGCACAACATAGTTAGGCGTTTATAGAGAACTAAACGGGATTTCGGATGTCCTCGAGGATCCGACCCTCGAGTTGCGCGATTCGAACGGCGTCGTGCTCGAATTCAATGATGACTGGGGGACAAATTCGCAGACGATTCCGAGCGCTCTTCGCCCGCCCCAGGCCAAGGAATCGGCCATCCGAGTTTCTATTCCGCGCGGTAATTACACCGCGCTGGTTCGCGGGAAGCCCTCGTCGAGCGGTGTCGCCCTGGTCGAGTTTTACGATTTGCGCAGCAACTAGACGCTTTGCACCAGGCGCTTGATCGCGTCTTCGCCGGTCACGATGCCGATGAGCTTGCGTTGGGAATCGATGACGGCGGCAAGACCGAGGCGGGCGGCACGCAGCCGCTGGATAATGCGGTAGGCGGGTTCGGCATCGCGCGCGATGACGATGCGCCGCATGTAGCGCGCGAGGGATTCGCGGCGCGAATCGTCGAACACGACGTCGAGCGTGTCGACGAGACCGATCGGTTCGCCTTCCTCGGAAATCACCGGGAGCCGGTCGACACCGTGAGCAGCGCTGAGCCGCAATGCTTCCTCGATTGGCGTCTCTGGCGTAATGGTGACGGCTTTGTCCAACGGCACCATCACGTCAACGGCGCGAACGTTGCGATAATCGACGACGTTGTGGATCATCGCACGCTCGGTCGAGGTGAGGGAACCTTCGCGCTCACTTTGGACCGCGATCTGTTTGAGTTCTTCGCGGGCGATGAAGAGCCGACCGGCTTCGGCGCGACGAGGGAGCAATAGATTGCGGATGAGCTCACCAACCTCGAGGACGGGCCAGAGCAAAACCGAGAACCATTCGAGGACGCCGCCGAGCGCAGCCAGGGCGCGGAATGGGAAACGCCGGAAGAGCGATTTCGGGAGCACGCTCAAAACAAAAAGGTAAAACGGGAGGGAAAGCATGATGGCGAGCGCATAACCCAGGGTTCCGAAACGGTTAACCAGCAGCCGGGTCAGGATGAGGAGGCTCAGAATATTCGCCAGATTCGTCACGAGCAGGACGGTGATCAGCAATCGTTCGGGTCGCTTGGTCAGCCGGTCGAGCCGGAGCGCCGAGGGCCGGCCCTGTTTCACGTGATGGCGCAACCGCACGGGATCAACCGAGAGCAGTCCGGCTTCAATCCCGGCGAAGAAGAACGAGATTGTCCAGAGAATGGAAATTGCGAACGCGTACATCGTCAAGGCGCGGTAGCTCCGTTGCTTTCCTGGTCTGGGTCGAGACAGGCTGTTTTTTCGAGGAGGATTTCTTCAATCCGTTTCCGGCCCGCCCGGCGAATCGTGACGGCGAGGCGAGGCATTTCGAAACGCGTGCCGGACGGAGGAAGATAACCGAGCCGGTTAAAGACGAGACCGCCAATCGTATCGAGACCTTCTGCCTCCAATTCAAACCCAAGATGCTCACTGAGGTCGTCCAGCCGCGCGTTGCCACTGACGAGGAAGCGCCCATCTTCGAGCGGTTCAATGTAAAGATCGGCGTCCCCCAGCGGCGCGGCGTCGCTGATGATTTCCTCGACGATGTCGGAGAGCGTGATGATGCCTTCGGTGCCCCCGAATTCATCGACGACGATCGCCAGTCCTTGCGAATGGGAAAGGAAACTCCGGAGCAGGTCCATCGCTTTCATCGTCTCGGCCACATAGGAGGGCGCGCCCATTAGCTCTGTGTAATGGTCGGCCGGGTTGAGGAGGAACAGCTTCACGTCGAGCACGCCGACAATCTGGTCCGGCGTATCGGCGTAAACCGGGACCCGGCGATGGCGTCGCTGCCGAAGCTGCGCGATCGCCTCTTCATTGGTCAGGTCGTCGGCCAGCGCGAAGGTATCGACTCGCGGGGTCATGCAATCCTTCGCCGTCTTGTCGCCGAGTTTGATGATTTCCTGGATCATCTCGCCCTCGGCCTCGTGGAGAGTGCCCTGGTCCTCGCCGATCTCGACGAGGGTTTCGAGCTCTTCGTCGCTCAAGCGCATCCGCTTTTGCAGGTGGACCGGGGTGAGTTTGTCGACGATCGCCGTGCTGGCGCCTTCCAAAACACGGCCCACTCGATCGAGGAGCGGCATCATTGTTTTGAGAGTGAAAACGCCGAGGGCCGATAACCGATAAGGAGCGGAGAGCGCGAGCAGCTTCGGGACGAGATCGCAAAGGAGTACGATGATGGCGAAGATGACGGTGGCCGCTAGCCACCCGGGAACCCGCGCCGCAAGCGGTCCCTGCCAGATCAGAAAAAGGGACAGAATGACGAGCGGAACGTTCGCCAAAACATCGCCGACCAGGAGAACGTTCAGGACCCGCCGGGGATTCTCGCGAAACACGTTGATGAAATCCTTGAGCGACCGGTGTTTTTCCTCGAGGCGCTTGAGTTGATGCGATTTCAGCGAGAAAAGCGCGGTCTCGAGCCCGGAGAAAAGAGCCGACCAGACGAGCAGAATCGCGATGAGGAAAAGAAAAACGATGAACGCCGCTGGAGTCATGAGTGCTTGCGGCGGCGGAGGTCGAGCGTTCGTTCCTCGCGAAGACTGAAGGGTCGTCGTTTGCCCATCATCGCAGGCGCCCTCAAGTTAAGGCCTTCATGAGCAAAGGCGAGAGGATTTCGCGGTTCGTCGAATCGCTGGCGGCTGGTGAACCGCGCCCAGGGGGTTACGGGATCGCGGCGCATCCGTATTACCGGGCGTTTTTCCGTTGCTGGAACGAGCAGCGTTATTATGAAGCGCACGACGTGCTCGAACAGGTGTGGCTCCACGATCCAATCACGCCGGACGATGCGCAGTACTTCAAGGGACTGATCCAGGCGGCGGGCGCTTTTGTTCATTTGCAGAAGCATTACGAACATCCGGCGCATCCGAAGCATGGAAGAAGGCTCGGGCCGGCCGTGCGATTGTTTCGGCTCGCTGAAAAAAATCTGGCGCGGTTTGGTGAAGAGCGGCACGCATTGGATCTGGCGCGATTTCGCGAAATGCTGGCACGATACCGCGAGGCGACCGAAACGGGCGAGGGGACAAATCCATGGGCGCCCGAGACGGCGCCTAGCGTGGCTTTAGGTGGACCGCGCGGTCCGTCGCCGGATGTTCCGTAATCACCGACATCGAGCGGCGGTGCACTCGATCCACCGTTGTTGGCTTCTGAGCGCAACGCGATAGGATGACCGATGGGCAATCGGTTAGGGCGCGAGAAATCTCCGTATCTTCTTCAGCACGCGGACAACCCAGTCGATTGGTTCCCGTGGGGAGAAGAGGCTTTCGCCAAGGCACGGAACGAGAACAAGCCGATCTTTCTCTCGATCGGTTACTCGACCTGCCATTGGTGCCATGTCATGGCGCACGAATCGTTCGAAAGCGCGGATGTCGCCGCCGTGATGAACCGCGAGTTCGTGAACATCAAGGTCGACCGCGAAGAGCGGCCCGACGTGGACCGGGTTTACATGACATTCATTCAGGCGACCACGGGCGGCGGCGGCTGGCCAATGAGCGTCTGGTTGACTCCCGAGCTGAAACCGTTCGTCGGCGGGACTTATTTTCCGCCGGAAGATCGCTGGGGGCAGCCCGGATTCACAAACGTCCTCGAACGAATCGCAACCGCGTGGAAGGAGAACCACGAAAAAATTTCAGAGCAGGGCACCAATATCATCGCAGCCCTCGAGCAGAATGCTGTCGCGGGGATGACCGATCCCGATGCGAGGCTCAGCCGCAAAACACTCGATGCGGCGTATCGACAGATCGCGCGCGGCTACGATGCCCATGACGGCGGGTTCGGGGTTGCGCCGAAATTTCCGCGGCCAGTGACGCTGAATTTTCTGGCGCGCGTGTATGCGCGTGATTCGAAATCCGACAGCGGCAAACACGCTTTGGAAATGAACCTTTTCACTCTGCGCAAAATGGCCGCTGGAGGAATGCACGATCACCTGGGCGGCGGTTTCCATCGCTATTCGGTCGATGCGTACTGGCATGTCCCGCATTTCGAGAAAATGCTTTACGACCAGGCGCAGGTGGCCGTCGCCTTTTTGGAAGCATTCCAGATCAGCCGCGAACCAATCTTTGAAGAGGTTGCGCGAGATACCCTCGATTATGTCCGGCGCGACATGACCGCGAAGCAAGGTGGATTCTTCTCTGCGGAAGATGCCGACAGCGAGATCCCGGTAGCGCCTGCCTATGACCGACGAGCGGCGGAAGGAAGCGAACCGGACGACGGTCATAGAGCGCCGCTACAGCATACGAAGAAAGCCGAAGGCGCGTTCTACGTTTGGGACAAAAAGGAAATCGATGTGGCTCTCGGAGCGGCGGCCGACCTTTTCAACTTCAATTACACGGTCAAGCCTGAGGGGAACGTCTCCCCTGGCGGCGACCCGCATGGCGAATTCACTGGCAAGAACATCCTGATCGAGCTCGGAAGCATTGCGGCGACTGCCAAACATTTTGGGAAGGACGAAGCGGGAGTGCGTGAATCGCTTGCGAAATCGCGGGAAATTTTGCTCGCTCTGCGCGCCAAACGGCCTCGGCCGCACCTGGACGACAAAATCATTTCGGCGTGGAACGGCCTGATGATTTCCGCATTTGCGCGAGGAGCGCAGATCCTGGCCGATCGTAATTACCTCGAGAGCGCGACCCGGGCGGCAAAATTTCTCCGTGCCGAGTTGTATGACGAGACCCGAAAAATCTTATTTAGGAATTACCGGGAAGGCAGGAGTGCCGTCGAGGGTTTCGCAGACGACTATGCATTTGTCATCCAGGGGCTGCTCGATCTTTACGAAGCATCATTCGACGTCGCGTGGCTGCAATGGGCAATTGATCTGCAAGAGACGCTGGACCGGTTGTTCTTCGACCAGGAACGCGGCGGATATTTCAGCGGCGCCGGCAACGATCCGAGCATTCTGCTCCGGCTCAAGGAAGACAACGACAGCGCCGAACCGGCCGCAAGTTCGGTTGCGGCGCTTAACCTTCTGCGCCTGGCGCAAATCCGAAACGACGGCGCGGCGTATGAGCGTGCGGAGAAGACAATTGATGCGTTTGCGCCGCAAATCGGCCATTTCCCGAGCGCCATGCCCCAGATGTTGGTCGCGCTCGATCTGTCGTTCAGCAAGCCACGGCAGATTGTGATCGCGGGCGAAGGCGATTCTGACGAGACGCGCGGTCTGATCGCCGAAGTGCATCGGCATTTCGTTCCGAACAAGGTGTTGTTACTGGCGGATGGCGGGGAAGGGCAGCGTTATCTTGAGAACAAACTCGAAGCGCTACGCGGAATGAAGCCGATTGCAGGGAAGCCGGCGGCCTACGTTTGCGAAAACTTCACCTGCAAAGCGCCGGTGACGGAGCCTAAGGCACTCGGCGAGCTGCTTTAGATGGGCGACGGGAAGGAGTCTTTGGTAGGCCGACCCACTCGACAGCGTCTCGCCCTACCAAAGCAAACTTCTCCGACGAGCGGTGGCGCGCTTGATCCTCATGCGAGAACGATGCAAGAATCAGACGCCGCCGTTTTCGGATGACGCTGGGATTGGCAATTTTTTGCGGCGGCGAAGGCGCATCCAGTTGTTCCAGGTTTTCCGCACGCTGTCACGCGGGGTCAGGTAATGCTCGTTGAGCTCGTTGCTTTTCACGAGCTGAGTGAGGATGCCGCGGACGGAGAAGTTGTCGGTGTTCAGGATGGTGTGCGCGATCCCGATGGCCTCGGCGTGATGGGCATCACTGGCCGCGGTCATGGGCAGACCTCGGACCTGTGCATATTTGAAGGCGTAACGATTGTAGCGGCGCAGGGTTGTGGCCGCGTTAAAAACTTCGAGCGCGTCGATCGGCAGCGTTTCCAGGACGGGGAAGCGAATTCCGGCGCGAAAGAGATCGTAAGGGTGGGGTGGAATGGCGAGCCCGCCGCGTTCATGAATGATCTCGCAGACTTCACGGGCCGGCTTGCCCTTCAAATATGGCAACGTCGCGCCGATACAAAGAAGGTGCCCTTCCGCGGTGGTGACCTCGACTCCTGGAATGACGAGAAAACCGTCGACGGGCTGGCCGTCCTCTCGCATGAGGCCTTTCTCAAGCAGGTAGGTGATCGCGTCACAGGTGTTGTGGTCAGTGATGGCGAAGCCATGCAACCCCTTCTCCCGGGCGGCGGCGATGTTCTCCTCCGGGCTCGAGACGCCATCGCCCGAGAAGAAAGTATGGGTATGGAGGTCGATGTTGAAGGGCACCGCCCGGAGGCTAATTTGGGCGGCGCGAAATGGAAAGTATCGGTTTCAAGGAATGGGCGGTCGTTTGCGAGGCCCTCGGCCGCGGTGAACAAACCGTTTTACTGAGGAAAGGCGGGATTGCCGAAGGGCGGGGCGGGTTCGGTTTTCGGCATCGTGAGTTCTTGCTGTTTCCGACGTTTTTTCACGAGCAGATCGTGAAGGTTCGAACGCCTGGGACGGAGATTCCGCCGGCGCGCGAGGGCGAGGTAGAGATTCGGTATTTCGTGAAACTGGAAGCGCACAAGGAGGTCAAGACGTGGAGTGAGGCGGCGGCGCTGGCGCCGTTTCACATTCTGGCGGAATCGGTTGTGCGTGAGCGCTTCGAATATAAAGGGGCCGGCCTGCATGTTGCCCTGGTGCGCGCTTTCCGTCTTGAGCCGAGCTGGGTTTTCCCGGATAAGCCCGCCTACGGTGGTTGTCGCTCGTGGGTAAATCTGCCGGAGATTCCCAGCGGAATGTCGCTCAAGCCAGTGCTCAGCGACAACCGATATGCGGTCGTAGCTGCTGGTTTTCGCTCGGTGATTACCTCGTCATCGTGCTCACGAGCATGAGCACGAGGAAAGAACGAATTACCCGACCGCCTCGACCAGATACGGCTCCGCGACCGCCGGTTCCTCGAGCCGGTTGAACTGCATGTCGTAAAGCCGCCGGTAATACACAGATTTCTCCAGCAACTCGCGATGACTGCCGATGTCCTTGATCAATCCCTGGTCCATCACGACGATCTGGTCCGCTGACAGAATTGTCGAAAGCCGATGAGCGATCGCGATGACCGTCCGGCCGGCGGAAAGCGTCTCGAGCGCCATCTGGATTTGCTTCTCGGACTCGGAGTCGAGCGCGGAGGTCGCTTCATCCAGCAACAGAATCGGCGCATTTTTCAGGAGCGCGCGAGCGATCGCGAGGCGCTGTTGTTGTCCCCCGGAAAGCATGCAGCCTTTGTCACCGATGATGGTTTCGTATCCCTGCGGCTGGGCCATGATAAAGTCATGCGCATAAGCTGTCTGCGCAGCGGCATAAACTTCGTCCGCGGTGGCGTCGAGGCGGCCGAACTGGATGTTCTTGAAAATTGTGTCGTGAAACAAAAACGTTTCCTGCGTGACGAGCCCGATATGTTCGCGGAACGAGTTCTGGGTAATCGTACGCAGATCGTGCCCGTCGAGCCGGACCACACCGCTGGTAGGATCGTAAAAACGCAGGATCAACGAAAGGATCGTGCTCTTTCCGGCACCGCTCGCGCCGACCAGCGCGTAACTTTTTCCGGGCTCGATCCGTAGCTGTAAATTCGAGACGGCGTTCGTGACGGCGTTGGCATAACGGAAGGTTACGTCGTCGAACTCGATCAGACCGTGGCAGCGGGTGAGCGGTTTCGCGTCCGGCGCGTCTTGGACACTGGATTCGGAATCGAGGATGCCAAAAATTTCGGTCGTGGCCTGGATGGATTGCTGCATCACGATGTGAATCCGACTCAAAGTTTTGATCGGGTCGTAGAGCAGGAAAATTCCGGCGTTGAGCGCGATAAAGCGCGCCGCACTGAGGTTAGCGATATAAATGTAAAGCAGAGCCAAACCGACCCCGCAGGCGGCGAGCAACTCCACGATCGGGCCGGTCGCTTCCATCGCCTTGATGATCCGCATCATGTTGTCGAAGAGCATCTGGTTGCTGCGGATAAACGAATCCTGCTGGTGCTTTTCGCGCGCGAAGGACTTGATGACTCGAATCCCGGCGAACGTTTCCTGCATCGTCATGACCATCTGCCCCAAATCTTCGTACTGATGTTGGACCGATTTCCGCGCCTTTCGGCCGTAGAGAATGATCGGGACCAAACAGACCGGGAAGAGGACGAGGGTTACCAGGGTAAATCTCCAATCCATGTAGAGCAGAACAGCGATGCCGGTGACGATGGCGACTGGCTGCTTAAACAGATCACTGCTAATCGTCGAGAGGGCCATCTGCATGCCGCGGGTATCGTTCGTGATCCGCGACATGAGGAAGCCCGACGGCATCTTGTTAAAGAAATCCATCGAATGGCGCACGATCTTGTTGAACAACTGGATGCGAACGTCGGTTATGGCCCGATTGCTCACCCACTGCATCAGGATGGCGTTGCCGTAGGCGCACAAGCTGCGGACGCCCATTACAAGCGGAATGAGCAGACAGGTAAGCAGGATAGAATTTATCTTCGGACCGGCATTTAAGAGCGACGGGTTTTCCGCGAATTGCTGAGGCGTTGCGGGACCGCCGCCCTGAAAAACGGCGTTGGTCACTTTGCCGAGGACCAGCGGTATGCAACCATTGGCGACGCCGAAAGCGAAGCCGAGGGCGAGGCCGGCAGCGAAGCGCCAGCGGTAAGGCTTTACATAGGCGTAGAGCCGTTTGTACGGGCCCCAACCGGTGCGCAGGGTCTGCCAAAAAGAAGGTTTCTTGGGTGCGGCTTGCGGTTCACTCATAGGGCACGCGCCGCCGGAGCCGACAGCAGGGCTTCCATAGCACCGATCACCGCTTTCGTCGAGATTTGGTTCATGGGAATGGCCCGCTGTTTCGGGTCGAATTCGGTGACCGGACCGTCCATTGCGCCGAGCAGAACCATGGCGGAGTCTGACCGCGGATGCCAATGGAAGGGGTTGGTGGGGCCAAATAGGACGACCTGGGGGGTATCCCACGCCGCTGCAAAATGCATTGGGGCCGAATCTACGGTCACCAGAAGACGCGCTTTCTGGACCAGCGCCGCCAGCGTGAGCAGATTGGTCTTTCCAGAGAGATCGACCGCGTGGGATTTGGCGGCCTTCCTGATGGCGCCTATCTGGTGCTGCTCCATCGACGAACGTCCGCCGGTCAGCACGCACTTAAGCCCGGTTTCGCGGGCGCAATGGTCGATTACCTCGGCCCAACGACCTGGCTCCCAAAATTTCTCGGCGCGGGCGGAGCCGGGATGGAAGCAAACAAAGTCGGATTCGATGCGGGCGGCGCGCAGCAGTTCATCGGCCCGAGCGACGGTCGGACCGGGCAGCTTCAATTGAATGGCTCGGGAAGCGTGCTTGATCCCCAGTGGTTTTAGGAGAGCCAGATGATAATCGACGGTGTGAAGGGAACCAACGGGCGCGTCGACGAATTCGTTGTAGCTCCGGGCCCTGAGTTTCGTGCGGAGAAGCGGATGATCGGCGGTGATCCGTTGCCGCGCGCCGGAAAGAAAAGTCAGGAAAGCCGAGCGATCGTTTCGCGTAAAGTCGAGGCAGTAATCGTATTTGCCGAGTGACAGAGCGATCCAGTCAAGGGCATCGTCCGTTTTTCCGCGGACCTCAAAAACCTTGTCGATGCCGCCGATCGCCGGCAGGAGTTCCTTCACTCCAGCCGAGACGACGAGCGAGATAGAAGCATCCGGCAATTTCCTGCGAAGCGCCGCGATGGCAGGCGTCGTGAGGATCAGGTCACCGATTCGCTTGAGCTGGATGAGGAGAATATTCACGAGAGGGAGGAAGAAAACGCCCAACGCCGAGCATCAAACGGCCAGTGTCGAATGACGAACGGTGTGGCGGTGGCTTTCCCGGGCATTCGAGATTGGGCGCCCGGGGTTGGGCCTTCGGCGTTTTCTTTCACCCGGCCTACCGTTTCATCCTCATGGCCTGTTCGTAGGCGATGAGCAGGCGGGTCCGGAAGTGGTCCCACGTGAAATTGTCGACAACTCGGCGCCGGGCGGCCTGGCTCATCCGCTCCACTTTTTCCGGATGCCGATAAAGCTCGAGGATCGCGGCCGCGAGGTCGCCGACGTTACCCGGCTGGATGATGATGCCTTCGACGCCGTCATTCACCACGTCTCCGGCTTCACGCGTCGTGATCTGCGGCAAGCCGCAAGCAGCCGCTTCGTAAACGACCTTCGCACTTCCTTCGCACTGCGACGGGAAAACGTGAATTGTTCCCTGGCTAAGGTAATTCTCAACGTCGCGCTTGAAGCCGACGATCCGAATGTTGTCACGCCAGTATTTCTTCAGGTGCGGTTTGATTTCGTCGTGAACGGCGCCAACGAGCCAAAGCTCGGCGTCTTTCAAGTCGAGCCGGTGCCAGGCCTCGAGCAAATGGTGGACGCCCTTGCGCTCGATCAACGCGCCGGAAAAGATCGCGCGAAAAATTCCCGGACGTGGGCCCGGTTTGAAGCGTTCGACGTCCACGCCGCGCGGAAGGTAATACAGCTTCTCTTCCGAGAATCCCTGGACGCGAAAGGTGTCCGCTGCCTTCTGGGAGAGCACGACCAGAATGTCGGCAAGCTCGTATTCCTCAATGAAGCGTTCGCGCGTCTGGAGCAGATTCTCTTTCCAGGTGCGCGGCGTTTCCGACGCCGAGCTCGCGGGACGGTCGCCTATGATCTTGCCGCGATCCCGGTGCCAGGTTGGGATTTCAACGATCGACGGCACCCCGAGCTTGCGCGCAACGCGGAGGGACTGAAGACAGTCCCCTGACCAGCTGTGAAAGAGATCGTAGCGTCCGGTCGCCAAATGCCGGGAAGCGATCCAGTCCAGGTATTTTTTCTTCGCTCCATAGTAATAGGGGCGGTCGAGGAACGAGATCAGCCGGACCGGGTGCCAGCGCAGCGAATAAATGAGGCGGGCGGGGATTTCTTTCTGGCGATTATCGTAGGCAATGGCTCGACCGAGGAAGCCGCCACGATGCGAGGCCCGAAGGGCTTCGAAAGCGTCCGTGTCGAGCCCGGAACCGCCTATTCGCGCGAAAATCGAGTAGAGCAAATGCCGCGGCAGGACACGCTCCGTTCGCGGCGGAGGCTGAACAACCGGAGGGGCGTTTAAAGTTTCACCCACCATCGGCTACCAAGTATTGTCGCTTCCCAGCCCAAGTAACGTTTCCATGTCTTTCGCCCGTGATCTTACCATAGGATTTGTTCGGCGCGGATTTTCTTCCAGTGGCGGCGCGGAAGCTTATCTGAAACGATTGGCGGCCGGTGTGGCTGGGGCCAGCCGGCCAGCCGCGCTTTTTACTGGACCGGAATGGCCGGCCAACGAGTGGAGCTTTGGCCCGATTCATCGGGTGGCTGGGAGCTCGGCGTCCGCCTTCGCCGACGAGCTCGAGCGAGCCGCGCGCGGCAAATGCGATGTGTTGTTCAGCCTCGAACGGATCTGGCGATGCGACCTCTACCGGGCCGGCGACGGTGTCCATCTGGCGTGGCTTGAGAGGCGGAAGGAATTTGCCGGGCTCGCCCAAAAGCTCAGCCGCGTTTTCAACCGTAAACATGCCGCCACCCTTGCCCTGGAAGGATCGCTTTTTGGAAAAGGCGGGGCACGGCGAGTCATTGCGAATTCGCGGATGGTGAAGGACGAGATCGTCCGGTGCTACAAGTATCCGGCCGATCGGATTGACGTCGTTTACAACGGCGTCCCGATCGATTCGAGCGTGCGGCTGGAAGAGGACCGGGCCCAAACGCGCGCGCGTCTCGGGCTTGCTGAGGATGACGTCGCGGTCTTGTTCGCCGGATCGGGCTGGGAACGTAAAGGTTTGAACTTCGCTATCCAGGCAGTCGAACGACAGGAACGGCGAGTGCGGCTTTTTGTCGCCGGGCGCGGCGAATCGCGGAAGTTCAAGTCGTCCAAAACGCAGTTTCTTGGCGTCGTTCGCGAGATGCCTTCGCTCTATCATGCCTCGGACATTTTTCTCCTGCCGACGGTCTACGATCCCTTTTCGAATGCATGTCTCGAAGCCCTGGCCGCCGGCAAGCCGGTAATTACGACGCGCGCGAATGGGTTCTCCGAGATTGTTGAGAATGGGCGGCACGCCACGATCCTTGAAAGCGCCGGGGACGTGGATGGGATTTCGAAAGCGATCGCGTTTTGGTCCGACGCGGCGAGGCGAACCCAGGCGCACATAGACAACATCGCCCTGGCTGCGCAGTTCGATATTTCGAGGAATGTCAGCGAAACGCTCGCAATCCTCGCGCGTCTTAACGCGTGAGCTACAACTGTCCCGATTCAGCTCGCCGCGAGCGCGGCGTCGACGTGCGGGAATATGATGAAGACCTGGTCGAGCCGCGCGATCTCGAAAATCGGCCGGACGTTGTCCTGTAATCCCGCCAAAACAAACTTGCCGCCGTAAGATTCGACATTCTGCATCCCTTCGATCAAGACGGCCAGTCCGGAGCTATCGATATAGGTGACTTTCGAAAGGTCCACCACCAGGCGGGACGGCTTCTGCTCGATCATCGCTCCCAGCGAGGCCGAAATCCGTGGTGAGACGTGCAAATCGATCTCGCCTTCCAGTTGCAAAACATTCGAGGCTTCGGGCAAGGTCATAAGGTTAAGGCTGATTCGAAGGAGGTCCCGGGTCCGGCTGCAATTTAACGATCACCAACCGAGCTTCTTCTTCACTTCGTCCACATTCCCAAGATCATCAAAGAGAAAGTCGGGATTATGCCCGGCAAGTTGCTCGCGCGACCACGATCCGGTGGCGACTGCTATCGTGCGCGCCCCGCAAGCTTTGCCGCACGCGATGTCGTGCCCCGTGTCTCCCACCACGTCCACCTGCGCCGTTGGAAACTCGAAGCCGGCATGCGCCACGCCCCGGCTCAGCGCACACGGACCGAGCGCATTGCGGTCGTGGTGATCGTCAGCAAAAGCGCCGAACGGGAAAAAATGCCAGAGGTCGTAATACTCCAGTTTCAGTTTCGCGCCGCGCCGCAGATTTCCCGTGAGCAGGCCGAGGGTCGTTCCGGGCTGGCGCGCCAGATATTCAAGCAAATCGCGAACGCCCGGCAAAACACGGCCGTTGCGTCTCGGTAATTCCTCGGGGAGAAGGCTGACATACCGGTCGAGGAACGAATCGACATTTTGTTCAGTCACCGGCTTCCCATATTTTTCCAGGATTTGATGGGCAATCGCGCGGTCTGTGCGGCCGGCGATTTCCACACCAGTCAGGTCGCCCTCTCCGCCGAACCACTCGATCGTCGCCCGGACGAGTGCATGTTGCCCCGCCGCGCCGGTATTCACGAGCGTGCTATCGATGTCCCAAAGAATCAGGCGGCGTTCTGGCATAAATAGAGCGCACACGGTAGACGCGATTCGCCTCGCGAAAAGCGCCAGGGCCGAATTTCTTGTTGTAGCGACGGCGCTCTGTCGCGGTAAATACGCGCATATCGCGGTTAACGCGGGCGTACGCCGGCAGGGGGGCGTCACTACAACCTGCTTGTCGAATCGGCATCACCCGGCAAAGTTGGCCAATGTCAGGACCGACTTCCGTCAAAGCTGCCCTCGCCAGCACTGCACCGATCTCCGGCATTCACATCCGCGGCTGGGTCCGCACCCGCCGCGACTCCAAGGATTTCTCGTTCATCGAGCTGAATGATGGGTCGTGCCTGCGCAGTCTGCAGATCATCGCGAAGAACACGCTACCGAATTATGGAGAGGTCCAGCGGCTCCAGACCGGCGCATCAATCTCCCTCCGCGGCGATCTCGTTGCCTCGCAGGGGAAAGGGCAGGCGTGGGAAGTGGTCGCCGGCGAGATCGAAATCGTCGGGTTGTCCGACGAAACCTACCCACTCCAGAAGAAAGGCCACACGCCGGAGTTCCTCCGCGAAATCGCACATCTGCGGCCGCGCTCGAACTTGTTCGGCGCGGTTTTTCGGGTCCGGAGCCGGCTCGCCTTCGCGGTCCATCAGTTTTTCCAGGAACGCGGTTTTGTGTATGTCCACACGCCGATCATCACCGGGAGCGACTGCGAAGGCGCCGGCGAATTATTCCGGGTCACTTCGCTCGATTTAAAACAGCCGCCCCGGCGGGACGATGGTTCCGTCGATTACGCGAGGGATTTTTTCGCGCGCTCGACTTACCTGACCGTCAGCGGGCAACTTGAAGCCGAAGCCTTCGCCTGTGCGCTGAGCAACGTTTACACGTTCGGCCCAACTTTCCGGGCCGAGAACTCAAACACCTCACGGCATGCCAACGAGTTCTGGATGATCGAGCCGGAAATGGCATTCTGCGATTTGCAATGTGACATGGATCTCGCGGAGGAAATGGTGAAATACCTCATCGCCGACATCCGGACGAACTGCGCGGAAGACCTCGGTTTGTTCTCGAAGTTCGTCGACAAGGAATTATCTGCGCGACTCGATTTCGTGATAGAGCGGCCATTCCAGCGGATCACCTACACTGACGCGGTGGAGCTTTTGAAAAAGAGCGGCGAGAAGTTCGAGTTCCCGGTCGCTTACGGGGCAAACCTCCAATCGGAGCACGAACGCTGGCTGACCGAGAAACATTTCAAATGTCCGGTGACCGTTTTCAATTATCCGAAAGAGATAAAACCATTCTACATGCGGCTGAACGACGACGGCAAAACGGTGACGGCGATGGACGTCCTGGTGCCTGGGATCGGCGAGATCGTCGGGGGCAGCCAGCGCGAAGAACGACTCGATGTGCTCGAGGAAAACATGCGTCGCCACCAGATGGATCCGGCGGATTACAAATGGTATCTCGACCTGCGGCGCTACGGCACCGTGCCGCATGCCGGCTTCGGACTTGGATTCGAGCGGATGCTGATGTTCGTCACCGGCGTGTCGAACATCCGTGACGTGATTCCCTTCGCTCGCACGCCGGGCAGCGCGGAATTCTAGGCGTCACGCCAAGGTCGCAACGGAAGACCACAAAAAATCCTTTGTGATCCTTTGTGACCTCCGTGAGAGGTATTCAATGAGCACGTACCTTCGCCTTTCGCTAGTTGTTGTCATTGCGTTCGCGACCGCGTTTTCTGCTAAAGCTGCCGAAGATCTTGCCCCGATTAAGGCCGAGATAACCAAGCGCCACGACGAGGCCGTCAAGCGCTTGCAGGATTGGATCAAGTTGCCTTCGATCGCGGCGGAAAACCTCAATTCGGCCGAGGGCGCCGAATACATGGCGAAGCTGGCGAAGGACGCCGGATTTCAGCAAGCGACCGTGATTAAGACCGATGGGAAACCGGGTGTGTTTGCCACCCTCGACGCAGGCGCGAAAAAAACGGTCGGCCTTTACTTCATGTACGACGTGAAACAATTCGATCCCAAGGAATGGACGTCGCCACCGCTCGATGCGGCGCTCGTGGACAAACCAAACCTCGGCAAGGTGATCATCGGCCGCGGCGCCGTGAATCAGAAGGGACCCGAAGCGGCGTTCCTCGCTGCCCTCCATGCCATCAAAGGCGCGAACAAAAAGATGCCGGTGAACCTGGTCATGGTTGCGGAAGGTGAAGAAGAAATTGGTTCGCCCCATATCGCGCAAATCGCGTTGAAGCCTGAAGTGCAGGCGGCGCTTTCGAAAAGTATCGGGGTGTTTATGCCGTCGGCCTCGCAAGGGCTGGACGGAATCGTCACGGTAAGTCTTGGGGCGAAAGGGGTGATCGAATGCGAGCTCACTTCGAGCGGCGAGAAATGGGGCCGTGGTCCCGCGAAGGACATTCATTCCTCGCTCAAGGCGATGGTGGATAGCCCGGCCTGGCATTTGGTGAAAGCTCTCGACACCCTTGTTTCAGCGGATGGCAACGATATCACGATTGAGAATTATCCGAAGCCGCGGGCGCTTACGGAAGACGAGAAAAAGATGATCGCAGATGCTTCAAAGCGACAGGACGAAGCCCAGCGGAAGAAAAGCCTCGGGGTTCAGCATTGGATCAACGATCTGCCGTGGGAACAGGCGCAGGAACGTCTGGAATCGCAGCCGACGGTGAACATAGAGGGACTCGTCGGGGGTTACACCGGCCCTGGCGGCAAGACCGTTTTGCCGCATAGCGCGTCGGCGAAACTCGACATGCGCCTTGTGCCCGGAATGAAGGCGACGGAAGCGCTTGCCGCTTTGAAAGCGCATCTGCAAAAGCGTGGCTTTGGCGACATCGACGTAAACATGACGGGCGGTTACGATCCGACTACCACACCGGCGAACTCGCCATTCATTCAATCACAGGTCACGGTATTGAAAGCCGAGGGAATCGACCCTGTGATGTGGCCATGGAATGCCGGTTCATATCCCGGTTACGTTTTTACAAGCGAGCCGTTGAAGCTGGCCTCCGGCCACTTCGGCCTGGGCCACGGCAGCGGCGCCCATGCGCCCGACGAATATTACGTGATCGATTCTACGAACCCAAAGATCCAGGGCTTCGACGGCGCGGTAATGTCATTCGTGGAATACCTCTACGAGATGGGCAAATAGCTGTAGCGGCGGTCTATGACCGTCTAGATTCTTGGTCGTAGCGACGACGCTCTGTCGCCGTAAACACCCTTCGCAGACAGGCCAACGCGTTCTTACGCCGACAGAGCGGCGTTGCTACGACAGCGGACGGCGGTTCAGACCGCCGCTGCTTGGCGCTGCACGACGACGCCGACCGCGGGGCTACTTCTTCTTGCCTTCGCCGGGTCGGTAATCTTCCTCGGCAGCTTCGAATGCTTTCTCGAGGCCGACCATGTCTTCGCCGGGACGCAGGTTGTCGAACGCTTCCGATTCGCGCTTGAGCTCTTCCTCGGAATAATTCGCCGCCTTGATCGAGAGACCGATTCGGCGCTCGACCTTGTCCACCTTGATGACACGAGCTTCAACTTCCTGGCCGACCTTGAGCACGTCCTTCACCTTCGCGACATGATCTTCGCTCAGCTGGGAAATGTGAACGAGCCCGTCGATGTCGTCCTGCAATTGCACGAACGCACCGAAGCTGGCCAGCTTCGTGACTTTGCCCTTCACGAGATCGCCGATCTTGTATTTCGAATCGATCTCTTTCCACGGATCTTCGCTCAGCTGTTTAATGCCGAGGCTGATCCGCTGGTTGACTTTGTCGATGTCGATGACGACCGCTTCCACTTCGTCGTTCTTCTTAAAGACTTCGCTCGGATGATTGATCTTCCGAGTCCAGCTCAAATCGGACACGTGGATCATTCCATCGATGCCGTCCTCGAGCTCGACGAACGCGCCATACGCGGTCATGTTCCGGATCGCGCCCTTCACGTGGCTGCCGATCGTGAATTTCTTCTCGATCTCATCCCACGGATTCGGCTCGAGCTGGCGCAGGCCCAACGAAATCTTCTGCTCTTCCTTGTTCACGCCGAGGACCACGGCCTCGACTTCCTGGCCGATGTTCAGCACATCGCTCGGGCGCGTGATGCGCTTGGTCCACGAAAGCTCGGAGACGTGGATGAGGCCTTCGACCCCCTCCTCGATCTCGACGAACGCGCCGTACGGCACGAGGTTCGTGACCTTGCCCTTGACGTGCGAGCCCACCGGGAAGCGGCTCTCGGTCTCGTGCCAGGGGTTTTTCTGGGTCTGCTTCAGGCCGAGGGAGACGCGCTCCTTCTCCTTGTTGATATCGAGCACGACGGTCTCGACTTCCTGGCCCACCTTGAGCAGCTCGCTCGGGTGGCCGAGGCGGCCCCACGTCATGTCGGTGATGTGGAGCAGGCCGTCCATGCCATCGAGGTCGATGAACGCGCCGAAATCGGTGAGGTTCTTGACGTTGCCCTTCACCCGATCGCCGATCTTGGTCGAGTCGAGGAAAGCCGCGCGCTTCTCGGCGCGCTCCTGCTCGATCAGCTCGCGCCGCGAGAGGACCACGTTTTTGCGGTCGTCGTTGATCTTGACGATCTTGAACTCGTAGGTGTTCCCCACGAATTGATTGAGATCCTTCGGCGGCACGATATCGATCTGCGAGCCGGGGAGGAACGCCTCCACGCCGATATTGACGGTGAGCCCGCCTTTGACGACGGCCTTGACCTTGCCCTTGATGATGCCGCCCTCCTGGAAGACCTTCGCGATCTTTTCCCAGTTTTGCTTATAGGCGGCGCGTTCCTTCGAGAGGATGACCATGCCCTCCTCGTTTTCGAGGCGGCAGAGGAGCACTTCCACTTCGTCGCCGACCTGGAGATCTTCCATGTCGTCGAACTCGCTCAAGGGGATCATGCCCTCGCTCTTATAGCCGATGTCCACGAGGACTTCACGGGGACGAACTTCGAGGACGTGACCTTTAACGATCTGGCCCTCACGAAAGTCGCGCGTCTGATAGCGCGCGAGCAATTCCTGCATTTCTGACATTATGATGTAATACTAACCCACGGGTTGCCGGTTCTCCTCCCCTGGGCGCACCACACGGCGAGCCAACATCAGGGGAAAAAGGGTGTCCAGCGTAGCCTCCTCGTAGGCAAACGCAAGGCCTCATTT
>JBJMXC010000251.1:0-8916 GCA_045809825.1 Chthoniobacterales bacterium | reverse complement strand
GATGACGCCGAAAACTCTTTCGAACATTTTTGCGCGCCGGATCATCGATGATCCCAAACACTCAATCTTTTTTGTCGGTTACGCCGATCCGGAATCGCCCGGTGGCATAATCAGAGCCGCGAAGCCTGGCGATCTCGTCACCCTCGATCCCGAGGAACCGCCGCAGCGTCTGTCCTGCCAGATCGAACAATTCCAGTTCAGCGCCCATGCTTCCCGCGAATCGATCGTTTCCTATGTGAAGAAGCTCGCGCCAAAGAAAATCGTACTGGTGCACGGTGACGTCCCGGCGGTGGAATGGACGCGCGCCCAGCTCATCGCCGAGTTGCCCGGTAGTGAGGTGATTGTTCCGACTCCGGGCGTGGAACTGGAATTATAAAATTGCCGCAGAGATCCGCGGAGAGCGCAGAGATGATTGACGCCAAAGATCTTCTAAAAAACTCTGCGCTCTCTGCGTTCTCCGCGGTTAATTCAAACCCGTGAAGGTTGTATCGTGGAATATTAATTCCCTCCGTCGCCGCCAGGAACGGTTCCTCGCCTGGCTCGCCGCGACCAAGCCTGACGTGGTTTGCCTCCAGGAAACCAAATGCACCGATGAACAGTTCCCGGCGCTCGACCTGAAGGCCGCCGGCTACCATTCGGCATTTCACGGGCAGAAATCGTATAACGGGGTCGCGATAATTTCGACGGGCGAGCAGGCCGACGTTCGGGCCTCGCTGTGCGACGACGAGGAAGATCCACAGGCGCGGGTGATCGCGGCGACGATTGCCGGAGTGCGAGTGTATTCCGTTTACGCGCCGAATGGCCAGGCGGTGGGGTCCCCGGCCTACGATTACAAATTGAAGTGGTACCGGCGGGTCCGAAAATGCCTGGAAGCGGAAAACCTGGATGTCCCTCTGGTGGTTTGCGGCGACTTCAACGTGGCGCCGAAAGATGAGGACGTTTACGCTCCCGATCTTTGGCGGGGAGCGATCATGTGCTCGGAGGCCGAACGAAAAGCGTTCGATGAGCTGTGCTCGATCGGCCTGGTGGATACCCTCCGACTGCATCGTCCGGAGAGCGGTCTTTTCACGTGGTGGGATTACCGGATGTTGTCGTTCCCGAAAAATCGCGGGTTACGAATCGATGCGGTTTTGGCGAGCGAATCGATCGCGGCCAAGAGCACAGCCGCAGGAATTGACCGCGAGATGCGGAAAGGCAAAGAGCCGTCTGATCACGCCCCGATCTGGGCGGACTTTTCGCTCTAGCGACGGTCTATGACCGGGGCAACACGGCACGATCCCATCGACGCTCATAGACCGCAGCTACAGGATTGAATTCCGTCGGCGGTTTGGAAACGCCGCGTAGCACCCGGTGCTATAGCGCGAGTGGACGGGCGACGTGAAAGACGGGACGTTCGGGCAATGCCGAATGTGGTCGCGAACCCACCAGAGAAACCGCTCCTGATCTTCGACGGCGACTGCTACTTCTGCCGCCGATGGATCGAGCGGTGGCGCGTCGTGACCGCGGGCGCCGTCGAGTACGCGCCATTCCAGGAAGCGCGCGCGCAATTCCCGGAGATCGCACCGGAAAATTTCGAGCAGGCGGTGCATCTGATCGAGCCCGACGGAAAGGTATATCGTGGAGCGGAGGCTGTATTTCGCTCGCTCGCATTTGCGCGGGGCGGACGCCGGCTTTTTTGGGCCTACCAAAGAATTCCGGGTCTAGCGCCTGTCGCGGATGCGGTCTACGCATTCATTGCCCGCAATCGGGCCTTCGCGTCATTCGGCACCAGATTGCTCTGGGGTGACGACGTTCGGCCGCCTACCTACTTCAAGACGCGCGATCTCTTTCTGCGTTCACTCGGCGCGATCTACCTGATCGCCTTTGTCTCGCTCTGGTTGCAGGTGAACGGCCTGATTGGTGAGCAGGGGATTCTTCCAATTGGCGAGCACCTTCGGTTCGCCCGCGAGCAAGTCGGCAGTCAAGCGATTCTTCTCTTGCCGACCTTATGTTGGATTAGCTCAAGCAACGTTTTTTTGCATTTCCTCTGCGGTGCCGGTGCCGCGATTTCGATTGCGCTGATGGCCGGTCTGGCGCCAACCCTCTCCCTCGGGGCTCTTTTTCTTCTTTATCTTTCCCTCACGATCGCGGGCCAGACGTTTCTCAGCTTTCAATGGGACATTCTTCTACTCGAGACCGGCTTCCTCGCGATTTTCTTCGCGCCCTGGCGGTGGCGAATGACACCCCGAACTGATGCACCGGTCTCGGGTGTCGGATTATTTCTACTCAAGCTGTTGCTTTTTAAACTGATGCTGATGTCGGGCGTGGTGAAGCTGACCAGCGAGGATCAGTCCTGGTGGAACCTGACCGCACTCGATTACCATTATTGGACGCAGCCGCTTCCGACGGTCCTTGGGTGGTGGGCTAACCTAAATCCGGAATGGCTGAAGAAATTCTCGGTCGCGTTTTGCCTGATCGTGGAGATCGTCGTCCCGTTTTTCATCTGGGCACCGCGCCGGTTGCGCCACCTTGCCGCTGGCCTTCTCATTTTTCTCCAGGTCGGAATCGCGGCTACAGGAAATTATTGCTTCTTCAATTTGCTCACGATCGCGCTCTGTTTGCTGTTGTTCGATGATACGTTCTGGTCGCGGGCGGTAGGGCGAGACGGTATCGAGCCGCAACGAAGCGCCAGCAACGGCTCGACAGCGTCTCGCCTCGCCAGATCCGCCGCGATCGGCGTCCTCATCGTTACGCTTCCAATTAACGCGGTGCTTATTGTTTCGGCATTCAAGCCGCAGGCTGAATGGCCGGGGCCGATCGCGACGATCGCGGGTTACCTCGAGCCATTTCGAATCGTGAACGGCTACGGACTTTTCCGCGTCATGACGAAGTCACGTCTTGAGATCGTCATCGAAGGCAGCGCCGACGGCACGGAATGGAAGCCGTACGATTTTCGCTGGAAACCGGGCGATGAGAAGCGGCCTCCGCCCTGGGTGGCGCCGCACCAGCCGCGGCTGGACTGGCAGATGTGGTTCGCCGCGCTCGGGACCTATCGGCACAATCCCTGGTTCGTTCGTTTGGTCGAGCGGCTCTTGCACAACACGCCAGACGTTACCGCGCTTTTCGTCGAGAACCCATTTCCGGACGCCCCACCGCGGTTCATCCGCGCCCGTTCCTACGAGTACCGTTTTGCCACGTCGAGTGAGCGCAAACAGAGCGGTGCCTGGTGGAAACGCGAGGAGGCAGGGGAATACCTCCGCGCGGTTTCTCTCGAAGATTTCGAGCAAAGATAGGCTACCACGCCCAACCGCCGCGTGGCCCGGATTGCGGAGCGGGAGTTGCTTCTCCTGGGACCGGATCGTGCTGCGTGTCGGATAGCGGTTCCGGCGACGACACACAACCTGCCAGCAACGTGATAACAAAAACCAACGCGACAATCCGAGTCGTTAACGCTAAGGAAGCGACCATACCGCCAAATCTGTCCGAATAACGTTGAGTCTCCAGCTTCATTTCTTCCGACTTCTAAAATCCTGACCTCTGCTCAAAATGGCCAAGCTACTCGTCCGATTCTGTTTTCTCATTGCGCTCGCGGCCACCCTGAGCAGCTGCGGAACCATGAACACGGTGAGCGATTTGGTCACCTCGCACGTTCCCGAACGGCATTCCGGCAAGGCCTCGATCGTTGTCAATCTCGGCGAACAGCAGGCTTATTTGTATCGCGGCAAACACAGGACGGCCTCGTCGCGCATTTCGAGCGGTCGGGAAGGGCACCGCACGCCGACGGGCCATTTCACCGTCATTCGCAAAGACATCGATCATCGTTCGAGCCTTTACGGCAATTACGTCGACAATTCCGGCCGAGTCGTTAAGGCGAACGTCGACAGCCGGAAGGACAGCAAACCGCCCCATTCCCATTTCGTCGGCGCACCGATGCCGTTCTTCGTTGAATTCTCGCCCGGTTATGGATTGCACCAGGGCTATCTGCCGGGAGTGCCGGCTTCCCATGGCTGCATCCGCATGCCCTATTGGAAAGCCCGTCAGTTTTACGACGCCGCTCATCTCGGAACTTCGGTCACGGTCCGCCCGTAACCGCCGCTCTTTCTCTCGCTGTTGCTCTTGCTCCTCTTTTTGTTGCTTTCGAGTCCCTGACTCCTTAGATCGGGGTCAAGAGCAAGAGTAAGACAGAGGACGCGAACCGCCCATCGTGCTTCCAGTAAGAACGTGGTGCCGCGGCGACATTACGCGTGACAACGAACGCAGACCCGACACGATCGCCTGATGATCACGAAAAACATCGGCATGCTAGTGCTCGCTATCTACCTCATCCTGGTCGGGCTGATCGGCATTTTCGGAATAAGTCTGGGTGCCGCCAGCATTCTCGTCCCGATCCTTGCTCTCGTTGCCGGGATTCTGATTTTGCTGGGCAAATAACGGAATTGAACCGCGGATTCCGCGGATATCACGGATTGTCAGAAGCGGATCAGGAGAGCAGGACCTCAGGAAGCATTTGTTCCACGAAGGGCGGATTCAGAGTTGTAGGGGATCGGTGATCCCGGCCGCTGCCCAAAGTTGTCATCCTGAGCCTGGCGAAGGATCTCCGACTATCTCTTCGGTGCGCGCGACGAACGCAGGAACAGCGCCGAGGAATCAGAGATTCTTCGACTTCGATCAGGATGACATCTTAAAGAATGGGCATCTGCCGCGACAGAGGCATCGCTCTACTTGACGACTACCGTCGCTTTCATGTCGGGATGGAAGGTGCAGAAGTAGGGGAATTCGCCGGGGTCGATGAAGGTACGGCGCCAGGATTTGTCGGGGTCGATGGAGCCGGAGTCGAAGCCGGCGGAGGTCGCGGTGTGCGGGGTAAGGTCAGCATTCGTCCATTCGACGATGTCGCCTTTCCTGATCTCGAGATGAGTGGGGGAGAATTGCATGTTTCGGATGCGAACTTGGACGACGGCTGGCTGTCCGTCGGCGGGTCGCGCTGAATCTACCGCACTTTGACTGGCGACTGGGTTGGCCGGTATCGGTGCGGGGACGAAATTTGTTTCCGCAGGCGATGGGTCGAGGCTGGCGGTGCTGAAATCGCCCGAATATCTGCCGATGTAGAAAGCCGCTACGAAGAGCGTGACCGCGCAAACAGTGAGCAACAAAAGAGAGATTGGTTCGCGACGCGCGATGGGTTCGCTTTTCTCTCGCTGGGCAGCTGGTGCGAGAATTGGCTCGTCCGGCATCTCAGCAATCACCGAGGTCGGAATTGATAAGTCAGAAGTCCCGCCTTCGTCCAGGCCACGGCGTGACAGGCGGAACGGGGGAATAGGAATATGCCAGGGCTGGGCCGGCAAAACCGGCGGCGCGGACAATTGCCGCGCCACCGGTGTTCGCCTTTTTACCGCGCGATATCGTGGGACTGAATGGCAGGAAAACATTGCGGTGTCAGTTCACGCGACGCGAGGTGGTGTGTGCCGAAGTTATTTGGCCAACGACTTCTGAATCATCTTCGCGTGCTCGAGGTGGGACACGAAGATTGGACGAGCGCTCTCCAGAAGCGCCTTCAGTTCGGCGTTCTTGGTATTCGGGAGCAGCGTTTTGTCGAGGACTCCCGCGACCGCTTCGTGATAGCTGACCTCGTTGTCGACGTAAGCCTTGTCGAAGGCGGCGCCAGTGAGCCCCTTCATTTTTGCCAACTGAGCGTCGCCGTTTGTTTTCAGGGTTTTGCTCGTCGCGCTTTCTTCCGGGGTGACGCCGAGTTTTTTGGCGAGCGCGGTCGCCTTGTCATTCACCGCGGTGTGGTCGCGGACCATCGTTTCGGCGAAGGCTTTCACTTCTTTGTTTTCGGATTTCGAGGCCGCCAGTTTGCCGGCATCGATGTCAACGGTGTCGGCGGTGACCGCGATCATGGCGATCTGGGCGTCGTTCGGCACTTCTTCAGCGCGTGCGGTTGCGATAGTCGCGAGGGCGACAGAGGCAAGAATTATGGTCAGTGATTTCAACATAATGGGATGGTGTTTGGTTTTGATGAGGTTCGCGGCAGACGATGGAACGCCTGTCGAAAACACTTTTGGTGAAAGCGAATAAAAGACCGCTCATTCAATAAGTCAATAAAAAGATTGACTTATTGGAGACCGAGGAGATTTTGCCGGGATGAGGAAACGGAGCGCAGCTTGCCAGCCCTGATTTAAATTGGGCGCCATGCATCAATCGCCGAAACCGGAAGATCATCGTGCCGTGGCGCCGAGCGCGTGGCGCAGACGCTTGCTGGACAGCACTCGCGGCCGCCTTCTGGAAACACTTCGCGAGGGAGAACGAACGGTTAATCAGCTGGCCGCGGCCCTGAACCTCACCGACAACGCGGTGCGCGCTCACCTGCTGAGCCTGGAACGCGACGGCCTCATCATTCAGTCGGGTACCCAGGCTGGGTTCCGAAAGCCGCACGCGACCTATGCCCTTACGGCGGAGGCCGAGCAGATTTTCCCAAAAGCCTACGGCCCTCTCTTGGACGTGATCCTGACCGTATTTTCGAAAAAATTAACGCCGGCCGAGCTTCGGGCCGCGCTGCGTGAAGTCGGTCGAACGATCGCGAGCAAGCATCTGCCGCAATTGGCCGCGAAAGACCGCGAAGCGAGGATCGACGCAGCCCTCGCCCTTTTGAAAGAAATGGGCGGGGCGGCCCAGTTCCACGAAACCGAAGGCAAACATTTTATTCGCGGCGAAGGCTGCCCGCTTGCCGCGGCAACCAGTCGCCACCCCGAAGCATGCCTGATCGCTGAATCGCTTTTGGCTCAGATCATCGGAGTGCGAGTGACGGAGCGTTGCCAACACGGTCCGAGTCCATCATGCCGGTTTGAGTTGAAGAAGTGATCTGTCTGCGTTGAAATTACTCTTGGAATGTAGCTGCGGACGTGTCCGGGCAGCTGTTGGCTTCGGTCGTTGAAGTGCCGTTCGGGCCACTGCGCAAGGTCCAACATTCGCCGAGAGTGGAGCAGTAGCAGATTTCGACAACGATCTTGTCGCGCACCGCGTTGAAGCCTGTCCAAAGTGCGCTCGACTTGTCGGCGGCGAGAGAGCCGCCGTTGGAATCGTGCGGCACTAGGACGTCCAGCGATTCGCCAGCCGAGAAAGTATGGCCGGTTATCGTGCTCTGGGTGAATTTGTATTCGCCTGGTCCGATCAACTTCTGGAACGCTTCATTCCATTTGCGAACGGGTTCGCCATTAGCGGTCATCCGGACGTGGCGAACAATGGCCGGCCCGACCCCTTTGTTCGCGAGAACGAACCGGATCTTCGGTTCGTTGCTCGTGCTGTATTCGAGAATCGGCCAGACGGCGGCGCGCACCTGCTGGCGCTGAACGTAAGCCGTGTATCCGGAGACGAAGAGAGCCGATACGCCAACCAAAGTGGCGATGATCGTTTCGTATCGGATCACCCGGCGTCCCGCATCTGTCGGCACATGCGCACGCTATTTCCGCCCCGGCGAATGGCAAGGAATTCCGAGAGCGAAGTAGAGTGCGCTTCTCAGCGGATGCGTTGATGACAGCGAACGCGACAACGGCACCCCGCCGGTGCTGTTATTTCAGATTGTAAATCTCAACCAGGGCGATACCGGTTCCGCCGTTTTTCCCGGCCACGACCGCCGTGAACTGTCCCGGCGGCAGAACAATAAAGATTCCTGATTCGTGTGAATCCGGCAAAGCCAGTCCGTTCGCGGTCAATTCCGCAGCCGAGACTGGATCACTCTGCCAATCATCGTTGGAGACCATGGCGGTCCCATTCGCGTTATGCAGCTCAAGCGTCGGATCGGCTAATACATTGGCGAGGCCGGACGCACTTAGCGACGGTCCCAAGGCCCGGACCGCCATCCTGGCCGGGTTATTGTTCCCGCCAAGGGTGAAGCCACCGATCATTACGTTCTCGTTCACCATCACAAACCCTCGAGTGCTTATGTTCGCCAGGTCGGAATCGGCGGCGTGATTATTGTCGTAGACTTCAACCAGCCCGACGCCGGTAGTGTTATTCACTCCTCTCAGGATAACGGTGTAAGCCGCCGGTGGTAGGGTCGCCAGAATTACAGATTCCCGATCGTCGGTCGGCTGGAAGGGACCGCCCTCAATCTGGGCCCGCTGCGGGCTCTCCTTCCAGTTGTCGTTCGACATAATCAACGCGCCGCTCGAACCGCGGAGTTCGATTACCGGATCGTTCAGAACATTCGCGGCTGGAATATTAGAATTGACGAGCGACGGCCCGATGCCGCGGAGGACAACCGCCTTGGGTATATTTCCACGAATAATAAATCCGGCGATCATTGCCTTATCGCCGGTATCAACCCGCAAGCGGGTCGCGATGTTTAGATTCTGCGCGGCCGACCCGGTTGGGCTAGCGCTGGCGGTAGCTGTCGGAGTCGCGGTGGGGGAAGCTCCGGCGGTTGCTGTGGCAGTCGGAGTAGATGTGGCGGTTGCCGTGGGCGCCGCGGTCGCGGTTGCGGTAGCAGTCGCCGTTGGGGCAACTGTAGCCGTTGCTGTGGCAGTCGGAGTAGATGTGGCGGTTGCCGTGGGCGCCGCTGTCGCGGTTGCGGTAGCAGTCGCTGTTGGGGCAACTGTAGCCGTCGCGCTGGCTGTTGCAGTAGGTGTGGCGGTCGCGGTTGCTGTTGCCGTGGCGGTCGCGGTTGCTGTTGCCGTGGCTGTAGCAGTTGGGGCAGCGGTGGCGGTGGCGGTTGCAGTTGCAGTTGCAGTAGGTGTCGTCGTAGCAGTAGCTGTCGCCGTTGGCGTGGCGGTAGCCGTGGCAGTCGCGGTAGCGGTCGGGGTCGAAGTGGCCGTAGCTGTTGCAGTCGGCGCGGCTGTTGCGGTAGCTGTTGCCGTGGCGGTCGGGGTTGAAGTGGCCGTAGCTGTTGCAGTCGGCGCGGCTGTTGCGGTAGCTGTAGCCGTGGCCGTCGGGGTGGCT
>JBJMXC010000250.1:0-15573 GCA_045809825.1 Chthoniobacterales bacterium | reverse complement strand
CGGAAAAATCCTCGCCACCCATCGTTGGGTCTTTCGCGATGACGTTATCATTTCCGATCGCGGTTTTTAATGCGGCGGCTACTCGTTTGGTCAGCTCGGGATTGTTGTAGGTCGCGGGCGTGAACTGGTCCCTCAGGACCTGCACGATCGGCGCCCGGTCGGCTGGGATTCCAGCCGTCGCGGCAATGCCTTTTGCGATCCGTTCGATTGCCGCAAGGACCCGCTCCCGGACCTCCTGTTTATAGGTGCGCACGGTCAACTGCATCTTCACCTCGTCGGGGATGATATTGTGCTTCGTCCCACCGTGGATGGAACCGACGGTGATCACGATCGGATCAATCGGATTGTTTTCGCGGCTCGCGATCGTTTGCCACGCGTTGATGATCTCGGCCGAGAGGACAATCGGGTCCTTCGTCTTGTGCGGATAAGCGCCATGGCCGCCGACACCTCGAATGGTCACGTCGACTGAATCGACGTTCGCGTAGCAATAACCTTCGGTAACTCCGATCTGGCCCGTGGCGATCTCGGCATCATCGTGGAGACCAAGGACGAAGGCCGGCTTCGGCCAGCGTGTATAGAGCCCGTCTTTCAATAGTGCGCGCGCGCCGCCGACCGTTTCTTCGGCGGGTTGCCCGATAAAAATAATCGTGCCCTTCCATTTATCCTTCAGTTTCCCTAGCGCGCGGGCGGTGCCGATGAAGGTGGACATATGAATGTCGTGGCCGCACGCATGCATGACGCCAACCTCCTGGCCCGCGTCATTTTTAGTCGTGACCGTGCTGGCATACGGAACGCCGGTCTCTTCGCGCACCGGCAATGCGTCGAGATCGGTCCGGATCGCAACGGTTGGGCCGTCGCCGTTTTTCATCACACCGATCACACCGAAACAGGTCAGCTCTGGCTTCTCATATTTGCCGACTTTTTCGGTAACTTCGCAACCCGCCGCCTTGAGCTCCTTCGCGACAATTGCGGCCGAGCGTTCTTCGTGAGTCGAGAGCTCGGGATGGGTATGCAGATCCTTGTAGATGGTGATGAGCGACGGCAGCTCGGCGTCGGCGATTTGTTGCGGCGTTTGCTGAGCGAAAGCAGGCGCAGCTGAGAGAGCGATGAGCAGGGCGGTGAAGCGAGCGTTCATGCCATCTCTATAGCAGACGCGGTTTAAAGCGCACGCGCGGAGGCGGCGGATGGGATTGTTCGCGCGGCTGTTGGGCTCGAGACCATCGAGCCCGTCCAAGGCCGGATCGAGGAGCAAAAAAAGCCGCCGTTACATTTTCGTAATGTCGAATAATTAGTTTGAGGTTTTTAGTGTAAAAACGTTTTACTCGTTAGACCTGCGCGACAACCCCAAGCCAACCTTCATTTCTTTGTCGCCGCAACCCTTCGCTGTCACACCCAAATACTAACTACATGAATAGAAAAACCTTCGATTGCGCCGCGTTTGTCAACCTGCGTGCACTAACCGTCATGGTCCTTTGCACCGCGGGCGCTTTGCTCGGCGTCTTCGCCTTTTCCTCGGCCTTGCCGCTCCAAACAACTTCGTTGCAAGCGACCAGTTCGCGTCGCGGCGGCGGGTCCGCGGCGCTTAACCGGGAGCCGTCGGAGATTGCGCGGGCAGTGTCACAGAGCGATGCCGCCAATTCGTACGCGGCCCCGCACAATGACGTGCGCCCGGTGGAGGCGGTTCGCAGCGGCCAATTGCGCGACATGGCTCCGATTCACCCGTCGAAGGCCGCGAAGCACGATCATCCCGAACCAATTCGTCCCGCACCTCCGAACCAGAGCGGCGGCCTCGATGCCCCGCTCCAGACCGCCCAAGGCCAACAGTTTTCCGCCCCTTCACCGGTGGGCTCGGGGTTTGATGGTGTCGGCACCGGTACTGGCGGCTTCGTTCCGGCCAGCAATCCTCCGGATGTGAATGGCCGGGTCGGCGCGACTCAATTCGTGCAATGGAACAACACGAGCTTCGCCGTTTTCGACAAAACGACTGGCGCGCTGCAGTATGGGCCGGCCGCCGGCACCACGCTTTTCCAGGCGCTCGGCGGGGTCTGCGCTTCGCACAATGATGGTGATCCGGTTGTTTCGTACGACATCCTCGCAGGCCGCTGGGTCCTGTCGCAATTCGTGGTCGACGGTCCGTCCGGAAGCGCTTCGCACCAGTGCGTCGCTGTTTCAGTTACGTCAGACGCAACCGGCGCATATTACCTGTATGATTTCCTGACCGACGGAACCAATTTCGTCGACTACCCGCACACTGCTGTCTGGCCGGACGGCTACTATATGAGTGCTCACGTCTTCAATTCGGCCGGCACATCCTACCTCGCCGGTCGCGTCTATGTCTTTGAGCGCGACAAGATGATCGCTGGCCAACCCGCGCGAAAACTTCAGGCGGATCTCGCGAAAGATGGCGTCGGAATTCAGTACGGGTTTTTACCAGCCGACCTCGACAGCCTGACGCCTCCGCCGGCGGGCGAGGCAGAGTTTATTCTCGGACCGAATGCGCAATTCACGAATCGGACTGACTCGACCCGGGTCAAAGTTACATGGGGAACGACTCCCTCGATTGCACTGACCTCCGCCGTTATTAGCACGACCGGCATCAGCACGCCGCCTTGCGTGAACAATACTACCGCCCAGCAGAATCGTGATTGCGTACCGCAACCAGCGCCAGCTGTTGGCGCAGATTACCTCGACAATCTCAATGGCCATTTCATGTATCGGCTGGCGTATCGAAACAACGGAACCCAGGCAGCTCCGCAGGAATCTCTGGTGGCGAGTGCCAGCGTTCCTGGTAGCGCGAGCACCCCGGCGCACGGCGCGGTCAAATGGTGGGAGTTCAGAAATTCGGGCAGCTCGACCACGACGCCGACGGTATTCCAGTCCGGCACTTTCGATCCCGACAGCGGCTACCGCTTCATGTCGTCAATCGCGATGGATAAGGATAGCAACATCGCGCTCGGCTACAGCAAATCGAGCACGACGGTAAAGCCTGGCATTTACATGACGGGCCGTCTGGCCACCGATGTTGCCGGCACGATGGGCGCGGAGACAACGGTCCAGGCCGGTCTGGGTGTGCAAACCGCCGGCGCCGGGAATCGCTGGGGCGATTACACGTCGATGACGCTCGATCCCATCGACCAGTGCACCTTCTATTATACCAACGAATACCTGAAAACGAACGGAGCCTTCAACTGGTCCACCCGTGTCTCGACCTACAAATTCCCTTCGTGCGTTTCCGCGGCTGCCGCCTACGGCACGGTGACCGGGACGATCACGTCGTCTGAAACCGGCGCGCCCGTCTCCGGCGTAACGGTGACGTTGAACAACGGCTATGCCGGCGCGAGCGACGCGAATGGCGTCTACAACATCATCGTCCCTGCTGGTAGTTACACCGCGAGCGCTGCTGATGCCGACCGCAATTGCGCCAGCGCTTCGCCCGTCTCGGCCACGGTCGCGCCGCAGGGTGGCGGCACGGTCACGCAGAATTTCGTGATGACCGGCGGCTCAAACCTCCAGTTAGCGGGAAAATCGACGACGTGGGAAAATCCGGACACGGCCAGCTATACAATCGATGACTCGTTAGGTAACGGGAACGGCGTGGTTAACAAGTCCGAATGTGTGAGACTCAACGTCGGTGTGAAAAACAACGGGTGCGCGAGCGAAAGCGCAGTCTCGGCTCATCTCAGTACGACCACGCCAGGCGTCACCGTTCTCGATGCGGACTCGAGTTATGCCAACATGGCGATCGACGCTAGCGCTACGAACGCGACGCCTTTCAGGATCTCGACTTCAGATACGTTCGTTTGCGGGACGGATATCGCCCTCTCGCTTCAGTTGACTTACGCAAGCGGAACCAAAACCGTTGCGTTCACCCTGCCGAGTTGTGCGGGTGGTGCTAACCAGGCCATCCCGACCAGTTCGCTCACCACGACTGATCTGACCCAGGCTGACCGGCTCGGTCGCGATGGCGTTCCGAGCACCTGTGCGGGCAAGGCCAGCCCCGGCGGCGGGTTCGCGGGAACGAAGTATTACAAAAAATGGACTTTCGCGAACACGAGCGGTGCGGCCCGTTGCTTCACCGTCACGATTAATGCCGCCTTGGGCGGCGCTGGCGACATCGAAAGTGCTGCTTATGACCAGACGTATGATCCCGCGAACCTGAGTACGAACTACCTCGGCGACACTGGAATTAGCGGCCTTGGAACGACAGTCGGAAGCGCAACCTACTCCTTCACTGTTCCAGCGCAGCATAACTTCGTCATCGTTGTGAACACGACAGGCACGACAACCTCGTCGCAGTTCAGCGGAACGGTCTCTGGTTTCGTCGACAACACCGCGGGACCGGGCGCTTGCTCAGGCAATCCGACGCCGACGCCCGCGCCTAGTCCGACCGCAACCGCAACGGCAGCGCCAAGTCCAACCCCAACCGCGACTGTCGCGCCAAGTCCAACGCCGACAGCTACCGTAGCTCCAAGTCCGACCCCAACGGCGACGATAGCGCCGAGTCCGACACCGACGCCAACCGTGGCTCCGACTCCGACGCCAACGGTGGCGCCAAGCCCGACTCCAGCCCCGAACTTCTCGCTCTCCATCAGTCCTTCGTCGGTGACGATTGGGCGCTCTGGCGGCACGGCCACTTACACGGTCGCGATTACCCGAACCGGTGGGTTCACGGCGCCTCTGACGATGTCGGTGACCGGGCTCCCTGCGGGCGCGAGCGGGAGGTTCTCATCGAACCCAGCCTCTGGTTCGTCTTCGACTCTTACGGTGACAGCCGACCGTTCGGTCGCGAAGGGAACGTATTTGTTCACGGTGACAGGCACAGGCGGCACTCCGACGATCAGCCATACAGCGACAGCGACCCTGGTTCACAAATAACAAGATCACGAACCGGCTTGCTGCCGGGCGTCAGATTGATGAAGTTTGGAAGCCGGCGCGGCGATTCCGCGCCGGCATTCCCGCAATGTTAATTGGATGAATGCTCGTTCTGCGGCACTTGCCGTTGCGGCGAGCATTATTGTTGCATCGTGCTCGGAGAAGCCGTCACCTCAACCCGTCGCGAACGCCGAGCAGAAAGTAGAGCAGACCGAAAAGGAGAACGGCGAGAAGCCGCGCGAAGATGAGATCGCGGAGGACTGCGTTGCGTTCGTTCGCGCTACAAAAGTGGTTCCGGCGCGCGCTCCTGCCGCCGACTGCCCGACGTGTCCTGCCGAAGGAATAGAGATACTTGCCTTTCGAGGCATGCGGATCGAACGAATTTCGTGCGCCGCTAACACGTGCGAAGTTGCGGTCGCGCTCCGCGCTGCATTTAATCCCGGCCCCGGTGGAACTATCGGGGGCGGGCTGACCGCCTGGATTTCGCCGGAGCAAAGAACGGAGTATCTTAACGGCCGAGTGCCAAGCGCCGAACAGATCTACCGGGTAAAAATCACTTACAGACGCACCGGCGAGGAATGGCGCGCGATTGAATTCGATAAAGCGGACCCAGCCCAATGAACGGTTCATTCTATTCTATCCTTGCAGCCGGACTCTGCGCGATGGTTTCTCCAGTCCTGATGGCAGAAACAAGCCCGACTCCAGCCGGCACCGGCATTGAGGGAGTAATCATGGTTTCGCCCAGCCACCCCGGTCCGATCCGAAAGGATCAGCCGAGCGCGGCGCCAGCCGGGAACATTGAATTCGTCGTTAAAAAAAACGACGCGAAAGTGGCCTCATTCACGACCGATGCGGAAGGACGATTTCAGGTCTCCCTGCCTCCCGGCCATTACACCGTCCTCAGGGAAGACGGCGGAGCCAGGATCGGCCATTGGCGCTTCGAAGCTGAAGTCACGGCCGGCAAAACGACAAAAGTCAGTTGGACCGGCGACAGCGGGATGCGCTGACCCAAAGCGGCCGGTGGCGCGGCTTGATTCGTCCACACTCTGACCGTAGTTCCTGCGTGGCTTTCGAAGAAAACAAACTGCTCTTCGGTTCTGATCCGACCGAGCGAATCGTCGCGATCGAGCTCGGCGAGACGGGGACAGTAAAGGTTTACCGGCGGGAAAAAGACGGCTCGGTCATCAGCGACACCGAGCCATTCCAGCCATTCGTCTGGTGCGATTCGGACGTCACCGACCTAAATATCGAGGCTGAGAAGCTTGCCGGCGATTTGCGCTACGGCTGGCGGGTTAGCGTAAATAGCTGGAAGGAGCTGATCGCGCTTCGGAACGGATTGAAAAGTGCCGGTCGCAGTTTTTTCGCGTTCAGCGATCCGGTGCAGCATTACCTGACGCATACTGGTCGGACGCTTTTCAAGGGCATGGCGTTCGAACAGCTCCGGCGGCTGCAATTGGAAGCTCTCTCGGTCACGGGAATCGAGGATTCAGGCACTGACGCGCGCCTGATCAGTATCGCCCTCTCCGACAACGCCGGTTGGGAACAATTAATCGTGGTCGACGCGGACAACGCCGACGAGTCCGAACGCGCCGCTCTCAAGCAGCTGACCGCCATCATTAAAGAGCGCGACCCGGACGTGATTGAAGGGCACAATCTGTTTCGTTTCGATCTGCCGCTCCTCGTCGCCCGCGCCCGAAAGGCGAAAGTGAAACTCGACTGGGGACGCAGCGGTGGTTTTCTACGGTCGCGTCCATCGCGTCTCCAGATCGCGGAGAAGACGATCGATTATCCGAAATTCGCCGTCGATGGCCGGCACTTCGTCGACACGTTTTTGCTCTCGCATTTCTACGACGTCGGGATGCGGAGCCTTTCCGGCTTCGAGCGGATCGACGTCGCCCAGCACTTTGGGCTCTGCGATTCGGCGGAGGTGTCGTCCCTCGCGGGAAAAGAACTGGAGCGCGAATATGCCGCAGGCTCCGAGCGATTTCGGAAACGTGCTCTCTGCGCCGTTCGCGAGACCCGCGCCGTCGCCGAGTTGCTCAGCCCGAGCTATTTCATCCAGGCGCAAATTTTTCCCTACAACTATCAGGACGTAATCGTGCGGGGCAACGCCACCCGGATCAATGCCCTCTTTCTCCGCGAATATTACCGGCAACGGCATTCGATTCCGGAGATGCCGATGGTGCGCGGATTCGAAGGTGGCTACACCGCAATCTTTTTCACCGGCGTCGCTCGCAACGTCTGGCATTGCGATATCGCGTCGCTCTATCCCTCCATCATGTTGCAGTTCGATTGCTGGCCGGCCACGGATGAACTCCAGATCTTTCGCCATCTCCTCACGGATTTGCGGACGTTCCGGCTCGAGGCGAAGGCGAGCATGCGCGCGGCGAAAGATCGTCAGCAGCAACAGTATTTTCATGCGCTGCAAAACACGTTCAAGATCCTGATCAACAGCTTCTATGGCTACCTGGGTTTCGCGCAGGGGCATTTTGCGGATTTCGACGCGGCCGCGCGTGTCACCCAGATCGGGCGCGACCTTTTGCAAAAGATGATCGACTGGTTGAACGCGCGCGGGGCGCTCGTGATCGAGGTCGACACCGACGGAATCTATTTCGTTCCTCCGGAGAACGCGAAACCGGACGAACTGCGCGACGCGCTCGCGAAAGAATTGCCACCGGGGATCGAGGTTGAATTCGACGAGCAATTCGAGGCGATGTTCAGCTACAAGGCGAAGAACTATGCGCTCTTGACCCGCCAGGCGGAGGTCATCATCAAGGGCGGCGCGCTGAAATCGCGGGGCTTGGAAAAGTTCCAACGCGTTTTTCTCGAGGAAATGATCAAGCTGCAAATGGAGGAAAAGCCGGAAAAGATTCCGGCGTTGCGCGATGACTTTGAGCAGAAGATTCGCGGTGGCGAATGGAACATCGAGATGCTGATGAAGACGGACACGCTCCAGGATTCGCTGGATAAATATCGCGCCAAGATCGGCGCCGGCGGCCGCAACCGGGCGGCGGCCTATGAACTGGCCCTGGCAAGCGGGCGCAACTACAAGCCGGGGGAGCAAATCAGCTACTACATCAAGGCCACACCCAAGAAAGTCGCCGCCTACGAGGCCGCCAAGCTGGCCAGCGATTTCGACCCGGAGAATCGGGATGAAAACATCGATTACTACGTCGCGAAGCTCGATGACCTCGTGAAGAAGTTTGGCGGTGTTGGCGCTGCGAAGGCGGAGCAGGCGACTCTTTTGTAGTCGGATTGTAGCCCGCGGCGTCACAGCGCATCCTCGTCGCATCCGCCGAGACACCGGACGCTACAACGTGGCCGCGGCGACCAGCTTGAGAAGAATTAGTCGTTCAGCGCGCCAGCTGGTTTCTTCGGCTCGCTCGGCCAGATGCTTCTGACTGGCGGCAAGATTTCCTTAAAGGTCGCGCCGTAAATTTCCCAGACGGTTAGGAACAATCCGCAGACTATGGGCCCGACAATGAAACCGATCGGTCCGAAGAGAAAGAGTCCACCTAGTGTGCCTACCAGGATGAGCAGGTCAGGCATTTTTGCATCTTTGCCGACGAGGATCGTACGCAAGATATTGTCGATGGTTCCAACGACGGCCGCGCACCAGATCAGCAGCAAAGTCGCGGCGAGGGACTGGCCGACAGCATACAGGTAAATCACCGCGGGCACCCAAACCAGCGCCGCGCCAATTCCAGGAACAATCGAAAGGCCCATCATGATGGTCCCCCAAAAAGCGGCGCCGCCGATGCCTGCCGCCCAAAAAGCCAACCCGGCAAGGCCGCCCTGAATGATGCCGATAACAAGCGTTCCTTTGATCGTCGCCCGGGTGACGGAAGTCAGGCGTTCCAGGAGTTGCTGCTCATCTTCATGCGCCAACGGCATGTAATAAAAAATCTTTTGGATCATCTTTTTGCCGTCGCGAAAGAAAAAAAACATCGCGTAAATCATCACGAATAAGTCGAGGAGAAATCCGGCGGTGCCAGCGGTGAGCTGAGTAGCGCCGGCGACGAGAAATACGCCGGCAGCTTTCGCGGCCCGGCCGACACCTTCCAGGATTTGGGCCTGTTCGGGAACGTGCGGTGCCATCCTGGGAAAGCGTTGGACGATCCAATCGTGGGCGTTGAAACCGCTGGCCGACCCGAAGTGTTGCTGAACCCAGGGAATCGCCTGCTCGCTCACGTAAAGCGCCTGGGAGGCGACCAGGCCCACAAAGGCGCTGATCGGCCCCGCCACCAAGACGAAGAGAATGAGGAGCGTAAGCATGGCGGCGAGGGACCGGCGGTTGCCGACCAGCCGCAAAATCCAGGTGAAGAGGGGCCGACACAGGCTGGCTAACAATGCGCCCAGCAGCAGTGGCTTCAATAATGGCCAGGCGACGGCAAGGAAGAGCACCGAAACCGCGAGAACCAGGATCAGGACAAACGCTGTCCGAAACCCAGTCGACGAAATGGCGGGTCGTTCCACGGCGGGAATGTGGGCGCTGTTAACGCGCCGCGGTTTCGAGTGGCCGGCAAAGACAGGAGCTGTTGATCTTGACGTCGGCTTTCGCCCACGCCTTTTCGAACTTCGCTTTCATCGCCACGGCTTCGGGTTTTTTCTGTGCCTTCAATGCTTCGGACAATCCGTAAAGCGACCAGCCGTTTTCGGGGAGTCTGCGCAGATCTTCGCGATAAACTTCTTCGGCTTCCGCGAAACGGCCGGCCTTCATTAGATTTGCGCCTAACGAGTGGCGGATAGGGATCATCCAGGCCGGGGGCTCGTCGTACTTGAGCGCGTCTTCCATCTTCAGCGCTTCCTGCAGTCCTGCGATGCCTTCGTCGTTCCTGCCTTCCGCAACCTGGATCTCCGCTTCAAGCATCTTCTGGATCAGGGCGACGATGTCGGCTCCAGTATTGTTGCCGACTTCCGTCTCTTTCGGGATCGCTGGCGTGAGCTCGTTGAATTTCGCCTGTTCTTTCCGCGCCTCTTCCGGCTGCTTTTTGGCCGCGAACGCAATCGCGCGCGCCGCGTGATGGAAAGCGCGCGAGAACGGTGCGAAATCCGGATAATTGTCGGGCTCGGCGAGAACGTTGTCCCATTGCCCGAGGCGCACCATGCCTTCCATCGGGAGGGCGAGGAAGGATTCCGCTTTCACGGCGGCGGCTTTCACGAACTCCGGCGGCGTTTCGCGGAGCAACTCGCGGATTTTCTCCATGGCGAGCTTGCCTTGGCCGGTCATGAGCGCGGCATACGCGAGCATATGATGATCATGCGCGGCATAGAATGGAATGAGGCCCGAGGATTTGGTGCCTAACGACTTAAAATAGTTGTGATCGTCGGTAATCGCCTTTGCATTCGTGTCGATCGCTTTCTGCCAGTTGCCGGTGCGGATATCAATATGCGAGGGCATGTGGACGTTGTGGGCGAGGCCCGGTTGCAAAGTGCGGAGACGATTGGCCGCTACCACCGCTTTCTCGGGATGCTGCGACGCTTCCACGGCATGGATGTAGAGGTGATTCGCAAACGGATGGTTCGGGTTCATTTTCATCACCGTCTCAAGGGTCGCGACGATTTCTTCCGTGCCTGGATTCGGCTGGCCTGCATTGGTCCACTGGTTCCACGGACTTAAATCCATCATCGACTCGGCGAAAAACGCGCCGACATCCGGGTCTTTCGGATATTTTTTCCAGACTTCACGCATCGCATCGGCGTAGGCATGGTCGAGCGCCGTCCGATCTTCCGGCGGCGGATTCGCATAACGTTTGCCGAGCGCTTCAATCAAATCCCGTTCGACCGGCGAAGCTTTATCGGCGTGTTGTTGGGCGAGGGTCAGTTCCTTCCAGGCCAGCTCGGCCATGGGCGGTGGGAGGAGCGGGTAATTGATGTGCGGCCCAGCCGCGAGCGCGACGCCCCAATGCGCCATCGCGCAGCCCGGATCCGCGTTGGCCGCTTCCTGGAACGAACGGATGGCGGAGGCATGATTGAAACCGTGAATGAAAGCGAGGCCCTGGTTAAAATAGCGCTGCGCTTTCGGATTTTTGGTTGTGACTTTGCGTGTGTAGGTGCCGAGATCGTTGCGAAGCGGCTCGGTCTCGGCATGGAGGATAAGCCCGGCGAAGCAGGTTGCCAGCGCCAGGAGGAAGCTCAAGCGTAGGGTCTTCATGGGCGCGAGTTTAGCAACCGCGCGGACCGCGAGACAAGCCTTGGGTTATTCACAGCGCATTGAACTCGCCGGAGGACGCCCGATGGCCTTTCAATTCCAGATCGAAAACGGGAATAGTAAGTCGTTCAATGACACTGTTGACCACGCCCCCACTCGAGCTCGATCTGCCGATCGTGTGATCGGCCGCCGTAAGACCTCGGTTACGTTTGTGTGGCGCCGAAGAAACTATTCGTAACGAAGCGAGCTTATCGGATCGATGCGGGTGGCGCGGCGAGCGGGGAGGTAGCCGGCGAGGAGGGCGATCGTGATGAAGGCAGAGCGGCACTCCGACGAAGGTTACGGTGTCGACATTTGGTTATTCGTAGCGCAACGCGACAACTGGATTGATGCGGGTGACGCGCCGGGCCGGGATGTAATTGGCGAGAAGCGCCACAACCGTCAGCATTGTGGAGACCGCGAAGAACGTCGTCAGGTCGGTCGCGGTGACCCCGAACAAAAGGTTCGTCATCACCCGGGTGAGGGCGAGCGATGCAATGATGCCGATAACGATGCCGGCAAAGGTCAGCTTCATTCCGTGGCCGACTACGAGTCGCAGGATGTCGCCGGATTTCGCGCCAAGCGCCATTCGAATTCCGATCTCCTGCGTCCGCTGAGTCGCCGAATAATTCATAACGCCGTAGAGGCCAACCGATGCGAGGACGAGCGCCACTGCGGCGAAAATACCGAGCAGCATCATGTCGAATCGCGGACGCGCGATGGACTTCGCGACGACCTGCTCGAGGGTTCGAACGTCGGCGAGGGGCTGATCGGGGTCCATCGCGCGGATCTCCCGCTGTACGCTCGCGACGAGCTGCGTTGGCTCAATCGCACTGCGGATGATGAACGTCATGAATTGGTACGATTCGCGATCGAGCGGCCAGTAAATCGCGGGGTTCGGGTCGTGGTCCAGCGCGGTCTCGCGCGTATCGCCGACTACGCCGATAATTTCGTCGATGGGTTGCGGTTTTCCCTCCTCGGGCGGCGCCCAGGAAATGGAGAGCTGTTTCCCGATCGGATCTTCATTCGGAAAATATTTCCTGGCCATCGTTTCATTAATGATCGTGACGCGAGAATCGGGCCCGTCGTGTTCGTCGAAGAGCCGGCCTTTGAGGAGCGGAATGCCCATCGCGCCGAAATACGCGCCGGAGATTACCCGCACCTCCGTGCCAGGCTCCTGGCCAGGTGCCGCTTGCGGCTGGCCCACGACGTGAAAGGCGGTATTTGAGGCCATTCCAGTCAGGGGGAGAAAATTGATGGACCCGACAACCTTTACGCCCGGCAGCGAGGAGATGCGTTCCTGCGCTTGTTTAAAAAACGCGAGGCGCTGCTGGTCCTCCTTATATTTTGCGCCCGGAAGCTGCACCCGCATCGTGAGGACCCGGTTGCTCTCAAACCCGGTTTTCACCTGATGGAGACGCATGAAGCTGCGAATCATGAGCCCGGCGCCGATGAGCAAGACCAGAGCGAGCGAGACTTCAGCCACGACAAATAGATTGCGCAACGCGCCGCGTCCGCCGGTGCTGCCGCGTGCGCCCTCCTTCAAAGCGTCGTTCACATCGGCGCGCGAGGCCTGGAGCGCCGGTACCAGGCCAAACGCAATCCCGGTGAGCAACGAGATCGCGAAAGTAAACAAAAGCACGCGTGGATCGATACTGATATCATGCAGCCGCGGGATGTTGTCCGGCCCGAACCTTTTCAACAGTTCGACGCCCCAATAGGCGAGCGCGATACCGACCATCCCGCCGCAGAGGGCTAGCAACACACTTTCTGTGAGCAGCTGACGCAGCAATCGATTGCGGGTCGCGCCGAGCGCCGCGCGCAACGCGAGCTCGCGCTGACGCGAAGCCGCACGGGCCAGAAGCAGGTTGGCGACATTTGCGCAGGCGATCAGCAAGACGAAAGCGACCGCGGCGAGGAGCACGAGCAGAGTGTGCCGGACGTCGCCGACGATTTGCTCGCGAATTGGAGTGAGAGAAACGCTCCAGGTCGCGTTGTAACTCGGATACTGTTGCGCGAGCTGCGACGCAATCACGTTGAGCTCCGATTGAGCCTGCTCCAGGGTTGCGCCCGGCGCGAGCCTCCCAACGCACTTCAAAAATCGGCCGCTGGTTTTTCGATAATCCTGCGCCGGATCGAAGGCGATCGGTCTCCAGATCTGGACTTCGTCGTTTAAAAAATGAAACCCCGGCGGCATCACTCCGACAATCGTCAAAAGGCGGCCGCTGATCGGGACCTGTTGGCCGAGCACAGCATTGTCGCCCCCGAAGCGCTCCTGCCAAATCTTATGACTCAGGATCGCGACGAGATTCCCGCCCGGACGGTCCTCCTCGTCCGTGAACCAGCGCCCGATGAAAGGTCGGACGCCGAGGGTCGGGAAAAAACCTGCGGACACGAACTGGGCGTGCACTTCAATGGGGTCGCCCGAGCCGGTGATGTTCTGACGCAGGTCCCAAACCGCCGCCATTTTTTCAAAGGAGCGGCTCGTCTTTTGCCAGTCTAGAAAATTGGCGGGTGAGACGACGTTCTGGTGCTCGGGGTTCTGGGCGAAGCGTTCCCAAATCATGACAATGCGATCGGGGCGTGCGTAGTCGAGCGAGCGCAAGAGCACGCCGTTAATCACGCTGAAAATCGCGGTGTTCGCGCCAATCCCGAGAGCGAGGGCGATGATCGCGGTGAGGGTGAATCCCGGTTTCTTGCGGAGGGATCGGAAACCGTAGCGCAAATCCTGGAAAAAAGTCTCGATCGCAAACCCGGCACGGCCGGACCGCACTTCCTCCTTCACCTGTTCCACGCCGCCGATTTTTATCAGCGCGGCCCGGCGCGCTTCTGTTTCGCTCATTCCTTCTTTCATGTTTTTCTCCGTTAAAAGTTCGACGTACGAACCCACTTCCTCGCTCAGGTCATGGTCGATCCGTTCTTTGCGCATCGTGTTCCGAATCAGACTGCCGCTCTTGGAGAACAGGCTCATCTGGTAATTACGTCGTCCGAAGCGCGCTCCCGATCGCGCCCGAGATCCGCTCCCAGTCCTCGGTCTCAGTTTCGAGCTGGCGGCGCCCGGACTTCGTGAGGCTGTAAAATTTTGCGCGGCGATTGTTTTCCGATTCGCCCCATTCGGCTTTGAGCCAGCCAGCCTCCTCCATCCGGTGAAGCGCTGGGAAGAGCGAGCCGGGCTTCACGTCAAAGGTGCCTTTCGTGATTTGGTTGATGCGAGTGGAGACGCCGAGGCCGTGGAGTGGCTGGGCGGACAGCGCTTTCAAGACGAGAAGGTCCAGAGTTCCCTGGAGAAGGTCGGTCGTAAATGCATCATCGCGATTGCTCATATAGATATTCTGTAGGAAGGATTTCGTCGGACTCCTATAGAATGTCAATAGGAGAACGCCGCCGCGTTGTTTTTTTGTCTACGCTTTTAACGACTCGCCTTAATGACCCGGGCGAAAGGACGGACCCGGCCAAGGAGTTGTTTCGGCAGGGAACAGAAAGAGGGGGAAATTGGGCATCCGGCCTTCTGGAGACCGACCGCGATCCAAGTGTTGCAGGTATTGAACGCGGAGTAAGTGCCTCGGGCCCGATACCACCCGCCGCCTAGCGGAATGACCCGCCCCTTTGAATCGCGGGCGTAGGTTTCGTTGATATGGCGCCAAAGACGCCCGAATCCTGGCTCCGACAGTTCGATCGCAAGGACCGTGAATTTTGGATCGGAATAATTTCGGACGGGCGATCGGCTGAATGCCTGGGTCAGGACGACGGTGCGGTTGGAGCCGCTCAGCGCCTTGAGCGCAATGCCGGGGGTGAGAGGCCTGCGGTAGCCATCGTCGTCGCCCCAGCCGACCTCTGTATATATAGAGCCGCCATAATTGTTCCCAGCTAGGCGATCGCGGGTCGGGATGTCGGAAATTTTTAATGTGAGACCGGTGTGGAGGGTGCCGTGATTGACTACATACACGGTGCGGACGGCCGCCTCACGGCCGGTGGACTGGAACCTTGAATCCGGCGCCGCACAGGCGGCGAGAGCAGCGGCAGACGTCCAACAAGCCCCTCGGATTACGGCGGATACGACCTGAGCGACAACCTTTTTTCGGATGGGATTTGTGAGGGTAACTGGCCGCAAGGCGAGGGGTTGGAGAGAGGCGCGGACCGCAACCTGCTGTATTTCCCCAGGAATTCTCCTTACTTTTACTTTTTCTATGGAAAATAGCTTTAAAAATCGTTTGCGCACCCTCCCAATCGAGTGCATAGGGGGCGCTTCCGTGCGAAAAATTACTCTCCTACTCACCGTCGTTTTCACCTTTTGCGTCGCTTTTTCGGCTTCCGCCGCCAAGTCTGACAGCCTCAGTTTCAAGCCGCAGTTTGTCTTTAAGGATCGCAACGGCAAGACCGTCTCCGCCCCGATTGTTGACGAATATCAGCAAAAGAAACTCGTTTATCCGGCCGCCAAGGTCGACCCGAAACTCGACCCGAAACTGATGCGGGCGGCAACGATCGCGCAGGAACGGGCCCACGCCCATTCG
>JBJMXC010000249.1:0-17739 GCA_045809825.1 Chthoniobacterales bacterium | reverse complement strand
CGTGCAGACCAGGACGTCGATCTTTCCAGAAACGAACCGGCCCATGACGGATTCCAATTCGTCCGCATCCATCTGGCCGTGGCCGAACTCCACCCGGGCGCGCGGGCATAGGTCGGCGATTTTCTCCCGCATCTTCTCGATGGATTGGACGCGGTTGTGGAGGAAATAAACCTGGCCCTGCCGGTCGAGCTCCCGGTTGATGGCATCGCGAATAATTCGTTCGTCGTAGCCGCAGACGACGGTTTCGACCGGAAGGCGGTTCAGCGGCGGGGTCTCGATCGTGGACATATCTTTGACTCCGACGAGCGAGAGATAGAGCGTGCGCGGAATGGGCGTGGCCGAGAGCGTGAGTACGTCGACGAGCTTGAAGAGTTCCTTGAACTTCTCCTTGTGAAGGACGCCGAAGCGCTGTTCCTCGTCGATCACGACCAGCCCGAGGTCCTTGAAAACAACGTCGCCTGAAATGAGGCGGTGGGTACCGATAACGATGTCGACGCCGCCTTCGCGGAGCAGGCCCAGGACTTTGCGTTGTTCACCGTGGGAGCGAAACCGACTCAGCATTTCGATGCGGACCGGGTAATCGAGCATCCGTTGCCGGAACGTTTCGAAGTGCTGTTGGGCGAGCACCGTGGTGGGAGCGAGAACGGCTACTTGTTTTCCTTCCATGACCGCCTTGAACGCCGCCCGAATTGCGACCTCGGTTTTGCCAAACCCGACATCGCCGCAGATGAGCCGGTCCATCGACCGCGCGCGTTCCATGTCGTTCTTGGTGGCGGCGATGGCGGTGAGCTGGTCGGGAGTCTCGCGAAAGGGAAACGAATGCTCGAACTCACGCTGCCATTTTGTGTCCGCACCGAAAGCGTGCCCGATTTGGGTTTCACGCTCCGCCTGGACCGCGAGCATTTTCCCGGCGTAATCGAAGATGGAAGCGGCAGCATTTTTCTTCGCCCGGGCCCATTTCGCATCCGCCAGCGAGCTCAGGGCCGGAGATTTTTTCCCGACCCCGACGTAGCGCGAGACGAGATACGCCTGTTCGAGCGGAACGTAGAGTCGGGCATCGTTCGCGAACTCAAGAGCGAGCGCTTCCTGCATCTCCCCGGCCGGCGAGGGGACGCGGGTCAGCTGAAGGAAACGACCGACTCCGTGTTCGAGGTGAACGACGAGGTCCCCCTCATTGAGCTCGCTGAAATCGATTTGGGCGCGGTTGCGGCTGAGTTGCTCGGCGCGCTGGAGACGTCGTCTCCCATGCGTGGTATAGCGCCCGAACAATTCGGCGCCGGATAGGACAACCAGTTTTCCATCGGGAAAAACAAATCCACGCGGCAGGGTGCCTTCCCGAAGCTCGATCCCGGCGATGGCGTCGCCCATGATTTCGCGGAAGCGCTCGATCTCGCCTTCGGTCTGGAAATAAATGACGACTTGAAATTCACCGGTGCTCCAGTCGCGCAAGCGGGCGGCGAATTGGCTGCGCTTCGCTTCCACCAGCATGAAATCGCCGACGGCAAAATCGCCAATGTCGCAATCGTCGAAAGCACCGTGGAAATCTTCCGGCTCGTTTCCCCCGAGCCATGCCTCGGCCACCAGAATTTCGGCGTCGGTCTCGTCTTCGCCGGGTTCGATCGCGAGCCGCAAATGATCGGCGCCGACATAATCGCGGACGAAAGCGTTTTGAGTCTCGGCCGCTTCGAGCAGGATTTCGACGCTTTGCAGATTGCGGAGCGACGTTTGGGTATCGACGTCGAATTCCCGGAGCGATTCGACGTCGTCGCCAAAGTACTCGATTCGGATTGGCCGCGACGCCTGCCAAGAAAATATGTCGAGAATGCCCCCGCGCACGGCAAACTGGCCCCGCGTAGTGACTTGGGCAACGCGTTCGTAACCTGCAGCGGTAAGCGCTGTGATGATGCGCTCCAGTGGATTTTGTTTACCCCGACGCAGAAGGAGCACCGCTGCATTCAGGGACGCCGGGTCCGGAGCCGTTTGCTCGAGTGCCGCGCGCGTGGCGACGATCAGGTGCGTACCTTTCTCGCGTTGAACGCGGTTGAGTAAGGCCAGCCGTTCCGCCGCGATTTCCGGGTCGGGCAGGATGTTTTCGACAGCCGCGATTTCGGCCTCGGGAAGAAAGAGCGCGTTCGGCTGCCAGTTGAGCAAACTTTCATAAAGCAGCTCCTGGGATCGGATGTTCGGACATAGAATCCAAATCGTTTTCGAAATTTCGCGGGCAAGGGCGGCGACCAGGAGGGCCTGGGCAGGTTCGGAGACGTGCGAAAAGGTGACAGGGCGTAGGCCTCCCGCGATCGCGCGGATTTTCTGCGAGATCGGACCAGCCTGCGCTACGATGGAAGGAAGTTGATCGTGGGCCGATTCTTCCACCGGCAAATGGTTCGCCGGAACCGGGCGAACTTCAAATCGCCCGAATTACATTCGCCGCCCAACTGCTTCGGCCACGGCGCGCAGGCGCGGGACAAGATCGGCAAATACTTCCGGGAGAATCGCCTGCTCGCCGTCGCTCTTGGCGAGCTGCGGCGAATCGTGGACCTCAATCATGACGGCATCCGCGCCGGCGGCGACAGCCGCGAGAGCCATTTGCGGCACGAAATCGCGCAGGCCGATCCCGTGAGTCGGGTCAACCACGACGGGTAAATGCGTTTTTGATTTCAAGAGCGGGACCGCGTTCAGGTCGAGGGTGTACCGGGTTGCGTTTTCGAACGTCCGGATCCCGCGCTCGCAAAGCAACACATTCATGTTCCCTTCGCTGAGAATGTATTCAGCGCTCATGATCAAATCGCTAATTCGCGCACTGTAACCGCGCTTGAGCAGGACCGGGAGATGGCTGCGACCGACCTCTTTCAAGAGCGAGAAGTTTTGCATGTTTCGCGTCCCGATCTGGAGGCAGTCCGCATATTTCTCGACCATCGCCAGATCGCGTGCGTCCATGATTTCAGTGATTACAGGCAGGCCGGTTTGCCGGCGCGCTTCGGCGAGGAACTTAAGGCCGTCCTCGCGTAAACCCTGGAAACTATAGGGTGAAGTGCGCGGTTTAAATGCGCCGCCGCGGAGAATATCAGCGCCAAGTTCCTGGAGAACATTAGCGAGCGAGGAAATTTGTTCCTGACTCTCGACCGCGCAAGGCCCGCAAATCAGCGCCACCTTTTCGTCGCCGCCGATCTTCACCCCGCCAATCGAAACGGGGGAAGCAGCGCCTCGGAATTCGTAGGAAGCGAGTTTGTAGGCGTTCTCCATGGCGACAATCGCTTCGACCCCCGGCATAGCTGCCAGTGGTTTCTCGCGAATCCGATCTTCCGCTCCAATTACGCCAATGATCACGCGAGAGGCGCCTCGGCTGACCTGGGCGTCCAGTCCAAATTCCCGAACGCGCGCGACGACCCTCTCAATTTGGTCTTCGGTGGCATTCGGCTGGGTTATGATGATCATGACGCGTGTGCGGGAAAATGATCATGTCGCCGCCCAACCGGAAGTGCAAGCCGTGAGGCTTCGCGTTCTGCGGAGCCGGCGTCAGTGGGTGACCGTGACCGGGGTCCCAACGGAGACAGAGCGGAAGAAGTTTTCCGCCATGAATTCGGGCATGCGAATGCAACCATGCGAAGCTGGGTAGCCAGGCAGGTAGCCCGCATGCAAGCCGGTTCCTCCGACGATCCGCATAAAGTAGGGCATCGGTGCACCCTTAAAATGAGTGCCCGGCGGTTTCGGATCCTTGCCCACATCTACGTTCGCTGACACGACGTTGTCAGCCGAATCGACGTAATCGCCGTATTGGCTGGAGACGTGGTTCTGGTCCTTCTGGATGATCTTGAACGATCCAGTCGTTGTCCCCATCCCTTCACGCCCGGTTGAAAGCTGCGAGATGCCCACGAGCTGACCGCCCTTGTAGAAATACGCCTTTTGCTCGCTGAGCTTGATTTTGATCGACGGACTTCCCGAGACGCCGTCGCCGTCCCAGTAGGAGACGCTGTCGCGCGGCGCGGAACTGGAGACAGGATTGTTCCCGTAAACGCCTCCGAGATACTGCGACTGAGCGACTCGCGGGTCGTCCCCGTCGCAACCAATTAAGGCCAGGGCGGCGCCTGCCAGAAAAACCATTGATGAACGGCGAAAAGTTGAATGCAGCATATAAAAATCGGAGAGGCCTCTAACGCTCGGAAAGTGGAAAGTCAAGGTGACCACACCTCCGGCGAGGGGTGGTCAGGAAGGATCAGACGAGAGGACAGTGGCTTGTATTCTGCTTTTTCTCGGACAAAATTGGCGACCGTTCGCCGCCCGTTTTCTTTTTCATGCCGACCTACGACTACTCTTGCGAAAAATGCGGCGGCACTTTTGAAATCGTCCAGTCCATGCGCGATTCCGCGCTCCAGGAGTGCCCAAAGGAGCTTTGCCGCCAAAAAAAATGGGGGCATGGCAAAGTGAAGCGGCTTATCGGAACGGGCGCCGGGCTGATCTTTAAAGGCTCGGGCTTCTACATTACGGATTACCGAAGCGATTCTTATCGCGAAGCAGCGAAGAAAGACGCACCGGCCAGCACGACTACGGCTGACAAGCCTTCGAAGGAAGGCAAGGCGAGCCCTGGAGCGGCGTCGCCGGCGAAGACGACAGAATCGAAACCAAAGAAACAGGCGGCGGAATGATTAAACTCGTTTGTCCGGAATGCCGCCGCGAGAACGAACCGGAGCGGATCTATTGTCACGACTGCGGGGCGCGCCTCGATCGGACAGCGCTGGCGAAAACCGCGCCCAAAGGCGAGGACGCGAAGGAAACGCAGCGCCGCCTGAAAATGATGCTGGATCCGCAGCGCGCGAGGATGCGCCTGATGTTTTTCAAGGTCAGCAAGTTTATTCTGGGCGCGTTCGCCCTGGCCGCAATCATCCAAATGGTTCTGCCACCGGACGTGCCGGAGCCTCCTAAGACCGGAGATTTTCCTCCGCAAATTAATCTCGATCTGGAAAATGCGGTGCTCAACCACAACGTAACGCCACTTCATTACACCGAAGCCCAGGTAAACGCCTATTTGGCGAGCGCGTTGCGAAGCAAAAAGGCCGCGCTCAACAAGACGCTTACGTTCGAGCGCGCGATTGTAAATTTTGACGAGAACGTTTGCCGCGTGATAGCACAACGCTCGTTGTTCGGCTTCTCCATTTTCACGGCCACGTCTTCGAAGGTCACCCTGCAGGACGGCAAGCTCACCGCAACGAATAACGGTGGAAGTATTGGGCGGTTGCCGATTCACCCTCTCCTCATGAAATACGCGGACCCGCTGTTCGCCGATCTTTGGGGCGCGCTGGACCGCGAGCGAAAAGCGGTCTCTAAGATGGGGGCGATCGAATTCCACCCGCAGGCGGTGGTCTTAACGCCGAAGGCCTAAAGAACGTCCGGCCGAGCCGCTCACGCGACCCGGCCGAACGCCAACCCAAGGATTTTTTCGGCCTTAGCTTAAGCCCATCGTCCGCAGCAACTGGCGGTCGATTCTACCGTCGACCAGGAGACCATTGTTGCGTTCGAAGGCGCGGATGGCGCTGCGGGTTCCCTCGCCGATCACGCCGTCAACGCTGCCATGATAATAGCCGGCACGTTTGAGCCGGCGCTGCACGGCCGCGACAGTCGCGTCGTCGGTGATGTTGACGTCGGCGTAAACCGCCGTGCGCGGCTGATAATATCCATACCCGTAGCCGTAGGGATACGCTCCGTAGCCGTACGGATATCCATAACCATAACCGTAATAGGGATAACCGAGCCCGATGCCAAAAGAGAAGCTCGAGTGCGGCCTGTAATAATGGCTGTGATGGCGCCAGTGACTGGTTCTCGTAAACGTTTGCGCGCCAGCGGTCGATACCGCCATCACGCTTAGCACGAGAGCGATGATAAGAAGTTTGGTTGTTTTCATATAATTAGCTCCATCTGATTAGACGGCGGGAATCGGAAAAAGTTGCGATTATTACGTCAAAAACTAAAAAAAATTTGCCGGTATTTGCCTCGCTTTCTCAAGCGCGATTTGCCAGCGTGCATCGGTGACCCCCCGGTTCCGCGAAACTTGCGTTTTGGCGTTGGGCTCCGCCCTGTTTTTGGTTGCGGACGCGCCCGGAGTAGCCGGGCCGGTCGAGCAGAGCATCAGCACAACGCGGCAATTCATCGTCTACGGGACCCGAGTGCCAGTGCGGGGCGCGATCTGTGAACTGGCCGAGCGGACGAAGCGCGAATTGCTCGCACTGCTCAACGCGTCTGACAACTGGACGACCCCCATCGTCATTAACGCTCAATTCGTCCAGGCGAACCTGCCGGAAGCACCGCGGCTCGCGGTAAATGTTGGGCAAACAGGGTTCGGACTGAAGCTGCAATTGGACGTGGTGATCGACCCGAAGATCAGCGCTCCGGAGGTCCGGCGGGAAATCCTGCGCGCTCTTATCATCGAAATGATGTACCGCGGACAGTCGAACCTGGCTGCAGGGACAGCCTACATTTCACCGCCGGACTGGCTGCTGGAGGGAGTGCCGGCCGCGCAATCCAATTTGTCACGCGAGCGGGTGGCGAGTTTGCTGGCGTTACCGGTGGCGGCGGGGACCGTGCTGCCGTTAGAACAGTTTTTGCGACAGCGGCGCAATCTCCTGGATGACCCGGGCCGCCTGCTTTACGGCGCCTATTCGGTCGCGCTCGTCGATTGGCTTGCTCGCACCGCGGAGGGGCAGCGACGGCTGGCGCGGTTCATCGCTGCGTTACCTTCGGGTTCGACGGATTTGCTCGATGAATTGGAAAAACAGTTTTCTGAAATACTCGAATCACGGAACGCGGAAAAGATGTGGCAACAACAAATTGCCCGGGCTTCGGCTCGCCAACCCTACGGATTGTTGAGCAACGCGGAGACCGAGCGAGCGTTGAAGGACAAGCTGCGGATCGGGATTGGCGACGGAACGAAATCAAAAACTTACAGGCTCGAGGAGTTCCCGGATTTTGTGAAACAGCCCGCTGCGAGGGTCGCGCTGACCTTTCTTGCGCAGGAACTGCGCGCACTTGGCCTTGAAGCAAATCCTGTTTTCGCGCCGATCATTGCCGAATATGCGCAAGTCAGCGCGGTCCTTGCCCGTGGAAAGACCGGAGGCATGGCAAAGCGGCTGGATCGCCTCGGGCAAGCGCGCCAGGCGCTGACGTTAAAAATGCGCAAGATCGATGATTACCTTAATTGGTTCGAGGCAACGGGGGTGTCAGGACCGAGCGGGGCATTCTCCGGTTATCTGAAGGCCGCGGACGCGGCCGCAAGACCGGAACACGCTCGCCACGATCCGATTTCGGTCTATCTCGACGCAATCGAGACCCAGGTACAGAACTGAGAGCGCGTGGCGAGCGCTTTAAGACGACTCGTTAGGCCAATGCTGCGCCGAAAAATCTTCGCGGAATAGACACTCAAAGAGCCCGCCGCTTACGAAATTTAAATGACGAAGCGAAAGGCTAAAAGGGTATGAAACTGAAAGAGCGAATCGAGCAATTGGGTGCAACGGGTTATATTCTGCTTTGGTTGTTGGGGATTCCGATTCCGATCCTGTTTTTGTTTTTTCTCCTGCGCGGTTGCACATAGAGGCTAGGGGACGCGAAGTAGAGGATGAGCCTGGCGGAGGGCCGGCGGCGAACGCTGCCCTCCCAGCCGGGCTGCTTTTTTTGTGAGGTAATCCGCCCGGGCGCAGGTTTGCTCGCAAGGCAGAACACGGGTAGGAGAAACGCGCCATGGCGCGTCCGAAGGAGCGTTTCGAATTTGCCAGTGATAACACCGCGGCGGTCTGTCCACCGGCGTGGACCGCGTTGGGGGCTGCGAATACCGACGCCGAGGTTTCCTACGGCGACGATAAGTGGACGCGTCGCCTCGTAGCGCGGGTCCGCGAAATCTTTGAGACCGACTGCGAGGTGTTCCTGGTGTTCAACGGAACCGCCGCCAATGCGCTCGCCCTGGCGCAGCTTTGCCGTTCGTATCACGGCGTCATTTGTCATGAATACGCGCACAGCCAGACGGATGAATGTGGTGCGCCGGAATTTTTCTCTGGCGGCGCGAAACTGATTCCTATCCAGGGCGACAACGGCAAACTGGATGTGGATACGGTGCGCGCCACACTTCAGCGATATCGCGACGTCCATTCTCCGAAGCCGCGAGTGGTCAGCCTCACGCAGGTGACGGAATTCGGCACACTTTATCAACCGGCTGAAATCGAGACGTTGTCCGCCTTTGCGCGCGAAAAGTCGCTCCTCGTTCACATGGATGGAGCGCGTTTTGCCAACGCCGCAGCGGCTTTGGGTTGCGCCCCTCGAGCGATCACGTGGGAGGCGGGCATTGACGTGCTTTGTTTTGGCGGAACGAAAAACGGCACCGCCGCCGGCGAGCTCGTCATTTTCTTTCGGAAAGATCTCGCCGGGGAATTTGATTATCGGGCTAAACAGGCGGGACAGCTCGCCTCCAAGATGCGTTTTCTCGCAGCGCCGTGGGTCGGGCTCCTCGAAGGCGATGCATGGCTAGAAAACGCACGGCATGCAAACAACTGCGCGAAAAAGCTCGCGCGGAAACTGTCCGAAGCGCTCGGGATAGAACCGGTTTTTCCATGTGAGGCGAGCGCGATGTTTTTCCGACTGCGCGAACAGATCGTTCGCGAACTTAATGATCGCGGGTGGCGCTTTTATAAATTCATGGAGCCCGACGTTTATCGATTGATGTGCTCCTGGGCCACGAGTGAAAAGGCCATCGAGGATTTTGTCACGGACGTGAGGAATTCTCTGGTAGCCATTGGCGATGCCGAATAAATGTAACTCGTGAAACCGGCCGGATGTCTCCTTCTCGCCGTTCTCTTTTTCACCGGTTGCCGGACCGCTCACGACGTCGCCGTCAGCTCGTTTCGCGTTCTGGATGCGCCAGCCAACTACGTTCGCCGGCATATCGATGCCGAAAGCCATCCGACCGCGACAACAACCGTCACTACCGACACGGTGACCACGCCGGGAAGGACAGTGACGACCTCGACGCCAGAAGCGAACCGTCGCACCACGACGCAAACGCAGCCTCGCCCAAATGCCAGTCCGAGATCATCACCGGCGACGGTAACGGAGAGAACCAAACCATCGCCGAGCCCCTCGCGGAACAGTTCCACCCAGGCGCAAATTCCGACAGCCAAGCCGGTTCCCGGTAAGCCCGGTTACGTCTTCAGTCCGTTCGATCCGAGCGGCGGTTACGTTGACGTTACCGGGTACACCCCGGGCCAGAAGGTGAAGGATCCTTATTCTGGCAAAATCTTCCTCGTTCCCTGAGCAAACCGCGCTTGACGGTACGACGCGGCGTTTCATAAGCTCCGCCGTTTTTACGGGAATTTTGCAAAAAACCGACCCCTTCGTTCAGTTCGCGTACGCTACCTGCTAATTAACCCGGATGCGCCTTTTCGGCATGCTTCTCCACCCGTTTTTTGCTCGTCCGGTTGCCTTGCGTGCGACCGCAGCGTGCATCGGCGCTCTCGTCCTTGAGGCACCCGCCGCCAATGGATACGTCCTTGAAGGAAAGAGCTGGTCTTCAGGCACTGTCGTTACCCTTCAGCTCGGTCTCGGTAGCGCCGGCCGCACCCTCCAGGATGGGAACACTTCATGGGACGATGCCGTTCTTCCTGTGGCCGACACGTGGAATCAAGTCCTCGGCCGCGTTCGGATCACCAACACTCTCAATCCGCAGGCGCCGGTCACTTCAGGCGACCGCGTTAATGCGGTTGTGTTTTCCAATTCGGTTTTTGGCCAATCATTCGGCGCAAGCACGCTGGCGGTGACTTACTACACCAGCTCCGGCTCCAACATGTTGGAATCGGACACGCTCTTTAACCGCGCCGCCGTTTTCGATTCCTACCGGGGTCCCTTGCAATTCGTTCCGCACGGTGTCGCCATCGCCGACATTCGCCGCGTCTTTCTCCACGAGCTCGGGCATACCCTCGGTCTCGGGCATCCGGACACGGGCGGCCAGCACGTTACGGCCGTGATGAACTCGATCGTGAGCAACCAGGAAGATCTCGCGTCGGACGACATCGCGGGCGGCCAATTCCTTTACGGTGCGCCGGTGTCTACGCCGACGCCGACAGCGACGCCAACCCCGGCGCCTACGGCCACTCCTCCAAGCTCAAGCAGTCACCTGGCAAACATTTCAACCCGCATGCGAGTCGGAACCGGCCAGAATGTCCTGATTGGTGGATTCATCGTCAAAGGCTCGCAATCAAAGACGCTGATTCTGCCCGCAATCGGCCCATCGTTGGCCGCGAGCGGCGTTGCCAACGTTCTGTCCGATCCGAAACTCGAAGTTCACGACGCGCTTGGTGGCGTTGTTGCCTCGAACGACGACTGGCAGGACGGCGCGCAAAGTGCCCAAATCCGGCAGAGCGGAGTGGCTCCGAGCAACGCGCTCGAGGCAGCTTTGCTCGTGACGCTCGCGCCAGGTAATTACACCGCGGTCGTCAGCGGATACGGCGATGCGGTCGGCAACGGCCTGGTCGAGGCTTATGAGGTGGATACGAACGGAACTCGCCTCGTGAACATTTCAACCCGCGGACAAGTCGGAACGATTGACGAGCCAATGATCGGTGGTCTCATCGTCCAAAACGGTTCGAAGAAAGTCATCATCCGTGCGCTTGGTCCCTCCCTTGGGGCCGGGGTTAATGCCATCGCCGGGGCGCTCGCCGACCCCGTTCTGGAATTGCGCGACGGTTCCGGTAACCTTTTGGCCGTATGCGACGATTGGCCGAACAGCTCTCAAACGAACGATATCATCGCGTCAACGATCCCGCCGGTAAATGCGCTCGAGTCGGCAATCGTCGCCACTCTCACGTCCGGCAATTACACGGCGATCGTGCGCGGAGTTGACGGCACTTCCGGCATCGCGCTCGTTGAAGTTTTTGATCTCGATCCGTAATAGCGATCATCAGCCCCTAGATGTCTGGCCGAATTCGTGCGAAATTTAGCCCTCAATAAGGATCCGATTATGAAACTCCTTCGCTTATTCTTCCTGGTCGCCTGCACAACTCTCGCCCTCTCTTCCTCGCGAGCGACGACGGTCATTCCGCCGACATTCGACCAGCTTGTCAGCCAGGCCGAAATGATTTTCGAAGGCACCGTGACCGGTCTCCGATCCGAATGGACCGGCGAAGGAGCGGAACGCCACATCGTGACTTACGTTACCCTGAAGGTTGAAGATCCGATTAAAGGAGCGCTCGGCGCCGAGTACACGATCCGTATGCTTGGCGGCACGGTCGACGGCCGGACAATGGAGGTGACCGATGCACCGCGGTTCAAGGTGGGCGACCGCGACATCCTGTTTGTCGAGCACAACGGGACCCAGTTCATTCCGCTCGTGGGTATCATGCATGGACGTTTCCACGTTCAAGCCGATGACAACGGTGCGAACGAAAAAGTCGCCAAGGATAATGGCGCGCTCGTAGCCGACCTCGCGAAGCTGGGTCAGGACGAAAAGGCAGCGGTTTCGGGCAAAGCGCTTTCGAAGGCGGAATTCAAGGCCGCGATTCGGCAGAAAATCGCCGAGAAAAACAACAAGTAGCGATCGCTACCTGGTTCCGTCTGCCGCACGCTGCTGCGCGACCTGGCGTTTGACGTCGTTTGTGCGGTCGAGCGCGTTCTTCATCCAGTTATGGGGATTGACCGGTCGTGGGGCGACACTCGCGGCGGTGACTGGGACGAGGACGGGAGCGGGTTTGGCCGGCTCGCGCTGTTTTTGGAATACAAAAACACAGGTCAATCCTGCCAAAACCGCGATAACAACCGAACTGCGCATACCTCATATGCAGCATAGGCCGAGCCACGTAGGCCGCGTTGCCGTCAGGTTGGCTCGGTGTTAAATAAGGCCATGAATGCCGGCCGGCGCATGAGCAGAGGTTTGTTCGCTGCCCTTTTTCTGTCCGCGGCGTCGCTCGGCTATGGCCAGACTTACGAAGGGCGCGAGCTCGTTCGCGCAAGTCTCGTGGCGGATGTCAGCGCGGTCATTCCCGGAAAACCATTCACCGTGGGGGCGCGCCTCCAAATGGTTCCGAACTGGCACACGTATTGGAAATTTCCAGGTGACGCCGGCATCCCGACGGAGATCAAATGGAAATTGCCCGAGGGATGGAAAGTCGGGGAAATCCAATGGCCGATCCCACTCCGCCTCGTAGAGCCCGGCGACATTCAAATCTACGGTTACCATGACGAAGTTCTCCTCTTGCAGGAAATTACGCCGCCGGCCTCATTCACCGGTTCAACGGTGGAATTGCCGGCGGAAGTGAGTTGGCTGGTCTGCGAGAAGATTTGTATTCCCGGCAGCGCCAATCTGAAACTCGACCTGCCGGTCGCCGCGCAAAACCAACCCGCCAATGAGGAACTTTTTTCGCGTCACCGCCGGTCGCTTCCACAGGCGTGGCCGGACGCGAAAGTAGCCCGATCGAATTGGACCCGCGATGGAGGCCAGCTTGTCCTGGTCGTCAACAGCGCCGCATTGGCAAATTATCCGTCAGCTGAATTTTTCCCGTTACCCGAGGCGAACGTCGTCGTTGGTCACCCGAAAACGGAACGGGGGGCTGACGGAAAAACCACCTTCCGGGTGCCGATTGAAACTACAGACAAAAATGTGTCGTCCCTGAATGGCGTCGTCGTTTTCGGCGGTAATGACAATGACCCGGGTCGGAATGCGTGGTCCTTGAGCGGGTCGCCGCCGGTAACCGCTTCTGGCTCGGTTGAGTCGAGCAGTCTCGCCAAGTTCCTTTTCTTCGGTTTTCTCGGCGGTTTCATTCTGAACCTGATGCCGTGCGTGCTGCCGGTGATCTCCCTCAAAATTTTCGGTTTCATTCAGCACGCCGGACAAAGTCGGCGGCGGATTCTGCGCAGCGGTCTCGCTTTCGCAGCCGGAATTTTCGCCTGGTTCATCGGCCTCGCGCTGCTCCTGATCGGTCTGAAATCAGCCGGCCGCGAGATCACCTGGGCGTTTCAATTCACGAATCCTTATTTTGTCGTTGCGATGAGCGCGGTCGTCCTCGTCTTCGCGCTGAACCTTTTCGGCGTCTTTGAGATCTCACTGCCGCAATTTGCGAATCGTGGCTTGCTCGGCTGGACCGGGCACGAAGGCGATGCCGGCTCTTTCTTCCAGGGCGTGTTTGCAACTGTTCTCGCCACGCCCTGCACGGCGCCGTTCCTGGGAACTGCGCTCGGATTCGCATTTACCCAATCGGGTTGGACAATCCTGCTCATGTTCGTCGCGATCGCGGCGGGCATGGCGTCCCCCTATTTGCTGCTTTCCGCGCAGCCGGCCTGGCTGCGTCTCGTCCCCAAGCCCGGCCCCTGGATGGTCCACGTGAAGCAGTTCATGGGTTTTTTGCTCCTCGCGACCCTGCTCTTTTTACTGTGGGTTCTCGGCGCCGAACGTGGCGTCGAAGCGATCATTTGGACATCGTGCTTTCTCCTCGTTCTCAGCATTGCCTGCTGGATCAAAGGCGTCTTCATCGTTCCCACCGCATCCGCCCTCGCACGTTTCGTTTCCGTCGTGCTCATGCTCATGCTCGTGATTGGCGGCGGCTATTATTTCATCGGCGGAAAATTCGCGGCTGCAAAAATCGTCTCAGCTGAGACACAAACCCGCGACGGCTGGCGACCATTCACGCCTGAACTGCTTGAGGTGGAGCTCAAGCAAGGCCATGCCGTCTTCGTCGATTTCACTGCCGCGTGGTGCCTGACGTGTAAATTTAACGAAGCAAATGTCCTTCAGGCCGACGCCGTGCGCGACGCTTTCCAGCGTCACAACGTCGTTAAGATCAAGGCCGATTGGACCAATGCCGATCCTGCCATCACGAAAATTTTGAAACAATTTGGCCGGCCCGGTGTCCCAATGTATGTGCTTTACCCGGGCAAAAATGTGGAACCGATCTTGTTTCCCGAATTGCTTACCCAGGGTTTGATCCTGGAAAAACTCGAAACCGTCTCGCCCCAGGTCGCTGCCGAATAAAATATGAAAACCAAACTGCTCACCACGCTTCTCTGCCTCACTGTTTCTGCCGCCCTTTTCGCGGTGGATTCTCCGGCCGTCGGGACTAATGCGCCGGATTTTTCCCTGACCGATTCTAAGGGTAAGACGCAATCGGTCTCGCAGTACAAAGGCAAATATGTCGTGCTCGAGTGGTTTAACCCGGAATGCCCGTTCGTGAAAAAACATTACGGGAGCGGCAACATGCAGAAGTTGCAGGAGGAATTCACCGGCAAAGGCGTGGTCTGGCTGAGCATCGATTCGTCCGCGCCCGGGCTTGAGGGCTACCTCAGCGCCGACCAGGCGAACAACAAAATGGCAGAGTGGAAAACGAAGCAGACCGCGTTGCTGCTCGACCCGGACGGGAAAGCGGGGCAGGCCTACGGAGCGAAGAACACGCCCCATATGTTTGTCATCAATCCGGACGGCAAAATTGTTTACGAAGGCGCGATCGACAGCAAAGCCACTCCAAATCCGGCCGACATCGCGAACGCGACCAACTACGTGAAGGTCGCTCTCGACGAATCGCTCGCCGGCAAGACCGTCTCGACCGCGAACACGAAGCCGTACGGCTGCTCGGTTAAATACAAGTGACGTAACCGGGAAAGTCTGGGGGCGGATGATCGTCAGGAATCATTCGATCTGGTAGACGCGGATTTCCGCCGGTTCCGCCCCGCGACGTGGGACTGCGACGAAAAGTGTATTCCGCTCTGGCAGGAACAAACCCGTTCGCGCGCCGGCCCTGGTATCTGTCATCGACAAAATGCGGTAGGAGTTGGCATCGGTCTGCTCGATGATGTCGATCTTCCCCGCGCCACAGATCGTGTAGATGCGATGGCGCTTGTCATCGTAGAAAACTTCGTCGGCATCGCCCGAGATCCCGATGCTGGCGACTCCGGCCCCCGATTCCGTATCTAGCACGATCAGCTTCGACGGACGACGGCACCCGACGAAAAGCCGGTGATTAGCTTCGTCGAGCGCGATTGGAAAATTGGCTGACGCCCCGTCTGTTTTCCACGTCGCGGTGACCGTACCTCTGTCGCGATCGAAGACCGCTATCTGTTCCGCCTCCGGAACGTTTACGAAAATACGGCGGCCGTGTTTCTCCAGCGCGAAAGCTTCGGGATGAGCCGCGAGCTTGACGGAGCCAACGCTCGCGCCGTTGTCGGCGCGGATGACCGTGATTCCGCCGTTCCCGAAGCCGATGTAGATCCGTTTCGCAGAATCGTCGTAGCGGACATTATCGGCATCATCGCCAAGGTCCAGGTCGCCGACCGGTTGATACGATTTCCCGTCGTAAAATCTGCAGACACCGCCTTTGTCGTTCGCGACAAAGATGCGATCCAGCGCGGGAATGTAGGCGACTCCCTGTGGGGACCCGAGACCCGTGATCGAATGAATTCGCTTGTTTTGGCGAAGGTCGATTACCTCGAGCGTATTGTTGCCCAGGGCGCAGACAAACAGCCTTTCACCCGCCTCATCGAAAGCCATATGGTCGATGCGCCCGTCTACCGCGGGCAGCGGGATCGATTGCTTCAGTTGAAGCGTTCCACCTTCTGCGTTGGTCGCGGCTCCCCGTAAACAAAACTCAACTAAGAGCGCGCCGAGACAAAGCAAGCGTCTCATTGCACAGTCTAAACGCGCCGCAGAATCGCCATTGGCGTCAGGCGGACAAGGAGCATCGCGATTTTCATCGCGAGTCCAGGGACGACGATCGGCTTGTCATGCTCGATCGCCTTCAGTCCGGCGCGGACGACGTCCTCGACGGGGACGTGGATGAATGAGGGAGTTGGAGGGTGGCGCTCGCGATCACCGCGCTGCGCGACCGAATCGAACTCGGTATCGACGGGGCCAGGACAAAGTGCGCACACCACTATTCGCTGTTTGCGCACCTCGGCGCGAATCCCGTCGGAAAAACTGGTGACATAGGCTTTGCTCGCGGCGTAAACAGCGAACTTGCGCATCGGCAGGAATCCGGCGCTCGAGCTGACGTTGAGGATCGCGCCGCGATTCCTCTCGATCATCGCAGGCAACAACGCGCGCGTCAGCACGGTGAGCGCGACGATGTTGACCGCGAGGATTTGCCGAACAAGATGCGGCTCGGCGGTAGCGAATAAGCCCCGATCCCCCAGGCCCGCGTTGTTGATCAGGAAATCGATCGCGATTCCTTCGCGGTCCAGCCAGGCACATAATTCTTCGACTTCGCTCTGCTGAGAGAGATCGACGGCGCGACAATGCACGTTCAGGTTCGGATCTTTTTTGGTTAGTTCATCGCGAAGTTCTTCAAGGCGCTCGAGACGCCGCGCGACGAGGACCAGCGACCCGGCGCGACCGGCAAGTTGGCGTGCGAATTCACGACCTATTCCTGCGGACGCACCCGTGATGAGGGCAGAGCAACCTGCTAAATCGAAGCCGCTCATGATTGGCGGAGGATTGGTTCCAGGGTGCGCCAAACGAGTTCGGCGACGATTCGATGCCCCGACGGGTTGGGGTGAATCATATCCGCCTGGTTGAGTTCGCGATGTCCCCCGACGCCCTCGAGCAGGAATGGAATCAGGGTCGCGTTGTTGGTTTGGGCCAGCTCACTAAAAACGCGCTGGAAACCAGCCGCATAATCGGCGCCAAGGTTGGGCGGCACCTGCATGCCGGCCAGGACGATTTTCACCTGGGCATTCTTTGCTTTCGTTTTGTCGATGATCATTTGCAGATTCGTTTTCATCGAGTTCAAGTCCAGCCCGCGCAGCCCGTCGTTGGCGCCTAGCTCCACGACCAAAACATCGATGGGGCGTTGCAGAAGCCAATCGATTCGCCGCAGACCGCCGGCGGTGGTATCACCGCTGAGCCCCGCATTTTCGACATCGAACGGCAGTCCGGCCGCCTTGATTTTCTCGGCGACAAGCTGGGGAAACGCTTCGCTGGATTGAACTCCCAGTCCGGCGGTCAGGCTGTCCCCAAGAAAAACAACGCTCTTTTTCCCGGCAACGGACTGCGTTTCGCCTCGCAGCGCCGGCAAAAAAAGTGAAAGGCCGAGAGCAATTGCGAAAATTGCTGGCATTGTTTTTCCGCTTCGGCTTTTCCGGTAAATAGAAATCAAATCCATGAGCGCCCTTTCGATTCTCGACGTCCAACAGCTCACGAAAACCTACCAGACCGGCGCAGGCAAGTTGACCGTTCTGAAAGACATCTCCTTTGCGTTACCCGCGGGAGGCACCTGCTCGATTCTCGGTCCGTCTGGCAGCGGAAAAACAACTCTCCTTGGACTGTGCGCCGGCCTCGACCGGCCGAGCTCGGGTTCGGTGCTCCTGAACGGGATCACCCTCGGCGAGGAGGGCGAGGACGAGCGGGCCCGCATTCGCAACGAACATGTCGGTTTTGTGTTCCAAAACTTTCAACTCATCCCGACCCTGACCGCGCTGGAAAACGTCACCGTTCCGATGGAATTGCGCGGGGACCGCTCGGCTCGGCAGCTCGGTTTGGAATTGCTCGGCAAGGTAGGCCTCGCTCAGCGTGTCGACCATTACCCGGCGCAGTTGTCTGGCGGTGAGCAACAGCGGGTCGCGCTCGCTCGCGCTTTCATCAACCGCCCGAAGATTCTTTTTGCGGATGAACCAACCGGTAACCTCGACGCCGAGACCAGCGCTTCGGTCATTGAAGTCATGCTCGAATTAAATCGCAGCGCCGGCACCGCCCTCGTCCTTGTGACCCATGATCAGGATGTCGCGAAACTG
>JBJMXC010000248.1:0-7044 GCA_045809825.1 Chthoniobacterales bacterium | reverse complement strand
TTTGATTCAGGCAATCGTAGTCCGCGGCTCGATACTCCGGCATATGGAGCGGCGGTTTTCCCGCGAGCGACCTCATCAGCTGATCGACGTATTCGAGCTTCTGGAGCGCTTTCCAGCCCGCGTAACGCTTCGGCCAATCTGCGTCCGGCGTCAGCCACACGGCAAAGGTTTCCGCGAAATCTTCGTCGGGATGACTTTGCGCGTACCAGTCGTCCAGGTTCACGACATAGCTGCGGCTGAACGGCTGCGGATGATAAACGTCGGGCGTCTGGTCCCGCGATGTTTTGCCGAAAAGCTCCTGCCATTTTTTCTTGCGCGGCAAATAATACGCATAGCTGTAGGCATGAGCGGCCTCGTGTCGGATTAGCTTCATGAACCAATCCCGCGTTCCGCCTTCAACCTCGAGCATCGTTGCTTTCTCGAGGGTCCGGAGACGTTCGTGGACGAGGAAAAACGGAATAAAGATCGCCGGGATTCCCACCGGTACGAACCATTCATCCCCAATGTGGCAGGGCGGATGGAATGTGAGGCCCTTCGCGGAAAGCTCGTCGTAGAATTGTTTGATGAGCGGTTCGAGGCCTGAGCCGTCCAGGCGAAGCCCAAGATTTGAGATCCGCCGCTCGAGTAATTGCTCGTCGGTCAGCGATGTCCAATCCGCGGGTTCCACGGCGCGCACCGTATCAGGCCGTGCCGCTAACTGTCACGGTGGATCGAGCGGCCCGTCGGCCCCTTTCGCATTGCACCACGTTTCATCGCGCGCGGAGCGCACGATCGAGCTTCACCGTTGCAATTCGTCGATTGGCCGCGGTCGGCGTTCGGGCACTTCGCCGGTGGGCAATTTCCATGCGCGTTGTTCCCGGAACGGCAAGGTCAGCAGCTTGCCGACCGTCAGCTCGTGTTCGTCGCGGAAGGCGGCGACGCCGATCGTGATTTCCGCCTGCGGAATGTCGCGGCGCAGGCTGCGGTGAATCTTGTCCCACCAGCAGAAGATCGTGCCCCAGTTCGAATCGGTCTCACGTTCAACGATCGAATGATGAATGCCATGCATCCGAGGGGTCACGATTACGTGATTCAAGACACGTTCGAGGCCTAACGACAATCGCCAGTTCGAATGATGGAACAGGCTAGCCGATTCGAACACGATCTCGAAAATGAGATAAACCAGTGGGGGAGCTCCGAGCAGAAGCACTAGCACGAGCCGGAACGGGAGTGAAAGGACGATCTCGCCGAAGTGGAAACGCGCGGCTGTGGTGACATCCAGGTCCAGGTCAGTGTGATGCACGTTATGGAATCGCCAGAAAATTGGGATGCGATGCATCGCCCAATGCCACCAGTAATAGGCCCAGTCCATCACCAGAAATGCGACGATTGCGGCGATGAGCGGCGGCGGCTTGAACCAGTTCAGTAAACCAATTCCATTTTCCCGGGCCCAGAACGTCTGGGCGAGCGGAATCGGAATCAGCAGCAGCCGAAGAAACACAAATGCCGGGACGGACATCACAAAATTCCGGACGAGCCGCTTGATCATCGAGAAATGCGGCCGGCGCAGCGGCCATTTCCATTGCAGCAAAAGAAGCAACCCCAGGAGGCCCCAGAGGATCGGACTGCCGACGTAATCAAGCAGCGGAATCGGTCGCATGGCAGTCAGCGCAGGGTGGGACAACCCTCGTATGGTAGCAATCGTAAACGACTGCCAATTGCGGATTGCCTCGCTCGGGTCTTGTTAATGAGGCCTCAATTGCGGAAAATCCGCGGGCATGACTTTCCGCAGTCAGGCGAAATGGACGGCAGCTGTGATGTTTGTCCTGATCCCCGGCGCACAATCCGTATCCGCGAGCGTCCTGGCGGCGAAACGGAACTATCTCGAGGATCACTCGTACTTAGTCGGGATCGTGCTGGGTGTGGCCTTTGCCGCGGCGGCTGTGGCCGAGGCTTATCTTGCGAAAGTTCGCGCCGCTAAACTCCAGGCGTTCGCGATCGCCCTCGGGGGGAGCTATCATCGGAGGGCTAATGAAGCCGATGCCGCGCTTCCGGATGGCTGTTCTCTCGCGAGCATCGGCGGCGGGAGGAAAGTGTCGAATATCCTGGAAGCGGTGCGGACGCCGGAACTGGCGTTCACTCTTTTCGACTATGAGTACACCATGGGGAAGAGCACGCGCGAGCAGACCATCAGCCGGATGGAATCCTCACTTCTCCACCTGCCGTCGTTCGTTCTTTTTCCGGAAACGATCTTTTTCAAACTCGGTGAGAAGATCGTGGAGCGAAAAGACATTGATTTTTCGGACTCGCCCGTCTTCAGCGAAGCTTTCGTGCTTCGGGGTAAAGATGAACCGGCGATTCGCACGCTCTTCTCGGCGAAGCTGCGGCAGGCCCTCGAGGCTACGCCTGATTTGATGATCGAGGGGAACGCCGAGCGTCTCTTTATTTTTCGGGAAAACTACCGGTGTAAGCCGGAAGAATTCTCTCCTGCCGTCGAGCGGGACAAAAGGATTCTGGCATTGTTTTTCGAAGCGCAAGCGGGGAACGCGCCCGCGGCGATTTAGCGAGCGGGCAAAAAGGCTTGCATGAAGCTGAACAGTTCCGGCTGAATGTTTCACTGTGCTGGCTGGAAATGAACAGATCGTGTTGCGTCTTGGCGCCGCGCTGCTCCTTGGTTCGATTCTCGGTCTTAACCGCGAATTGCATGGCAAAGCCGCTGGCCTGCGGACTCACGCCCTGGTTTGCCTGGGGGCGGCGGTCGCGACGCTGGTAGCTCTTGGCCCCTTGGATCGCTCGGCCGACCCAAACGCAGTGAGCCGCGTCGTCCAAGGCATCCTGACTGGCGTCGGCTTTCTCGGTGCCGGGGTGATTTTGCGGGATCCCATGGGCCACGTGACCGGACTCACTACCGCCGCGACAATCTGGATTTGCGCGGTCCTCGGAATCGTGTGCGGCCTTGGTTATTGGTGGCTGCTCTGTATCGCCGCAGTCATCACGGCGTTCGTGCTTTTATTGGGCCGGCCGATCGAGCGCCTGGCCGAACGCTTGTTCCATCGACACGCAACCGAACCGCCCGATCATAGCGTGTAGGTAGCGCGGACGCGTTTAACGCGATTTGTTTTGGCGCGACGCGGCAGTCAAATTTTCGCGCCACCGAACAAACCCGCTTCCGGGCGACGTTTTTTAATTGAATCCACCCGCGCCGTTTGGCGCATCATATCTTTGCGGCCCCGTAACCATAGAATATCTATACCCATGATGACTGACCTTCGGTTCGCGCTGCGGCAATTACGGAAATCGCCCGGATTCACCCTCCTGGCGGTGATCACTCTCACCCTCGGGATCGGCCTGAACACGGCGATCTTTTCGCTGATCAACGACCTTTTTCTCAAGGGGCTCCCCTTCAAGGAGCCGTCTAGGGTGCTCCAGGTCTTCTCCCATTTCAGGGAACAAACCGTTGATTTTCCGCTCTCGGCGCCGCGCTTCATCCATTTCCGTGACGGGCAACAGGTCTTCGACGGGTTTGCCGCCGAAAACGGCGCCGGCACGACAGTGACCGGCCTGGGCGATCCCTTTCAGGTGCCGCTTTTCAAGACGACGGCGAATTATTTCGACGTGCTCGGTCTGCGCGCCACGCAGGGGCGCACCTTTCGGCCGGAGGAAGAGGAGGGCGCGGATGTAGCGGTCGTCACCGAGCGGTTTTGGAAAGCACGGCTGGGGAGCGATCCGAATGTGATTGGGCGCGCCCTAACCCTGGATGGGGTGGCCCACACGATCGTGGGCGTGATCCCGACGCTGCCAATTTCGTGGACAGGTCCGAACGCGGATATCTGGACGACGAAGCCGTTTATCATTCCGGGGTTTTCGCACGAGCGGATGATGCGTGGGACCGCGTTTCTTCGAGCGGTCGGACGCTTGAAACCGAACGTCACGCTCCAACAAGCCCAGGCTGCGTTGCAAGTCCTCGGCGAAAGTTATCGCACCCAATATCCGGAGAAGATCGACGCAAAATCGGGGACACTGGCCAAGACGCTGCCCGAAGCCGTGACCGAGAATTTGCGACCCGGCTTCGCGATTCTTCTCGCCGCCGTGACGTTTGTTCTTTTGATCGCATGCAGCAACGTCGCGAACCTGCTTCTCGTCCGGTTTAGCGGCCGGCGCCGGGAGATTTCGCTGCGGATGGCGTTGGGAGCGTCTCGCGGAAGCGTGCTGCGGCTGTTCGTGTTTGAGAGCGTGCTCGTCAGTTCGCTCGCCGGAATCCTCGGAACCGCGCTGGCTTGGGAGCTAGTACCTCTCGTTCCAACCCTGGCTGCCAATTTCCTGCCGATCGAGGCAGGCAGTGCGACCGCAATTTCACTTCCGGTCCTCGGTTTCACGATTGTACTTTCCCTCGTCACCGGCTTTGTCATGGGCTTGTACCCGGCGTTGCAAAGTTCGCGCGCGGATATGGTGGACGCGTTAAAGGAAGGCGGCCGCGGAACGGCCGGGAGCGTCCGGCAGCAACGTTTCCGCAAAGTACTGGTCGGCGCGCAGGTAGCGCTCTCGGTTACCCTGCTTGCCGGAGCATCGTTGCTCATCGCCAGTTTCACGCGTCTTAGTAATCAAAACCCAGGGTTCAACCCTGACAAACTTTGGGTTGCCCTCACTGTCATGCCGCAGGCGCAATATCCCGACGTCGCCTCCCGCGATCGATTCGCGGAGCAAATGCTGAACGCGTTGCGGGCCACGCCCGGTGTGCAGGAAGCATCGGTAAGTGGTGGATTCCCGCTGGCCAATGGCGGGGGTGCGACTCTTTATACACGCGCGGAGGGCAACGTTCCGCCGGTCGCCGAACGGAAGGGCGCGCCCTCGAACGACATCACGCCGGGGTACCTTCGGACCTTGGGCATTCCACTCATTGCGGGCCGTGATTTCAACGAACAGGATGTGGCCGACCATCCCAACGTCGTCCTGATCAGCGCGACGGGCGCGAAGACGGTTTTCGGCAATGAAAATCCCGTTGGCAAGACGTTGCTGGTTACGAGTGGCAGCGTGCCCGTGGAAATCGTCGGTGTGGTCGGCGATGTCCGTTCCGCGCGACTCGACCAGCAAAACGACATGGAATTCTATCGGCCGTTTGGGCAGGAGAATTTCCCGTTCGTGACCATTACGGTGCGCAGTCCGTTACCGCCGGACGTCGTCACAAAATCCGTCCAGGCAGTCTTGAAGACGATCGATCCTGGCCTGGCGCTGGTTCAGCCTCAACCAGTCTCACAAATCATGGCGCAGGCGCTGGGCCAGGCGAAGCTGATGATGACGTTGCTCGGTGTGTTCGCCGGCGTCGCGCTTGTCCTGGCGACGGTTGGAATTTACGGCGCGGTCGCGTACACGGTGGAACAACGGACCGGCGAAATCGGGGTCCGGATGGCGCTCGGCGCGCAAACCATGGACGTGCTGCGCCTCGTCGTGAAGCAGGGAATGATGCCGGTGATATTTGGACTGGCGGTGGGGCTGGCCGCAGCGCTCGGCCTCGGGAAATTGATCAGCTCTCAGCTTTATCAAGTTTCTGCCCATAGTCCCTTGCTGCTCGCGGTGACGGCCACCATCCTAGCCGGGGCGGCCCTGCTGGCGTGTCTCTTTCCGGCGATGCGAGCGAGTCATCTCAATCCGGTAGAAGCGCTGAGGACTGAGTAACTGTAGCCGGTGGTCCCAGCCTGGGTCGACGGTTGCGTAAGCCGGGTTCGGCGATCCCGGCTTTTCCGGCCTCCCAACCTGAGACAATCGGTCCCGGTAGGCTGTTTTTACTCCATGCATAAGTAACATGCGCATAGTGCGTTAGATCGCCAGGGCCAGCCGATCGCCTCAGCGGCTTCGATTCTAATAATAGGAAGGGCCCCTCTCCCCTTCGAACCTAAAAGTTATCGAGACCACCAGCACATTCCCGATTCATCACGAGGCCCCCTCCTCGGGGCAGGGAAGAGTTGCTTTTGCCCTGGCCGCTTTGCCGTCAGTCGCCAGCGTTGTCGCGGTCTCGATCGGATTGATCGTCCTGGTGGGTTGGGCATTTAACGCGGATCGGCTGACGCGTTTCGATCCGAATTTCGTGGCGATGAATCCGGCGACGGCGGTCCTTATCGTCGCCTCCGGCATTGCCGTGGCGCTCAGGCTCAGCCGCGGCGCGTCGCGAGCGACCGTCGTCGTCGCGAAAATCCTGGCTGTCGCAGTGGCATCACTCGCAATGGCTCAATTGTTCGAGATGACCGGGCTTTGGGACTCGCCTGTGGATGAAGTTTTGTTTCCGGACCGACTTTGGGACGCCCGACACCAAATAATGAATCGAATGGCGCCCAACTCTGCTCTGAGCCTGGTCATGGTCGGCCTTTCAATCCTGACGATCGATCCGAGCGGAAGACGTTTGATCAGCCAAACGCTCGCGATCCTGGTGGGATTCATCGCGGTCATCTCAATCATCGGGTACACCTACGGCGTTCAATCGCTCACAGGAGTCGGCACATTCATCCCGATGACTCTACCAGCCGCCATAACTTTTCTTTTTCTCGCGGGCGGACTGCTCTTTGCCGTGCCGCATGCCCCGCTGATTGAGCCATTCGCTACTGACGATCCGCGCGGGGTCCTGGCACGGCGGCTGTTCCCCCTGGCCATATTCCTAATTCTTTTCCTCGGCTGGGTCTGTGTCTGGGGCGTCCGGCACGGCGTGTTCGACAACACTTTCGGGACCGCGCTTTACGCGATCAGCCTGAGCATTTTCTTCGTCATTCTAATTCGGTGGACCGTCGCCACCGTTGGCAAACTCGAGATGGAGCGTGCGGAAATGACCGCAAGATTGCACGATCTCAACCGCCGGAAGGATGAGATGATCGCGGTCGTCTCGCACGATCTTTGTTCGCCGCTGACCGGTTTTAGAATGGTGATTGATCTTCTCCGCGAAAAACACCAACAGCCAACGGACGAGCTGCTCGGCCTCATGGATAAATCGGCGCGCCGAATGGTGTCAATGGTGCGCGGACTCCTCGACATCTCCAAATTGCAGGCGGAAAAGGTGGAGCTCGAACTCGAGGACGTTCT
>JBJMXC010000247.1:0-3946 GCA_045809825.1 Chthoniobacterales bacterium | reverse complement strand
GAAATTTTTCCGGTTCACCCGATGATGCCAACTGGTGGATCGAGCGTTCCGCGCTCGACGATGCAGTTGAAGCGGCCGTCGGGCGCGAAGCGCTCGATCCACCTCAGCCTCCTTGCCGGGCTCTGTTTATTCGTGGGCTCGTGCACGACGCCGGACACGCGACATCACATCGTCGTGAGCATTCCGCAGCAACGGCTTGCCCTTCTCGACAACGGCGCCGTCATCGCAACCTATCCGATCTCAACATCACGGTTCGCAATCGGCGACGCGCCGGGAAGCCGCGGAACGCCATTGGGTGAGCTCGAGATCGCGAAAAAGATCGGGGACTCCGCTCCGAGCGGCATGGTTTTCAAGGATCGGCGCCCAACCGGTGAAATCCTCGTCCCTGATGCGCCGGGCCGTGACCCAATCGTGACCCGAATTCTCTGGCTCCGCGGGCGCGAAGCCCAAAATGCGAATGCCTACGGCCGCTACATTTATATCCACGGAACGCCGGAGGAACGGAACATCGGCCGGCCCGCCAGTTTCGGCTGTGTCCGGATGCGCTCGCGCGACGTGATTCAGCTCTACGACGTTGTGGGTTGGGGAGCGCGGGTCACGATCCTGAACCAGCCGCTCGAAGCGATGATTCCGTCAGCGCCGGGTCCGGTTTCTGACCCGACGAATCGCTAGCCGTAGCGACGGCGCTCTGTCGCCGTACGAACGCGTTCTATTTAAGCTGAGCGTGTTACGCCGACAGAGCGGCGTCGCTAAATCTACAAGATCAGGGCAACTTGCCCAATTGCTCGCGGGCCGATGTGCGGGACAACAACGCCAGGTCCGCATCCACCATAATCTGGACCAGTTCCTGAAACCGAACCTTTGGTTCCCAATCGAGGATTCGTTTCGCCTTTGCGGGATCGCCAATCAATAGCTCCACCTCGGCCGGCCGTTCATAGCGGTCGTCATGTTTCACGAACTGCTTCCAGTCGAGGTCAACCCGCGCGAACGCGGCCTCGACAAATTCGCGCACCGTGTGGGTTTCGTTAGTGGCGAGGACGAAATCGTCGCCCTCATCCTGTTGCAACATCCGCCACATTCCCTCGACGTATTCCGGCGCGTAACCCCAGTCCCGTTTCGCATCGAGGTTGCCGAGGAACAGCTCCTTTTGCAGGCCGAGCTTAATTGCGGCCACCGCCCGCGTGATCTTACGGGTCACGAACGTTTCACCGCGTCGCGGACTTTCATGGTTAAACAGGATGCCGTTGCTGGCATTGAGTCCGTAGCTTTCGCGGTAATTGACCGTGGCCCAATAAGCGAAAACTTTCGCGACGCCGTACGGACTTCGCGGCCAAAACGGCGTCGACTCCGTCTGCGGAACCTGTTGGACCTTGCCAAACATTTCGCTGCTCGAAGCCTGGTAAAACTTTGAGCGAATGCCGGTCTCGCGGATCGCCTCGAGAATCCGGATCGTGCCGACACCAGTAACATCCGAGGTGTATTCGGGAATATCGAAGCTCACCCGCACGTGGCTTTGGGCGCCGAGGTGGTAAATTTCGTCCGGCTTCAATTCGTAAAGCAGCTTCACCAAATTCACCGAGTCCGAAAGGTCCCCGTAATGGAGGAACATCCGCACCCCGTTGATGTGCGGATCGGCGTAAAGATGATCGATGCGGGAGGTGTTGAAGGTGCTGGCGCGGCGGATGATGCCGTGGACTTCGTAGCCTTTATCGAGCAGGAGATCGGCGAGGTAACTGCCATCCTGCCCGGTGATCCCGGTAATTAAAGCGCGCGTCATTTTGCTCCGATCATCAATGATGCCAGCACAGCGCGTTGCGCCGCAATCAATTCTCCAATGCCTTTCTTGCCGGCCGCTAGCATCGCCTCGAGCTCGTCGTTCGAGAAGGTCGCTTCCTCGCCCGAACCCTGCATTTCCACAAAGTCGCCGTCCTCGGTGGCGACGAGATTGAAGTCAACCGTCACAGCCTTGTCTTCCTCGTAGTTCAGATCGAGGACGGTCGCGCCGTCGAGGACGCCGGCACTAACAGCCGCGACCAGTTTCCGAATCGGCGAGGACGCAATCTTGTTTTCGTCGATGAGTTTGCGGCACGCAATCGCGACCGCCAGGCTCGCGCCGGTGATCGCCGCCGTTCGCGTTCCCCCGTCGGCCTGCAAGACATCGCAATCCACCCACATCGTGCGCGATCCAAGTTTTTCCAAATCCACGACGGCACGCAATGACCGGCCGATTAAACGTTGGATCTCCGAGCTGCGCCCATCGAGCCGGCCTTTGCTGATGTCGCGTGGTTTCCGCGTGTTCGTCGAGTAGGGCAGCATCGAATATTCGGCCGTCAGCCATCCGCCAGTGACGCTCTGTTCCTTCATCCAGCGCGGAACGCTTTCCTCGATCATTACACCGCAGATCACGCGCGTATTTCCCATTGCGACGAGGACGGAACCAGTCGCATTCGGAGCGATGCCGAGCTCGAATGAAACGGGGCGGATCTGATCAGGAGCGCGGCCGTCGGTGCGTGGCATGGCGGGCACGATAAAGCACCAAGCACCAAGATCCAAGCATCAGAGAAACATCAAACAGGAAGAATAACCGCCGGTTATTGGGAGCTTCGGATATTGTGCTTGGGGATTTGGACCTTTCGTGAATGGTTTTAGCCGTTGACGATCCGTCCGCCGTTCGGATGCAATACCTGCCCGGTAAAGTACGACGAATCGTCCGACGCCAGGAAAACGAACGCTGTGGCCACTTCTTCGGGTTCGCCGGCCCGCCCAAGGGGCGTGTCGGTCCCGAATGTCGCGACTTCTTTGGCCGAGAAGGTCGAGGGAATCAGCGGTGTCCAGATTGGCCCCGGCGCGACCGCGTTCACCCGAATTTTCTTGTCCGCCAGAGCCTGGGAAAGAGACCGGGTAAACGCGACGATCGCCCCCTTCGTCGCGGAATAATCGAGCAGCTCCGGGCTGCCTTGGTAAGCGGTCACCGACGTCGTGTTGATGATAATCCCGCCGTTCCGAAACTGGGGCATGACGGCCTTTGTCAGGTAGAACATCGAGAAGATGTTGGTCCGAAACGTCCTCTCCAGTTGCCGCGACGTAATCTTCGTAATGCTCTCCTGCGGATGCTGTTCCGCCGCGTTATTGACCAGGATATCGACCTTGCCCAGCTCCCGCTTTGTCTGGGCCACGGCCGAGCGGCAGACGTTTTCTTCGCCGATGTCGCCGGCGATTAACACGCATTTCCGGCCCTGCTCCTCAACCAGCCGCTTCGTGTCCCGTGCGTCCTTGTGCTCGTTGAAATACACGATCGAGACGTCGGCCCCTTCCTTCGCGTAAAGCACCGCGACGGCACGGCCGATGCCGCTGTCCCCGCCGGTGATGAGGGCGACTTTGTCCCGTAGCTTGCCCGAGCCGACGTAATCGCTGGCGCCACTTTTCGGCTGCGGCCGCATCTTGTCCTGGCGGCCGGGTTGACGTCGCTGGCGCTGGGCGGGGCGGGCTTTTTTTTCTTTCGGCATAGTGCAGATGATTCGATTGTGCTGGGGCGAGCAGATTTGTTGTTTGGCCGGGCGCCGTTTTTACGGCGCGATCGCGACAAAAAGTGAATTTTTTTAAAAAAAATGCATTTTCCCCGTTGACGGTTTCTCCGGGCTGAATACTTTGCCTGCCCGCCTGAAGCGGGATTCCCGAGTCGCGAGATGACGGAATTGGTTCTGGCCTGAATTTGGGACTGCAAATTGGAACTCAATTTTGTCCCGGTTTATCGCGTTCCGTAAGCGGGACGACTAGATCGGAAGACAGGATTGAGTTTTTTTGTGGCCCGAGAGCAGGCCCAGGCCGCTGGTTCTTTGATATCTACATACAGGGTAGTAAATACAACTTTAAGAGCTGAGTCTGAAAATTAACGGCTTGGAGGGTAAGACCTCCAGGCCCGTGAGAGTTTCAGTTATCAAGTTTG
>JBJMXC010000246.1:0-25909 GCA_045809825.1 Chthoniobacterales bacterium | reverse complement strand
TTTACTTATTCTCCTCGGCAGCGGCAACGGAATTGCGAGGGAACCGTGTGGCACCTGCTAATTTATCTGTGACTTCGTTTAGGGAGTTGTAGTAGATGCGCCTATGCAGTTGCGGCTGATTAGCGCGCTAGGGCTCGTTATCCTCCTGTCGTGCGCGTGGGCATTATCGCGAAATCGGCGGCGGTTTCCGTGGCGAACCGTGCTCTGGGGCCTCGGCCTCCAGTTTCTTTTTGCCCTTTTCATTCTGAAAACACCTTTCGGTGCCGCTATTTTTGGAGCCGCGCAGCGCGCGATCGACAAGCTCAACCTTTTTGCGATTGAAGGCGCGCGGATGGTTTTCGGTCCTTTGGCTGACGGCGAAGCCCTTAAGAACACATTCGGCGCAGGGAACGGTTACATTTTCGCGGTCTTCATTACCGCCACGATCATCGTCATCTCAGCCTTCTCCTCGCTGTTTTATCACTGGGGAATTCTCCAGCGCGTCGTGCATGGCATGGCGTGGGTAATGCGCAGCGCCATGCGGACGAGCGGAAGCGAAAGTCTTGCCGCGGCCAGCAATATTTTCCTCGGGCAAACGGAGGCCGCCCTCCTGGTGAAACCCTACATCGCCCGGATGACGATGAGCGAGTTGATGGCGCTCATGACAACCGGCATGGCGACGATCGCCAGCGGCGTGATGATCGTTTACACGCAACTCGGTGTGGATGCCGGGCACTTGTTGACCGCTTCCGTCTTGAGCGCGCCGTCCGGTTTGCTCATCGCAAAGATCATGTTTCCCGAAACCGAACTCAGCGAAACCCGCAGCACGGCTCCAGCTACAGTCGAGAAAACTACCGTGAACAGCATCGATGCGCTTTGTCGTGGAGCCGGCGAAGGCGTCGGGCTTGCGATCAATGTCATGGCGATGTTGATCGCGTTCGTCGCTACGGTCGCGCTGGCGAATTATGCCTTGTCCGTGGGCCAGCGTCTCGCAGGCGTGCCCCATCCGGTGACCCTGCAGGATTTACTCGGCTACCTGAATTGGCCTTTTGCCTGGCTAATGGGCGTAGCAACGAAGGATTGCCAGCTTGTCGGGCAAGTTCTCGGCGAGCGCGTCGTCCTGAATGAGTTCATTGGTTATCTATCGCTCTCGAGAGAAAAAGCGCAGCTCGATCCCCGAAGTTTCACACTCGCGACCTACGCGCTCTGCGGCTTCGCAAATTTCTCCAGCATTGCGATTCAGATTGGCGGTATCGGTGCTCTCGCGCCGGATCGCCGAAGCGATCTGGCCCGGCTCGGACTGCGCGCGATGGTTGCCGGATTACTCGCTTGTTATCTCACGGCGACGGTCGTGGGCATGATGATTTGAACTGCAGCGCGGCTTAAACCGCGCGGACGGCCGGAAGTCGCGAAAAAGTTACGTTTGGTCGCATTTTTTTCTCCCCTCTTTTTTCGCGAGACGATAACAACGTTTCGGCATGAAAAAGCTTACCTTAACCTCGTTTCTCTTTCTAATTTTCGTCAGCCTGCTTGCGCTACCAGTGCGACTGGGCGCGCAGGGCGTCACCTCCTCCTCGCTCGGGGGCACCGTCACCGACGCTTCGGGAAATCCCGTCGTCGGCGCTGCCATCACCGCTGTCGATACGTCGTCGAACACCCGTTACACGTCAGCGTCGCGAACCGGTGGTCGATGGGATATTTCGAGCGTACGTACCGGCGGCCCGTATCGAGTTACGGCCACGGCCAATGGCGCTTCCAAGTCTGTCTCGGGCATCTTCACCACCCTGGAACAGACAACCGAGGTTAATCTGAAGCTGGGCGCCGCCGCGGCACCGGAAGCGCCCGCCCCCACCACGACCGCGGCTGACGGTACCACGACCGAGCGAGTCGTGGTCCAGGGCACTTCAGTCGATGAGCTTTACAGCAGTGATCGCACCGGCACGAGCACCTACGTCGATCGCAAAGAGATCAATAATTTACCGACGATTACCCGCAGCCTGAACGATTACATTCGGCTCACGCCTCAGATTAGCACGCTCGGACGCCAGGGCGCTTCGGCTGCCGGCCAGAACAATCGTTCGAACAATATCCAGATCGACGGTGCCACGATCAGTGACGCGTTTGGTCTCGCAACGACCGGCGGTGGCACGGGCGCACCCACCGAAAGCGCGGAACCCATCAGCCTCGACGTGATCGATCAATTTCGAGTGAACATCGCGCCGTTCGATGTCCGCGAGAGCAATTTCTCGGGCGCATCCATCAATGGCATTACCCGCAGTGGCGACAATAATTTCCACGGATCCATCTATGGTTACGGCCGGAACCAGGACCTTGTCGGCGAAGGCTCGAGCATCCGCATGCCGGTCGCGAACTTCCACGAATACACTTTTGGCGGTCGTCTCGCTGGACCCATCTTCAAAGATGTCCTGTTTTTCCTGGTCAGCTACGAGGGAAAACGCTCCGAAGTCCCCATCATCGGCGATACTTCAAAATTTCCTCTCACCGGTCCGAGGAGTGTCGGCGACATCATCGACATCACCAATAGCAAGTATGGGTTTGATCCGGGCGGCACCGGGACCGAGTCGACGATCATCAACGACGACAAATATTTCCTGAAGCTCGACTGGAACGTTCTTCCCGGGCACCACGCCTCGCTGACCTACAACCACGTCGATGGCACCAACCAGTTCGGCCTCAGCCGGGGCACCACCTTCGATCTCAAGAGCCGCCAATACACCAAGCCGATTGAGTTCGATTCCCTGTCGCTCCAGGTCTTCGACAACTGGAGTCCAAGCTTTTCGACCGAGTCGATCTTCGTTTTCAACAACACCCTCGCCGAGCGGGCCCCGAATGGAATTTTCCCCCAGGTGATCGTGCACGAAAGCTACGGCGACGTGCGTTTCGGTTCCGAGCAATTCAGTCAGGAAAACTCACTCAACCAGGAAGTGATTTCCGAGACGTTTAACGCCAATTACTTCATCGGCAATCACCAACTCACCGTCGGCACCAGCGACGAATTGCTCGCCTTCGAAAACAAATTCCTTCGCGATTTCTTCGGTTCGTTTGATTTTCGCAACGCGTTCGGCAGGACAGCGACCGAAAACTACCGGCTGGGCACGCCGAGTAACTATGCGGTCACTTTCCCCACCATTCCCGGCACCATCCCGGTCACCGAAGTGCGTCTCTACGACTTCAGCATCTACGCCCAGGATAAGTGGAAGATAACGCAGAACCTGACCGTGACGGGAGGCCTTCGTCTCGATACTCATGTTTTCCCCGACGATCCACTTTTCAACCCGACATTCGCCGCCCATTTTCCCGGCCGCAGCACGAGTCAAGTTGACAATGACTTCGTGGTCTCACCCCGCCTCGGCTTCAACTGGGATGTCTTCAACAATAAGAACACCCAGGTGCGCGGCGGCACCGGTATCTTCGAGACACGGACGCTCGGTGTTCTCTACACGAATCAGTACGGCGGTACTGGCGTGGATTTTCAGCGCGTGTCGCAAACTTTCACAACCTCACCTCCGTTGGATTACTTCAAAGGCGACCCAAACAATCCGCCTCCGCCTCTGACCGGGAGCCGCGTCCTAGCGCCCGAAATCGACCTGAACGATCACGATTTCAAAACGCCGACAATCTGGCGGAGCAGCCTCGCGCTCGACCAGAAGCTGCCGGGCGGTGTGATCTTCACACTCGAAGGTCTGTATGGTAAGAACTTGGAAGCCGTCACCGAGCGTAACATCAACCTCGGTCACTTCACCGGGTTCCGGCCCGAAGATGGGCGTCCGATATTCGCTGGGTTTAACGAAGACAAAACGTTCGATCGCGTCATTCTTCTGGCCAACACCCATAGCGGCTACACCTACAACATAACGGGCCAACTGGAGCGGCCAGACCCGGGTGACGGTTGGTATGGCAAGGTCGCCTACACCTACGGCCGGGCCAAAGACGTTAACAGCACGACTTCTAGCCAGGCGGCGTCGAACTTCGGTTTCAATCCGGTTGCCGGAAATCCAAATGTTGATGTCCTGAGCACGTCCGACTTTGAGCTCCGCCACCGCTTCCTCGGCGTCCTCACCAAGACTTTTGCTTTATGGAAAGGCTGGGACACCACCATTGGCGCGGTTTATGAGGGCGCCGCCGGCCACCCTTATAGCGTGCTTTATAACGGCGACCTCAACGGTGACGGCCAGTTCAGCAACGACCTGATTTACGTCCCCACCGGTCTTAACGATCCGATCGCCGCAAAGTATATCACCCCGGCAAACTTTCTCGCCTTCAACAATTACGTTGAGAACAACAAGTTTCTGAATAAATACCGCGGACAGATTGCCCCGCGCAACGGTGGTCGGGACCCTTGGATCAACCGGCTCGACCTGCATTTTACCCAGCACATTCCGGTGAAATTCGTCTGGGCGGAATTAACCCTCGATATCCTCAATTTCACCAACCTGCTGGATGACAACTGGGGGCAGATCAAGCGCTACAGCACCTTCGGCACGCCACAACCGGTCAGCTTCAACTCCACCACCCAAAAGTACACGTTTCTTCCGGGGGTCGGCACCAAGCCCATTGTTCAATCCGAGAACGATCTCGATTCGCGCTGGAAAGTGCAGCTCGGCATCCGCCTTTCCTTCTGAACCGAAGCGACACTGCAAACAATTCACGGGCGGGACGAACAGTCCCGCCCGTTCTGTTTGGCGGCATTGACAGTCCGGACGGGAAACTGATTGAATGGCCTCGTGGCGCGACGCAAAACGACGCGGACAAAAACGAAACGGCGCAAGCGAGCCGACGTGATCAAAATCGCCCATACCAGGGCATTCGAGCTTTGCGAAGATGGAACATGCGCCGACTTCGACCCGGACAAGACCGGGAAGGACAAGGACAAGAAAGTGCACTGTCCTCAGGGCGATGGATGTAAGAAGGGCAATTGCTATTGCCAGCTATTCCGTCGCGACAAAGGCGTCGATAAAGATGACCCATGGCTCGTTGCCCCGCTCGATCACCTAAGGGAAACGAAGTACGAGCCGAAAAAATGGGATTACAAATGCCTGTGCGTCCGGCCGATTCTGGAATCAACCCGCACTGAAGATGGTGTGGAGTACAAGGTCCGTTACCAACTTTGCAGCATGGGCCTGTGCAGCGGCGAAAGAACAAGTGGCAGCGGGCCCGATAAGTTGGCATGCACCGGCGATTGCGGAGTCAAAGCCTGCAAATGCACCTTATTTCGCCTCGCTCAGAAGGATTCCTCCGCTACCTGGGATTTGGTGGCGAAGACTGGCAAACAAGTCGACGTCGAAGCCAACTACTACTACCGGTGTTTCTGCTTGAAGTAGGCATGAGCCGATTTGCACCGGCGCTTGGGTTGCGATGCGCGATTCTCCGCGCGGGAATCGGCGCGGGGATGCTTTTACTTTCCGCGACGGCCGGTAAAGCCGGCTTTCAGGACGCCTACATTCAAGTAAGCGTTTTCCACAAGCCGGGTTACCAGAACTTTGAGACTAACGGTTATGGAAGATTTGGCTCGGGTTACACAGGAGTCCCCTTCGATTTCAGCTGGGGCGACATCATCACCCAGCCCGGCGGTCCGGAAGTAACTTCGGGATGGGCGGGTTTCGGGACGCTTCTTTCCCATGATGTTGCGGGTTACAGCATCAAGGGTGGCACGGGCGTCTGGCAGTCGGGCGGCAATGGCTTCGCAGCTGCGAACGTTCATTATAATACCAGCGGCGTATTTTACTGGTATCCGGATCACCCCGGAGACGTCGCGAACGGGATTGTGTGGATCCGCTACATTTTGCAGGGCCACGTCGGCCCGGCGGCGACGGATTACGTCGAATTCACCGCGGACGTTCAATTCAATACCGCCTCCGCGGGAATGATCCCTTTGCATTTGCATTACAAGAATTCGCAGCCCGGCGCGACCTTTAGCGGAGTGGTTCTGTATGCTGAGGCTCCGTTTTCGATTCACACGGTCAACGGAAACTTTCGGGCCGAGTTCGATATCGTCGAGTCGACGAATTTCACAGTGGTCGACCCGGGTGAAGCCTCACTCTCCGGAGTCGGCAACCTTGGACCGGTCACAGGATCAGGCCCTTCCCCCACGCCGGTGCCGGTCGTCCAGCCGGCGCGCGCCCAAAATATCGCGACGCGCGAAACGGTCCTTAACGGCGATAACGCTTTGATTGGCGGATTCATCGTGACCGGTACCGATCCGAAGAAGGTGCTGATCCGCGGGATTGGACCCTCTACTGGATTGAACGGCGTGCTATCCGACCCGACGCTCGAGCTTCGTAACGCGAGCAATCAACTGGTTGCGTCCAACGACAACTGGAAGATTAACGACCAATCAGGCGCTTCCCAGGAAGCGGAGGTCCAGGCAACCACCATCCCGCCGCAGAACGACCACGAGTCCGCCATCATCGCCACGCTTCCCGGGGCTAATTCGGCTTACACTGCGATCCTCCGCGGCAAAGGCGGCGCTACCGGCGTTGGTTTGGTCGAAGTCTACGACCTGTCGGATGCAGCCGGATCGCAGCTCGCGAATATCAGTACTCGCGGTTTTGTTGGCGTCGGCCAGGACGTTCTTATCGGTGGGATTATCATTGGTCCGAATTCATCGCCCGCCACGCGATTGGTCGTTCGAGCCATAGGCCCTTCGCTGACACAGCTCGGTATTTCCAATGCGCTGTCCGATCCAACCCTCGAGCTGCACGACAGCAACGGCGCCGTCATCAAGAGGAACGACAATTGGAAAATCGACGATCAATCAGGGCAATCGCAGGAAGCTGAGATTAGCGCCACTTCACTCCAACCTTCGGCGGATTTGGAATCCGCCCTCACCGCCACTGTTTCTCCGGGGAACTACACGGCCATTGTCGCTGGAAAGAATGACGGAAGCGGCGTCGGCCTCGTTGAAGTTTACAACCTGCAATAACAGTTCGCCGGCGTCAGGCAAACCTTCGCGCTAACAGCGTTCCTTACGAAGCCGCCGATTTCTTGACCAGTTCTACGCGGCGGTTTTTGGCCCGGCCTTCCTCGGTGGAATTGTCCGCGACCGGTTTCGTTAGGCCGTAGCCTTTCGCGGTGAGGCGGCTGGCGGCGATCCCTTCCGCCGTGAGCGCGTTCTTCACGGCCGTGGCACGCTGCTCGGACAGGACCTGATCCGCTCCCGGGTCCCCGGTGTTATCCGTGTGCCCCTGGATCTCCACGGCCAGATCCGGTGCATCCTGCAGGAGCTTGACCATCTCTCCGATGATTGACCTCGAGTCTTCCTTAATGATGGCCTTGCCCGAATCGAAATTGATGTGGAGCGCGACGTGGCCGCTCGCGTTCAACTCATCGAGCATGTCGCTCGCCGAGACCTCCTGTTTCATTTCGCCCTTCTCCACGATGTCGAAGTAGTAGCCGCCGCTGCCCGGCCGGACCTGGACCCACACTTCTTTTCCTTCCTTCGCCAGTTTCGCGATCACAACGTGAGCGTCGGGCTTGGTCAACACGGTCCAACCGGCTTTCTCAAGCGCGTTCTGGTAGTTGCGAAGCAGCTTTAGCTCGCTGGGCTCTTCCGTTCCTTCGTCGAAGTTGTAGGAGATATGAATCGTGCGGCCTTCCACTCGCGTGTTGTTCTCAGGTGTCTCGAATTCGAAGGCGTCGAAGTCCTTGTCGCTGTAACTGTCGATGTGCGAATGCGGCCAGCGTTTCAGCGCCGGGTAATCCTTGCTTTTCTCTGCGTCCTGGACGGCGAAAGCGGCGCTGATCAGGCAAAGCGTGGAAAACAAAAAGAGGAAGCGTAATTTCATCCCGAAAAATTACTAAAAATTCGCGGTGCGCAAGCCCGTGTCAGTCACCGTCCGGAACGATTTATTTCCTCCGGTGACGGGGGGACGCCTACTTTGGTGACTGGGCCGCCACAATCGCTACCGAATACGTCTCGCCATTCGAGCGCTTGAGTCGAAGATGCAATGTTTCGCCCACCTGCTTTTCCATGAGCGGTTTCAACTCACGCGCTTTATGTCCGGTCACCTCCGTGTTCTCGACCTGGACGATCTCATCCCCGACCGCGATCCCTTTCTCGGCGGCGGGGGAATGGGGCTCGACCGTGTCAATCTTCGCCGAGAGAACCGTTGGATTAAAGATCCCGTCTCCCGTGATCGCTGCCCCAAATCCGAACCAACCTTTTTGGCCAGCCGGGAGGCCGTGAGCGCAGACAGCCAGCACGACACATCCAACGAACAATTTTTTCATTCGTTACTCAGACACTGTCGACTGCGCCCCGCTCAATCATAAACGGGCTATGGGCTCAGCCTTGTCTCTCACGGCCGGTAGCGCTGCTGGGACAGAAACAATTCGGCGGTCATAAACCGTAGCTACAGGCGCGTGACAGGGCCGGGACAACATGCGAAAAGAGGCAGACATGTCACAGCAGCAAAAAGTTTCGGTGGTTACGGGCGGGGCGGGGTTTTTGGGATCTCATTTGTCGGATCGATTGCTGGCGGAGGGGCACCGGGTCATCGCGATCGATAACCTCGTCACGGGGAACCCGGCGAACATTGCGCACCTCGGCGGCAACGAGAATTTCCGGTTCATCAAACACAACGTCTCGGCCTACATCCTGGTCGAGGAAGACGTCGATTACGTATTTCATTTCGCCTCGCCGGCGAGCCCGATCGATTATCTCGAGCTCCCGATCCCGACATTGAAGGTTGGCGCTCTCGGGACCCATAACACCCTCGGGCTTGCGAAGGCGAAGAAGGCCACGTTTCTCCTCGCCTCGACTTCGGAATGCTACGGCGATCCGCTCGTTCATCCGCAAACGGAAGACTACTGGGGCAACGTGAACCCTATCGGACCGCGCGGCGTTTACGACGAAGCGAAACGGTTCGCCGAAGCGATGACGATGGCCTATCACCGCTACCACGGGATCGATACGAAGATCGTCCGGATCTTTAACACCTACGGTCCGCGGATGCGGTTGCGCGATGGCCGGGTAGTGCCGGCCTTCATCGGTCAGGCCCTCAGCGAAACACCGCTCACCATTTTCGGCGATGGTTCGCAGACGCGCTCGTTCTGTTATGTGTCGGACTTAATCGACGGAATTTTCCGGCTCGCGATGAGCGATTTTCACGAGCCGGTCAACATCGGTAATCCGCGCGAGATGACGATCAAGCAATTCGGCGAGGAGATTATCCGAATCACCGGCACGAAATCGCAGATTGAATACAAGCCCTTGCCGGTGGACGACCCGAAGGTGCGGCAGCCGGACATTACGCGGGCGAAGAAGGTTCTGGGCTGGGAGCCGAAGGTGAAGTTCGAAGAGGGAATCGTGAAAACGATCGATTACTTCAAAGGCTGCCTCGAGCGCGGCGAGCTCGGCGAACGGCTCGGCTAAAAGGAACAGCGCCACCCGATTATCCTTCCTTTCCCACAAGGGAGGTCGCAGGATCGTCGGATGGGTGCGAGCAAACGCGACCGAATTATATTCGTCGGCGCGGCGATCCTGCTGGTGATCCGCTTCGTTGGCCTGCTGGGGCCGACTGATGAAGTGCCGAGCTCCGCCCTCAGGACACTCAGCCTCCTGATGGACATAGGTCTGGTTATCGGAGTGGTCGGCGTGGGGCTGCGCATATTGGGCTCGCTGCCGAAAGATGCGTCCAAGGCAGGATGGGTTTTTCTTTTGGTCGTAGGCGCGGTGGCCGGAATCGGAATTTTCGGTATCCGCCTTTCCGGCGGGCAGAGGTTCGAGTTGCCTTCGCGCACCTCGCAGTCGTCGACTCGACGCGAAGGGTTGCCGAAACAATTGCACGAGCTGTTTCTTTCGATGGGCCGGCGGACCGAAAAATTCGGCTCATCGCGTTGGGGCCAGGCTTTATTGTCGAAAGATCCTGCGAAAATCCGGACCCTGACTCGTGCGGATTTGCGAGAGGCCCGGGAAGTTTCTGGCGAGCTGCACGAAAACATTCAGCAGATCCTCAAGATATTCGCGGAGGCGGAGTCGAAGAAAATTGACCTTTCGACATCTTCGACCGAGCCGCCGGCGACCCGGGTCGAAACCTGGCGCGCGGCGGAAGAGGGCATCAACGGCACCCAGGAGTTACTCGGCCTAATCGATTCACACTGGGACGAATGGCTCGCGGATCCATTCGCCACTGGGAGTGATGTAAAACCGTGGCAGGCCGAAATAATGCGGCTCAGCAACGCTGTCGCACAGAGCCACAAAAAATTTCAGGCCTTGGTCGAGCCCGGAACGGCGCCACTGCCCGCGTCCGGCGAGACGGCAGCGTTGCAGTCGAAACTGGATGCCCTGGTCCAGTCGTGGGGGCCGCTGGTTATGAAGATCCAACATCAACGTTGGCTCACGACGGGGGGCGCCGAACGGCGAAAATTACCCCGAAAGGAGCTGCTGGAAGCTCGTGAAATTTTGCGCAGCCTTCTCGGCTACAACGACCAGGTGCTGGCGATATTCGCTGAGGCACAGTCGAAGGGAATCGAAATTCCTAAAGATCGGGAAGAGCCGCTCCTGAGTCAGCCCGAGTATTGGCGGGCTGCTGGAGAGGCATACCGCGCGTTCGCAGACTCGCTTAACCTGATCGATCAAAACTTTGATGAATATGTCGCGCATCCATCTTTCCCGGACGCGAAGGGCGAACAAAAGCCATGGCAGCGGGAAATCTTGCGATTGGATGACGTAAGAATCCTTCGATCGAAGGAAATGGAAACGCTCCGCGATCCGGCCAAAGGGCTTTTGCCCGAGCTGAAGGCGCTGATTGAATCCGTTGTAAGGGATGAAGACGAAATAAACGCGACGCGCTGGGCCAAAGCTCATTCCGACGCGACCCAACGGCGGACGCTTACGCGGCAGGATACGAAAGACTTCACCGAAATTCACGGAAAGTCGATTGAGCGGTCCAAGCGGATCGGCGAGCTGTTGCTGCAGGCTGCCAAGGAGCGGATAGACGTTTCCGCGGCTTCGACCGACAGGGTTCTGATCCAGCCGGAGTTTTGGCAAACTCAGCAGAAAATGAGGGAGTTGGTCGCGGAAAGGCTCGCGCTGCGCGAAAAGCACTGGGACGAATGGCTGGCCGCGGGCGATCCGACGACGGAAAAGAATCTAAGCCCATGGCAGGCTGATTTAAAGCGACTGATTGACGAAGGGGATGTCACTTACAAAAAGCTCGAAGCGATCATAAAGCGCCCGCCGGCGGTCGCGTCGACGCAAGTTGCGCCGGTGCCTTCCTTGCCCCGCAACGGTATGGAGGAACTGGCGTTGAAAACGCATCTGCTTCCGGCGGTCGCCGATTACGTCCAGGCCCGGGACCGATTGCAACAAACGCGCTGGATAAAAACCCCGGACGTAAGTGCCTTTCACCCGCATAAGATCACCGGCGCCGATCTCCACGAGGCGGGCGAAAAGATGCGCGCCTTGATCGTGACGATTGATAAAGTGATCGCCGACCTCAGCCGCTCGAGTGTTCCGGTGCCGGCAGCGGAAACAGAATATTGGGGCGCAAAACGCGAGACTTACGTTTTATTTCAGGAACTAACGAAGCTGCTGGAGGACCATTGGAAAGAATGGCATGGCAGCGGCATTGAGCGGGGGGCCGTAAACTTAAAGCCGTGGCAAACAGAAGCAGTCCGGCTGAATACGGCGATCGTGAAGCTGGGCGAGAACAAGCTAATCTCTATTTTGCTTTGAGGCTGCGCGGCCACGGCCGCCAGGAAAAGTTGCCGCCGAGCGACCGCCAGGATTTTATTTGTCCCTGTGATAAGGCTTATGCGCCTGGTAGAGCGCAAGCCGATTCCGGGCGCCGGCAGTTTCCTTTTCACTGAGCTTCGGCGTCTCCAAATATTGGGTCGCCCATTTGATTGCTTGCTCGTAATCGCTGTTCTCAGCGCAAGCGGCCGCCAGGGTGTCGACCATATTCGGATCCTTCCACTCTGAGAGCACACAAGCTTTGTTGGCATATTCCACCGCCTTCTTTCCGTCGCGAGTACTGTCATTCGAACAGGTCGAGAGAAGCCAGGCCAATCCATTGTAGGAGCTGGCATATCTGGCATCGAACTGGATGACCTGTTTGTACTCCGCGATGGCCTTGTCGTAGTCGCCGTTCGCATCGTAGGCGGTGGCGCGGTTGTAATAGGCAGCGAGCAGTTTCGGATCGAGTTTGATCGCTTCTGAAAAGTCCCGGATAGCCCTGGTGTTATCGCCCTTGAACTGATAGCACCTGCCCCTGTCATTCAGGGAGGCGGCGTCCATGAAATGGAAGTGAATGGCTTGCGAGTAATCTTCTATGGCCTTGTCATAGTCACTTTTGTGCTCATAGGCGCGAGCCCGGTTGTAATAGGCCGGCCCCATTCCGGAATTGAGCTCGATGGCTTTATCGAGGTCAGCGATGGCCTTGTCGTAATCGCCCTTCCCATCGAAGGCCCACGCCCGCGCGAAGTAGGCAAGGGGGTTGCGGTCATCGAGACGAACCATCGTGCCGTAGTCTCGGACGGCGTCGGTAAAATTGCCTTTCAGTCCGTAGACATTTCCGCGGTCGCCATAAACGTTCGGCACTTTCGGGTCGAGCTGAATGGCCTTGTCGTAGTCGGCTAAAGCTGCGGTCAGGTCGCCTTTAAGTTGGAAGGCATTGCCGCGGTTGTGATAGGCGTTGGCGTATGTTGGCTCGAGACGAATCGTCTCGTTATAGTTCGCAATCGCTTTGTCGTAATCGCCTTTGCCCTGGTAAGCGAGACCGCGATTCATATAAGCCGGGGCCAGCTTTGGATACTTCCGGATGAGCTGGTCATATTTGGCGATAGCCTGGTTGTAGTCGCCCCTGGTCAGCGCTTCGTCTGCTTGCTCGATAAGCTGATCTTTGCCCCACGATACAGAGGCGACGGACATGATGAGCGCGAAAATCCACGTCCATTTGGCAGGATGGCGAGTCCAGCGAACCAACAAGCATTCCCTCATGTTGTGTCTGGTCATCCGACCAGCGTATCCAGGCGAACTGTGTGCTTAAAGCTAATTTCCATTCCACTGACCTGCATGATATTACCTTCATCGGCAGGGATCGTTGAAGTTTGGAACATCAAGGCAAGCTACGTGAAGGACGAACAAAGTGCGCGAGAACCGGTCCTGGGAACGGAGAAGCCAGCGGCAGGGGACGACGAAGCGAAAATCGTCTGTCCGGTGTGCGGTGCGGCAGTCGTGCAGGAAAAATGCAAACTGATTTGCCGCAGCGACGTTTGCCTTGGCCGGGTGGTAATGAATTGTTCCGAGTTTTAAGTCACGATACGATTCGGGTCATGAATCCGGACCATGAAAGTGTGATCAAGATGCGGCGCGCGGCGGAAGCTGCGATGAACAACGCCTACTGCGGTTACAGTAACTTTCGGGTCGGCGCAGCGGTGCTGACGGACAACGACGAAATTTTTGCAGGGTGCAATGTCGAGAACGCATCCTATGGCCTGACGAGTTGCGCGGAACGGAACGCGATTTTCCAGGCGGTAGCAGCGGGCGCGATCAGGAAAGATCGCAAGCTCAAAGCCGTTGTGGTTGTCACGCCCGCGGCAAAACTCACGCCGCCTTGCGGAGCCTGCCGGCAGGTGATCTATGAGTTTTGCGAAGACGCGGACGCCGACATTTTCATCTTCGGCGCGAACAATAAGGTCGACTCCTTCAAGTTATCGGCGCTGCTGCCACATCCGTTCGGACCAAAGGACGTCCTCGGTCCATGAACGCGCTGAAGACAAGTTGCGCAGTGAACCGAGCTCCAGGGAAATTCCAAAATCCAAACACCAAACAAGGGAGTTTGGGGCGGCGCGATTCCTTGTCTTGCTTCGATTTTTTCTCAGTCGCTGGAGCCTGAAGCTTCTCTGGAGCTTGGGATATATGGAGCTTCGGCACCCGGTGCGCGATTTGGCATTTACTTGGGTATTCGGTTTTGGGATTTAAAGACTAGCCAGATGGTCCCCCCGAACCGGATTTTGAGCCTCAACCTCGGCTCGCAGACGCTTGGGTTGGCTGAGTTTCAGCCGCAACCAAACGGCGGCCTCGGCCTGAATGCGTTTCGCCTCCGCGAGGTCGCAGCGGACCCGGCCAATGAAGGCGCTCGCCACGCCCAGGTCGCGGCCACTCTTCGGGAAATGCTTGGCGAGATCGGGATCAAGCCCGGCCCGGTCAATTACGCCACCGCCGCGCAATCCGTCTTCGCACGGTTTGTGAAGCTGCCGGCGGTCGAGGAGGAAAAAATCGAGCGGATCATCGCATTCGAAGCCCAGCAAAACGTGCCCTTCCCAATCGATGAAGTCGTCTGGGATTACCAGCTCGTGGGCGGCGGCGCCGACGAACAAATCCAGGTCGTGCTCGTCGCGATCAAGGAAGACCTGCTCGAAGCGATCAACTCAGCCGTGGAGACCTCGGGGTTGCGCACCTCGATTGTCGATGTCGCCACGATGGCCCTGTACAACGCGTTTCGTTACAACTACAGCGATCTGTCGGGCTGTGCCCTCCTCGTCGACATTGGGGCGCGCACGACGAACCTCCTTTTCATCGAGCCGGACCGGATTTTTTCCCGGAGTGTCGCGATCGGCGGCGCTTCCGTGACCTCTGCGATCGCGAAGGAATTTAACGAACCCTTTGCATCTGCCGAGTTCCGGAAAAAGCGCGACGGTTTTGTCAGCCTCGGCGGCGCCTATGCCGAACCGTCCGATCCCACGGTGGCGCGCGTCTCGAAAATCGTTCGCGGCGCAATGACTCGGCTCCACGCCGAGATAATGCGCTCCATCAGCCATTACCGCGCTCAACAACAGGGGAACACCCCCGACCGATTATTCCTCTGCGGCGGCAGCACGAGCACGCCCTACATGCGGGAGTTCTTCCGGGAAAAACTCCAGGTGCCGATTGAGTTCTTCAATCCGCTCCGCAACGTCGCGGTCTCGGAAGCGATCGATGCAACTACCGTCGCGACCTCCGCACACTTGCTCGGCGAACTGACCGGCCTCGCGCTCCGCGGGGCGATGACGTGCCCGATGGAGTTGAATCTGCGGCCGCAAAGCGTCGTTCGCCGGCAGGAAATGGAACGGCGCCGGCCCTTCTTTGTTCTCGCCGCGGCTTGCTTCCTCGCCGCGCTTCTCGCGTGGGCCCTCTATTTGTGGCGCGCGGCCGAAGTCCAGGATCGAGCAACCGCGCGGCTCCAGGAAAAGGTCGACGCGATGCGTCGGATCGAAACCCAGATGACGCAGGTCCGAAAGGAGATCGCGAATCTCGATAACCAATCGTCGCCGCTGGTGGCCGCGATTAATGAGCGAAGTTTCTGGCCGCAAATTCTCGAGGACCTGAACTCGCGCCTGCCAAAGGAAGACATCTGGATCACGGAGTTGATACCGACATCCGGCGGCAAGCCACTCGGCGCGCCCGACCCACGAGCGGAAACTGTTGCTACGACGCCGGTTACGGCACCGGCGCCGGCAGAACCCGGTGCTACGGCTGGAGTGCCGGCGATCGACGGTTTGCTGATCCGCGGATTGTATCTCTTCAACCCGAAGCAACAGGAAGTGGTCGTCGATTATTTCAAGAACCTCGTTAGCTCTCCGTGGTTTGCGATTGACCCGAACAACCAGGCGAAGGTGATTAAGCCAACCACGCCGAACAACAACGAGTGGGCATTCCCGTACGAGCTGCGGCTCGACCTGAAAAAGCCGGTTCCATTGCCGTGAACTGGTTCCGCGAAAACCGATTTTTGGGAACGTTCGTGATCGTCGTTGGCGTTTGCACGCTCGGCGCGCTTTTCTTTGTCTGGACCGAGAGTGGCGCGTCGGAGGAAGCAGCCCAGCGTTTCGGTAATACTTCCACGGAGCTCCGCCGGCTCGAGCGCCTGGCACCCTATCCGAACGAAGACAACCTGCGCAAGATGAAGGCGCATACTGAAAATTATTCGACCGCGCTCGCGAAGCTCAGGGAAGAGCTGAAACTGCGGATGCCGCCGATTGGGCGGCTCGCGCCTAACGAGTTTCAATCGCGCTTGCGCGTGGCGATGAACGCGGTGGCCGACAAGGCCCGCGCGAACAAGGTGAAATTGCCGGACAAGTTTTATCTGGGTTTTGACGAATTCGCTTCAGCGCTGCCGAGCGAAGCCGCCGCGCCGCTGCTAGGTCAGGAGCTGGTCCAGGTTGAATGGCTCCTGAACAGCATGCTCGACGCGCATGTCGATGCCGTGACCGCTTTCCGGCGTAACCCGGCAGCGCACGATCGTGGGGTCAACGCATTACCCACCGCGACTCCGGCAAAACCGGGCGGTAATGCCGAGACAGCCGCAAAGTTGATCGACCGAAATGTGGTCGAGGCGACCTTTTCCTCGAGCCCGAGCGTCGCGGGGCGCGTGCTCAACCAGATTGCGGCGGCGAATCAAGAGTTCTGCATCATCAGGTTGTTGCATGTGAAGAACGAGAAGGGAAAAGGCCCGCCGCGGGAAGTCGCCGCCGAAAGCGCCGCTGCGGTTGCGACCCCACCGGCCACGGTTGCGGGGCTGGGGGCGAAACCGTCACCGGCGGCTGCCCTGAATTTCATTATCGGTAACGAGAAGATCGAAACGACTACCAGGATCGAGATCGTGAGGTTCACGTTTTGACCTGGCTCCGCGCAAACTACGATCGGGCCGCCGTGTTCTTAGCGGCCGCGTTTCTCTTCATCTCCGCAGTCCTCATTACTCGAAATGCATTTCAGTTCGGGGATAGCCTTGCGCTTCCGGCGCCCCCGCCACCGAGGCCAGCCGCGCCTCCGCCGAAGGCCGTGGAGATGGAGCACGCCACCGAAAAGCTGAAGCAACCCGCCCAGTGGACATTTAGCAGTCGCTCGGGGCTTTTCGTCCCGGAAAAACATTTCATCGGCCCGAACGGTCTCCCTGCTACGTTACAGACCACCGAAGTCCATCCGCCTGTGCCTAACGAGTGGCTGGAACAATTCAATCTGCCGATTGCGGACGCCGACGTGCTGACCCAGGACCCTGACACAGACGGGTTCGACAACCTCGAGGAATGGCAGAATCACACCAACCCGACCGATAAAGCGTCGCACCCGCCATTCATCGCGAAACTGAAATTGAAATCGTTTGCCCAGGAGCCGTTTCGCCTCGTTTTCGCCTCGTGGGTGAACGACACCTTCGCCCTCAACACCAGCGACCTGAAGGAGCCAACCCAGTTTTTGAAAATCGGTGACTCCATTCGCGGGACGAAATTCAAGATCGTGAAGTTCGGCGAGAAATATGACACCAACAAATACGGAACGAAGGTCGATGTCTCCGAATTGATCCTCGAAAACCAGGAAACCCACGAGCCACTCACTTTGGTGAAAGAGAAAATTATGATCTCACCGGAGTCGGTGGCGAACTTTGTTTACGAGTGGGGTGAGCGAAAAGAGTTCGCCGTCAAAAAGGACCAGGAATTTTCATTGAAACCGGAGGAGCAAATCAAATACAAGTTGATCGATGTGCAGCCCCCCCAAGCCATCATCGTTGACACCCACAACCCGGCGACACGCATCGAAGTGGGCCTGCTCGCTCCGTAAAGGTCGATCCGCGTTCGATCGCAAGCGGCAGCGGTTTGCAACCGTCGTGCGTTTGCAGCGTGCACCCGGCACTAAACATTCAGTCGGCAGTTGCAAACTGCCGCTCCCTGGCGCGCGGCACCACGCCAGTTTTTTGTGACACCAACCCCCCTGAGGTAATGCGGCCATGAACAAATCAGCATTGAAGCTCTGGTCAGCCGTTGTGCTGATTGCTTTCGTTTCCACCGTTGCTCTCGCGCTCGACAGGACGACGGTCGAGGCCCGAGAGGCGGCCCGGCGCGAAGCGGCGCTGCCGCGCGGACAGGAAGCGCTCGGCCGAGCGAAGGCGGCCATGGTGGAGAAAAATTACGCCGCTGCCCACGAGGAATTTCGGCTAGCCCTGACTTATTTGCCCGACGCGGTCGTGAGCGAGCACTCGCATGATGAGGCGGTCAACGGATTTTGCGCGAGCGGAATGAAATTAGCCGAACAGAAAGTTGCCGAAGGCCGGTTCAACGAGGCTGAAGCGATCTGCCGCGAGATCCTGGGTACGCGTTACGATCCGAACTGCCGGCCGGCTGCGGAAATGCTGGCGCGGTTGCAACACCCCGGTGCGGTCAATCGCACGAACGGCCCGAAATTCCTCGCCAAGGTCGAGGAAGTGAAAAAACTCCTGAACGATGCCGAAGGTTATTACAACAGCGGCCGCTACGATCTCGCGTTCAAAAAATATGAGCAGGTCCTTGGGCTCGATCCTTACAATGTTGCGGCGCGTCGCGGCGAAGAGCGAATCAACCTGACCAAGACGCATTACGGGGAGGAAGCCTACAACGAGACGCGCTCGCGCTCGCTCTGGCAAGTCCAGAAAGGCTGGGAAGAACCCGTCCGCAAATATGGTGAAACCGTCGGGCCGATTACCGATGCCTTCGCGAAGGACGCGACCGGAACGGCGCGGATCACGAACAAGCTTAATAACATTATCATTCCGCGGGTCGAATTTCGCGACGCGAGCCTCCGCGAAGCCATCGAGTTTCTCCGGCAACAGGCCGCTGAGAACGATCCGGGCGCGGATGGCCGGAGAGGGGTCGACATCGTTCTGCGCGTGAACACGCTCGGGACCCGTGCTGAAACGACGACAACAACCAGCACGACAACATCCGTGTCCTCGTCCTCGAGCGGACCTGCTGGCGTCACCGAACCGGCCATACCACCGGTGCCGACCACGATTTCGGTTCCTTCTGTTCCTTCCGTGTCGCCGGCCGACGCGCGGGTCACGATCACCTTAAACCAGATCCCACTCGGCGAAGCGCTTCGTTACATTGCGAGCCAAGCCGGCTTGAAAGTGAAAATCGAGCCCTACGCCGTCTCGATTATTCCAATCAGCGAACTGACCAACGATTTGCTCACGAAACAATATCGGGTCCCGCCGGGTTTCATTGCGACGTCATTAAACCCGACCGGCGGAGCACTGAATCAGCCCTCGGGAAATGCCAGGACAGCCTCGCAGCCGACGGGAACAGCGAAAGATACGCAGGAATCGACCGGTGGACGCCTCCTGGTGAATCGTGAAGGTGCGAAGGAGTTCTTGGAGAGCCAGGGCGTTTCGTTTTCAGTCCCAGGCTCGAGCGCGAATTTTCTGCCGCAAAGCTCGCGGCTGATCGTCCGGAACACGCCCGACAACCTCGAGCTCGTCGATGCGATCGTCGAGCAAGCCAATGTCTCGGGCCCGAAGCAGGTCGAGATCGAAGCCAAGTTTGTCGAGATAACGCAGACGAATTTGAAAGCGCTCGGTTTCGACTGGTTGCTCGGACCGTTCAATCTGAACAAGAGCGGCAACGTTGCCGGAAGCGGCGGAAGCTCTGGAACCGGCGCGACGGTGAACCAGGGCGATTATCCGTTTCCAATTAACGGACAAAACCCGGTGACTGCCGGCAACCGAAGCGGGAACCTCGCAATCACAGGGAACGCAATTGATTCTTTGCTCCTCGGCACGACGACAAGCCAGTTGCTAACCCCGGGAATTTTCGGTCTTGGCGGATTACTGACCGATCCCCAGTTCCAAGTGGTGATCCGAGCATTGAATCAAAAGAAAGGCGTCGATTTGCTTTCGGCGCCGCGCGTGATGACGAAGAGCGGACAGCGCGCAGTGATCGAGATCGTGCGGGAATTTCGTTACCCGACGCAATTCCAGCCGCCCCAAATTCCGCAGACGGTGGGAGCCGTGCGGACCGACAACGGCGGGATCGTTGGCGATCTAATCCCACTTGGTAATACCTCGACAGTGCCCGTGACACCGACAACGCCGACCGCGTTCGAAACTCGAAATACCGGAGTAACTTTGGAAGTCGAACCCGTCGTAGGACCGGACGGGGTCACGATCGATCTCAATCTGGTCCCCCAGGTTGTCGAGTTCGAAGGCTTCATTAATTATGGCAGCCCGATCCTGTCGCCGTCGTCTTCATTCCTAAACAATTTGACAAATTCGATCACAACAACGCCTCAAAACGTAATCACGCCGAACGTGATTAATCAGCCGATCTTCAGTACCCGGAAAGTCACGACGAGCGTGAATGTCTGGGACGGGCAGACGGTTGTTCTTGGCGGATTGATGCGAGAGGACGTCCAGAAAACGGAGGATCGGACTCCGATCATTGGCGACATCCCGCTGGTTGGCCGGTTGTTTCGGACCAATGTCGATCAACGTATCAAACGAAACCTGATCATCTTCGTGACGGCGCGTTTGATCAATCCCGGCGGCCAGCCCGTCAATCTGAATGAAGAGCTCGAAGAAACCGAAGACGTGATTGAGCCACCGGTATTGCCGGAAATCCCATTCTACAAAAAGTAATCGCCATGAAGAATTGTCGTCTCCTTTTCATCGGCATCGTTTGCGCATTGCTGGTCGTTAGTCCCACATTGGCGGGTTCCAAGAAGAAGGCAGCGCCGCCGCCACCGATCCAAACTCCAACCATCGCGAGCGTCACAGCGGCCTCGGTCACGGTGAGCGAATGGAAGACGACGAAAACGCTCGGCATTAATCAATTCACCGAGATCACCGTGAACGGCCAAAAAGCGACCGCAGCCGAGTTGAAGCCGGGTATGGCGGTCAGTGTGTCATTAGCGACGGACCCGACGAAAGCGAGCCGCATCGTGGCTACGGGCAATTGATTGGCGGCGACGCGACAATCACTAAGACTTCTTCGGCTTGTCAGGATAGTCGACATTCATCGACCGGACTGACTTGACCGCTTCCTCGAGAGCGCCCGCGTGCTTTTCGTAAGCGGATTTCTCGTCGGCGCTAAAGACGATGTAAGCGACCGCTTTCGGCAACTGCACATACGCCACGCGTTCGAGGCGCTTATACGTTTTTGTGGGCGGATATTCATTGATGAAGTAAAGCTGGCCGCCGGCCGTCTTGCCCGACACGATCCGCTTCGGTTCAATCTCGGGCCGCTTCTTTTTCATGTCCGCGATCGCGTCTTTGGCAAAAGCCTCGTAGTCCTCGTAATTCGTGCTCGCGATCTTGGCATACATCAATGGATCGGCGGTTTCCCACGTCGCTCCCTCCGGATAAAGGACGCAGGGAAGCCCCTGCTCGGAGCCGGCCGTCGGATCAAGCTTCCAGCCTTTTGGTGCGCTGATATTGAATGCGCCTTTCGGCCCGTAAACAATTCCGCCGACGGACGGTTGCCCGGTTGAGTTCCCGATCATCGCGGCCAGGAGCAACGCGGTCAGGAACGATGCCTTGATCTTGATTAAGCTGTGCGATTTCGCGGCGATGATCTGTTTCATGTTGCTCCGGACGATCGTTTTGGGTTGAACTTACGAGCATGGCGTCCCCGCTTTTTTTTGCGAGCATCTTCAACAGCAAAGTCATTCTCGCGCTCACGACTTTCCTTCTCGGTACCGGCGTCGTTACGGCGGCGGATTTCGACGGCGACGGCAAGGCCGATGAATTCACGATCACACGCGAAGCCGAGAAAGTGGCCAGGCAGTCGGGAGTGCGCCTGGTCAATCCGTGGAACGAATCAAAAAAACCGCCGAAAGGTTCCGGCCTTGTTGTCCGACTCAGTCGCACCCCGCAGACCTTTCTGTTATTCGACGCGGCGTTTTTTGACACTCCAAGTTGGAAGGAAGGCCAGAAAATGGCGCGGGTTGTCACGAAAAAGGACAAGTCTTACCCAGCCTGGAAGAAGCAGGTGCCCGCGCTCAAAGCGGACGCGATTGAGCTCGGGACCGAAGCCGGCATCGACATCCTTCTGTATTGGGATGCTCGGTGGCGTCTCTTCTGGCCCAAAGAAGAGCCGTGATTGCACTCTTTGGAGGGACGGCCGCTGTGCCGTCCTCGAGATGAGACGCGTAAACTGAACACGTTGGGACGGCACAGCGGGCGCCCCTCCAACGCAAGCGGGTTGAGCCTCCTTGGAGGGCCGGGCGACGCCCTTCCTCGCTCTTTAAGGTGGATCGAGCCCTCCGCCGCTCGATGAATCAGCGCGAAGACCGCGCACCCTAGGGCAGCGCAAATACTTCGACGATTCCTACGCCGGTCCCGCCGCCCACTTCTTTGCGGAGCGGTCACAGTCGATGCGCGAACCGGATCTCTCATTTTACGCCGAGGTGCTGGCTCTGATCGTCTCTCCTCTCGGGTTGATGATTTTTGCCATGGCATTGTTTCTCTTTATTCGAAGTGGCAGGCCGGTCGCTCAGCGCGGATAATTGGCGACGTCCAGGCAACACTAATGACTTCGCTGGTTGACTGCCTACGGCCTTTGCAATTTCGGGGGAAGCGGCGATTGCTGGCGCCGTTTGCGCCGACTGCCGGCAAAAGGATGGCGCGGATTTTTGGGGCGGATCTCGAGCTGGATGTTTCGAACTACGTCGACAGCACGATTTTCGCTGGGTGTTACGAACCGGTAAACACCTGCCTCTTTAAACGGATTCTTCGTCCGGGCAGCACCGCGGTGGATGTCGGCGCCAACATCGGATATTTCACGCTGCTCGCGGCGAGTCTCGTGGGGAAATTCGGCAAGGTCATCGCGGCTGAGGCGCACCCGCGGAATTTCAAGATCCTTTCCGCGGCGGTGGAGCGCAATGGATTGAAGCAGGTGCAGGCAGTCAACATCGGGTTGAGCGATGAAAACGGGTCGGGGGAGGTGATCATGGCTGATCAAAAGGAGTATGCGAATCGCACCGCCTCGATGGTGCCTCAAAGCGGGCTAACCGGGCCCACCGTCCAATTGCGGACCTTGGATAATTGTTTGGATGACTGGGGAATCGATGTCGTCGATCTGCTAAAGATCGATGTTGACGGATTCGAGACGAAGGTTGTGCGGGGAGGGGCAAGATCGCTGGCTGGTGGCCGCATCAAAAATGTGATTATGGAGTTTGACGAGAGCTGGCTGAGCGCGAGCGGCAGTTCGGTCGAGGAGTTGACCGACCTTCTCGTGGCGGCGGGATTTCGCGAGGCGCGGCACCCGGTTCTCTCGTTCTTCATGGGACCGTCCGGCGATCGGCATTTTATCAGCGCAGGATGAGTGCAGCGGGACAATTCCTACGGTAAACCTAACGAGAACACATGCCGGCCATCGGGATAACAGGGGGGATTGCGACCGGGAAAAGCAGTTTCCTGGATTGCCTGCGGGAGGTCCTGGCAGAGGGGACATCGGGTGGGGGAGCACCGGACCCGGCCCGCTTTTTCGACGCGGACATCGCTGCCCGGGAGCTGGTTAACGACGATCCCGAGGTGCGGGAACTCATCGCGGCCGAGTTTGGAAAAGAAGTGTTCGACGGAGGGAGAGACTTGAATCGGCAGCGGTTACGGTCAATAGTCTTCGCCGACGTCGAGAAGAAACGCGCGCTCGAGCAAATCCTGCATCCGCGCATCCGGCGTCAGTGGAGCCTCGAAGCCGAAGGCCATCGCAACTCCACGAAGCTATTTTTTGCTGATATTCCACTTCTCTATGAAACTGGCGGTGAAACCCTGTGCGATCAGGTCGTGGTCGTGGCTTGTTCGCCCGGCGTGCAGCTCGAGCGGCTCGTCGCGCGAAGTCGTTTCGACAAACAAGAGGCGCAACGAATGATCGACGCCCAGATGCCGCTTACCGAAAAAATCAGCCGGGCTGATCATATCGTCTGGAACAATGGGCCGCGGGATGTGTTGAAGGAGCAGGCGCGGCTGTTAGCTGGATTGTGGAGGCGCGCCCTGCCGGTGGGTTAGGAAATTTTTGAGGACGCCATGCGGGCGTCCTTTCAAGGAATGAGCGAAAGCGAATCTAAAACTGAAGAGGTGCGAGTCGAAGAGAAGTCCGCTGAGACAGCGGACGCTACAACACCGCCGTCGGCGAACCTGCCTGACAGATTGGATATCAACGAGCTCCAGGCACTGCCCGCTGATGACATCGAGAAGCTTTGCCGCGATTTCGAGCTCCGCGTTTATCCGGGGCGCTCGCGCCACCATCTCATCCTCGATCTGGTTCGGGCGGCTCTCGGCCTTGGGGTTCGCGTAACGACCACGGGATTCTTCGACCCGGTCGCGGATGCGTTCGGCATCCTCCGGTGGCCTCGCCTCAACTTTCTTTCGGTGCCGGAGGAGGTTGGCGTGCCACGCGCCCTCATCCAGAAATTTAAGTTTCGTCCCGCCCAAAAAGTTCGCGGAACTGTGCGGCCGCCGCGCGACCGCGAGAAAATGGTCATGCTCGACGAAGTCCTCGAGGTGGAACGCATCCCCGTTGAACAGTGGACGGAGCCAACCGCTTTCGACAACCTCACGCCGCTTTATCCGCAGGGCCGGATCATGCTGGAAAATTCGAAAACGAACTCGATCAGCGCTCGCGCCGTCGATTTGTTGACGCCACTCGGCCGCGGCCAACGGGGTTTGATCGTGGCCGCGCCGCGAGTCGGGAAAACGATCCTGTTAAAAGAAATCGCGAAGGCGATTCGGGTGAATCACCCGGAGATTGTCCTGATCATTCTGCTGGTAGACGAGCGGCCGGAGGAAGTGACCGATCTGCAGCGCGAAGTGGATTGCGACGTTTACAATTCCACGTTCGACGAAAATTCACGGCGCCATGTCGAGGTCGCGGAGCTCGTCCTGGAGCGAGCGAAACGGCTGGTGGAGCAGCATAAGGACGTCGTCGTATTGCTCGACAGCATTACGCGGCTAGCCCGCGGTTATAATTCACTCCAGCCCGGCAAAGGTAGGACCATGTCGGGTGGTGTTGAAGCGAAGGCGCTGCTCAAACCGAAGAAGTTTTTTGGCGCGGCCCGCAATTGCGAAGAGGGCGGAAGCCTGACGATTCTCGCGACCGCGCTGGTCGATACCGGGAGCAAAATGGACCAGGTGATTTTCGAGGAATTCAAGGGGACGGGCAACATGGAGCTGCACCTTGACCGCGCCCTCGTGGAGAAGCGGCTTTATCCGGCGATCCACTGTTTGCAATCGGCGACTCGGCGGGAGGACCTTCTTTATCACCCCGAGGAATGGGAGCGTGTCCAATTGTTGCGCAAAGCGATGGCGGCGCTGCCCCCGATCGAAGCAATGGAGAAGCTGATCGATAATTTGCAGGCGACGAAGACGAATGCCGAACTGCTTCTCAGTGGACTCAGATGATCCAGACCGACGCGCAACTAGCTGAGTTCCTCCCGAAACTGGAAACGGCCGATCGTGTTGCGGTCGATACTGAGGCCGACAGCTTGCACTGCTATTTCGAGAAGCTTTGCCTGATCCAAATCAGCGTGCCGGGACACGATTACCTGGTTGATCCATTATCGCAGGCGGATCTCGCGCCGCTCGCCACCGCGCTGACGCCGAAAGAGATCGTGCTCCAGGGCGCCGACTTCGATTTGCGGTTGCTCCGTCGCACACTGGGCTTCGTAGCGACGCGGATTTTCGACACGGTGATCGCCGCGCGTTTGCTCGGGATCCGGTCGTTCAGCCTGGCGGCGCTGGTCGAGCGTTATTTCGGGGTGACGCTGGCGAAGGGTTCGCAAAAGGCGAACTGGGCCCAGCGGCCTCTACCCCGGCACATGGCAGAATACGCGCTCAACGATACTCGTTATCTGTTGCCGCTGGCGGAAAAACTCGAGTCCGAATTACGCGAACTCGGCCGGATGGATTGGTTCCGACAATCCTGCGAGCGCGCGCTCGATCAAAGCAGCGTGGAGCGGACCCGGGATGGAGAAGAGCCCTGGAGAATTTCCGGGGCGGGTAAGCTCGGCGGGCGAGCCGCGGCTGTCCTGCGCGAACTCTGGCAGTGGCGCGACCAGGAGGCCCAGGGCGTGGATAAGCCGCCGTTTCACATTTTGCAGAATCATTTGCTCCTCGAGGCCGCCGAGCAATTCGTCGCTGGTCAGGTCCCAGATTACCGCCATTTTTCGCCCCGCCGTCGCCAGGGTTTT
>JBJMXC010000245.1:0-7255 GCA_045809825.1 Chthoniobacterales bacterium | reverse complement strand
GGTGATGCGCGGCGTCGAGCGCGATCCCGGTCGGCTCCGTTCCCGGCGCCAATGGCCAGCGCGCGACGACTTCATGTTTCGCCGCGTCAATCACGGCCACTTCGCTTTTGTCCTCGAGATTAACGTACACGCGCCCCGCCGCATCGTCGCTCACCCCAAATTCCGGTTCGCCGCCCAGTTGAATCGTCGCGGTGACTTTCGCGTTCTTCGAATCGATCACCGTCGCTGAACCGCCGCTGTGATTAAAAATGTAAACCTCGCCGCGCTTCGCGTCGTAGGCGAACGCATCCGGGTTCGCGCCGGTATCGATCTTCGAAGTCGTCTTCAGCGTCTTGAGATCGACGACGCTGGATTTGTTCTCTTTCCCGTTCGTCGAAAATCCATTTCCTGTTTCCGGCACCGGAAGAAATCCGTGCACACCCGGCGTGTCGGCAATTTCGCCGACAACCGCGTTCTTCTCCAGGTCGACGACTACGACCTTCATCGCATGTGAGAGATAGAGCCGACGCGCCGCCGAATCCACGGTAAGAATATCCCATCCCCCTTCACCACCGATCGGGATTTCATTCAGAAACTTATAAGCATCTCCCGCCAGTGCGCTCTGCAACGCAATCGCGCCGCCCAGTGCCAACACCAAAAATCGTAGTCGCATTCAAACAGCTACCGCGATTTTCGCCCGTCGTCATCCCGCTAGCGGCGGTCTATGACGGTCGACTCCGCCGTCATTCGTCTTGTTGTAGCCGACTAACCGAGCGGTTCCCGCACGCTCGTTTTCTTAATTCTTCCTTCTTACTTTGATGGCGCCCCTGCCGCCATCACGCCACCATCTCTGTGCTCATCGACCCGCACTTCCAGCACGTGAACCATTTCCAATCCGGTCCGATATACGACTGGGTCCCGCAATTGGCACAAACCGCTACGAACTGACGGCCTCGCCCTTCCGCCTCTCCACTCGAGGGCGGCGCGCCACTCCCTAATCCTCCCGGGCCCTCCGGTTGCTCCGGTCCATCCGATTTTCCCCACTTCCGTTCCTGAGCCATATCCAGTTCCTTCTTTTCCAAATTGCCTGCTGCGTCGTTATGACGATCACATCTAGGAGAATTTCACCCAATCACGCGAGACGAATCTCCCCGTCTTCAATTCAATGGTGGGCGCTGGACGTCGGGTGTTCGGCGTTTTCTTCCTCTCTCCGCTGGCGTCATGCCAGTCTTTCGTTAAGATAATTATCCGACCAATCTCCTATGGGCGATACCGTCACACCATCCAACACCCAGGTCCAAATGCCGGACGCGTCCGCCGCTCCGGCGTCGGACTCTTCCGCAACGAACCGCCCCGGCGCGGCAGCGCCTGCCGCCAGTCCGGCACCGGACAGAGCTGATCTCCGCCCGGAAAACATTAACGACGCCGTTATCCGGCTCGCCGGCAATTCCCAGGACGGCATCCAGAGCGTCGGCGCCTTCCTCGCCCGCCTCGCCGGCCGCAGCGCGCAGGAAGTCATGACCTACATGACGATCCCCGCGACCATCTCCGGCGGTCCGTCCATTTTCCAGGTCCGCATGGGCACCGGCGAAGTCCTCTCCTCCGGCGACGAAGCCGATTTCCTCGTCGCGTTTTACCAGCACAGTTACCAGGACCACGTCGGGTTCCTCAAAGAAGGCGGCGTTCTCCTTTACGATTCCGATAACGTCGAGCCCGACCTCGATGACAAACGCTTCGTTTACGTCGGCGTCCCGATCACCGGCCTGACTGTCGAGGCGCTCGGCGGCACCGCCAAGGACAAGGGCAAAAACATTTTCGTGCTCGGCCTGATCGCGAAGATTTTCCATCTCGACGTCGATAAGCTGAAGGCCCTGATCCGCGAAAAATTCGCCGGTAAAGACGAGAGCATCGTCAACACCGCGCTGATGGCGTTCCAGGCCGGCTACGCCTATCCGGTCGGCAATTTGCTCTCGAAGCTCTACCAGTTCGAGAAGGTCGACAAACAAGGCGGCCGCGCCCAGATCACGATGGACGGCAACCAGGCGCTCGCCTATGGGCTTATTGCCGGCGGAGTCCGTTTCGGTTCCGGTTACCCAATCACGCCGTGGTCGTCGGTCATGGAGATTTTGCGGCGCGAGCTGCCGAAGTACAGCGGCATTTTCGTCCAGGCGGAAGACGAGCTCGGCGCGGTCTCGATGGCGCTCGGAATGTCGTATGCCGGTTATCTCGCGGTGACCGGCAGCGCTGGCCCAGGTATCTCGCTTAAGACCGAGGCGATCGGTTGGGCGTCGATGGCCGAGATGCCGCTCATCATTATCAATGTCCAGCGCGGCGGCCCGAGCACCGGTCTCCCGACCAATGTTGAGCAGAGTGATTTGTTCCAGGCCATCTACGGCGGACACGGCGACAGCCCGCGCGTCGTCCTCGCGGCGAAGACGGTGGAAGATTGTTTCTACATCGCGATCGAAGCTGCCCAGATCGCGCGCAAATACAGCACACCCGTTTTTATTTTGAGCGACAGCTCGCTTGCCACGCGGATCGAAGCGTACGACGAACCCGATCTGCCGAAGCTGATGATCGATCCGAAACCGGATTTCACGCCGCGCGACACGTTCAAGCCCTATCCGCTCGACGCCATCACCCAGCATATCGCGCCCGGCACTCCGATCCGCGACGGCAAATACCCGCTCATGTCCGGCCTCGAGCACGACGAGATGGGCCACCCGACCGGGAGCCCGAAGCTCCACATGGCCATGACAGCAAAGCGCCGGAACAAACTCCGTCAGCTCGCCGAGGAACTGCCCGTGCCGGAAATTTTCGGCGACGAGGAAGGCGACACGCTTTTGGTCGGCTGGGGTTCCACCTACGGCCCGATCCACGACGCGGTGAAACGCGGACGCGGTCAGGGCGAAAAAATGGGCGCGATCCATTTCCGGCACCTCCATCCCTTGCCGAACGGGATCGAGAAAATCTTCGCAAAGTTTAAACGCATCGTCGTCGTCGAGATGAACGACCAGGGCATTTACGGCTTTGGCCAGTTCGCCACGATCCTGCGCGCCCGTTACTGCGAACCAAAGATCGAAAGCCTCACTAAAACCGACGGTCTAACCTTCCGCATCCGCGAAATCCTGGAAGGAACTTTCAAAGGCAAGACTTTCCCCGGGCGCAACGGCGCCAATCTCGGCGCCCCCCGCGACGCCCGCACCGCGGCAGCCACCGTTTCAACCGAGCGCGATCACGCGCAGGACAACACCCCGAACCAACCCGGCACCGAAGCGATCAACGCCTCGAGCGGGACAAACATGACCCGCCCCGACTCCGCGCAAGCGCTGCCGGACTAACGCCGGAAATCCCAAATCCCAATCTCCAAATCCCAAAGAAATTCCAACTCTCAAACATTAAACGCCGTCGCATGAGATCTCACATCGCAACAACGTTTCCTTGGAGCTTGAATATTGCAGCTTGCTTGGAGCTTGGAGCTTGGGATTTGGAGCTTTCGGCCGTTATCGCTTTTTTATGAACGAAGAAATGACAACAATTCCAGTAGAGACGCGGGGTCTCGTGGACTTTCCGAGAGAAAAGTTAACCAAAAAAGCGATAACGGCCGACCACCCTACCTGGTGTCCCGGCTGCGGCGATTTCGCCGTGCTCGCTTCCTATTACAAGGTCCTCGAGAAACGTCAGCTCGACCACGAGAAGATCGTGACCCTGGCTGGGATCGGTTGTTCATCGCGCTTCCCGTATTTCGTCAACGGTTTCGGCGCCCACTTCATCCATGGCCGCGCCGTGCCCCTGGCCAGCGGCATCAGCCTGTCCCGGCCCGATCTCAAGGTGTTCCTTTTCGGGGGCGACGGCGACGGTTTCTCGATCGGCGGGAACCATCTCAACCACGGCGCGCGCAAGAACATCAACCTGGTCTACTTCATCATGGACAATTTCGTCTATGGCCTGACCAAGAAACAGACCTCGCCCACGAGTCCCATCGGTTTCAAGAGTAAGACCGACCCGACCGGCGCCATCGATCACCCGGTGAACCCGATGAAACAGCTCATCAGCGCCGGGGCCACCTTCATCGCCCGGACCCACGCCACCCAGGTCAACCACATGATCCAAATGATCGAGCGCGCCATGGACCACCAGGGCTTCTCCGTCATCGAATGCCTGAGCGAGTGCGTCGAGTTCTACCCCGGTGCCTTCGACCCCGCCAACCCCCGCAAAGGCGGTAGCTTCGAACTGATCCAGGAAAAGAAATGGGATAACACTCCGGAGGACGAGATGCGCCACGACATCACCGACGAACTCGCGGCCTACAAATTGGCCCAGCTCCCGTTCCCCGGCGTCTTCGGCGTGTTCTACCAATCCGACCGCCCGACCAAGAATGCGCTCGAAAAGAAGTGGATCGAGAGCAGCAGGGAGAAAGTCGGAAACGCTACCGATCTCGACCTGCTCCAGAAGACGTTCGATCGGATGAAGTAAATTCGGCGCGAGCGCCGATTTATTGCGTTTTCGAACGCTCGCCTCAGGGCCGGTAAGAAATCCTGCGCATGTTGTCTAACATCGTTACCGATCCGCTGCCCTCGAGGCGAGTGAAACATGGGGGGATGCGAAATTTTACGTGGAACATGTCGCCAGATGAGCATTTTCCAAAAACTTCGACCCCTTTGACCGGGAACTGATCCCGCGGTGACCGCGTCTTCGTCACATGTCACGAGTCACAGGTCACTTGAACTCTAGTAGCGCTGTCGGCTTCGGTGTTTTGGGGTTGAGGACGTCTGCCGGGGATGGTGCCGGAGCCATTGCTCGATCGGTTCATCTCTGAGTACGAACAGAAATCCCTGGGCCTCGGCTGCGTCAGTTGTCCGTTGCACATCGAGATCGCCGAATGGCGCGCTGTGCGGGACAGACTTCGTTCCGCCTTCTTCGCTCGTAATGAAGTGGAGCTGATCGTCAACGCGCCAGTAGTCGGCCACCGTATAGGTCGTGCCGTCGTTGAAGATCAGCTGCGGGTGGATGGCTGACGCGCTGGGAAGGAAAAAGTAGGTGGGCGAGAATGGGACGATCGACTCGGGGGCTGAATAGGGCGTGGTGAAATTCTGAACGAAATAGCGAAATGGGTCGAAGTAATAGGATCGATGGAATGATCTCGGATGCGATCTGAACCGGGGTCCGACAAAAGTCGTTCGTCCCCGGGGCCGCATCCAATGCGGCGCTTGCGCAAAGGCCGCTTCGCTCGAAACGAGCAGTCCCAAAACCGCGAAACAAATCATGCGGCGCATGTGTCACCCCACGATCAGGGTGAAATAAATTACGGCCCGGCGGAATCGGGCGCAACTAATCGACCGCGGTTGGTTGTCGTGAGACGGAGGCGATCATCCAATAACTGATTGCCAAATACCACAGCGCCTGGAGAGCGACGATGATCAGGAGTGAGTGGGGGTTGAGCGCGCCGGCGAAGATGAGGAGGGCGGCAACTGCGAGCGAGGCCAGGAGGCCAAGCAGTCCGATGAGGCGGCTTGGGCCGCGATCGAGGACCAGGTCGATTGACCAAAACAGAGTCCCGGCGCTGAGAGCGAGAAAGCCGAATTTTGTCAGAACCTGGATGACGACGGCCGAGGCGTTCAAAATGGCGAGAGCCGGACCAGTGTCGGTGGGGGCCGTGTGGGGATAATGTTCGGCGAATGTCGGCACGAAGAATCCATCGGTGAGGGCGGCGCCGATCACGCACATGCTGCCGGCGAAAAATGCCACCCAGGCGAGCACGCAGATGGACAGGCGCGGGCGGGTGAGGGTGTAAACCGTGAACGAAAAAATCATTGCGAACATGATCACAATAAGCGCGCCGTGAACGGCCCGGTCGGTCGAAGCGAGCTGGTTGATCGCTTCGAACATCTCGGGTCCACGCCGCGCGCGCGCGACGGGATGATGCGAGATCGCAACCATGGCGAGCAAGGCGGCGGCGCCGAGAACAAATCCGGCGAGACGTTGGGAGAATCGGGTTGAAGACAGAGATTGGGTCACACCGTTAAGACAGCGCGGCGAAGCTCAGGGTTACAGGAAAGGAACGTCGCTGCAGCTAGCGCCACGCGCGGCAAGTGCGCGACGGCTTGCGGGCAGAGGGACGAAACAGAGTTTCGACGACGAGCGCGTTGATTCGCTGTCTCCCGACAGCTCACCCGTTAAGGGCTTGGTCCATCTCGCACCGCTTCCCGCGGGCTCGATTCCCAAGCAGAGGTTGGGAACGAGGGAAGGAAATTACTGGGCCGCCCGCTCCGAACGATGATCGTCACCGGGTCGCGCCGGCCATGACGTCGGTCTGTTTGAGGGCGATCGGGAAAGGTTCGAGGGGCATGGGACTGTCGTGATCGAGAAAGGCGCCGCAGAGGGCAAAGAATTCGGCGCGGGTCGTGGTCCGCCGGACCTGGTGAAGGAACTCGCCGGTCGGCTCGACGCCCAGACCGATGAAGTTCATGTATTTTTTCATGTTGTTGATCTGGGCCGATTCCCGGATGCCCGGAGTGCTGACGGCTTCGAAAAGGGCGTGCACATATTCGAGGACGTCGCGGCCGGTTGGGGTGAAAAGGGCGCCTCCGCCGCGGTGCTCGCGGATCTGGCGGAAAAGCCAGGGATTTCGAATGACCCCGCGGCCAATCATCAGCCCGCGGGCGCGGGTGAGCGCGAGGACTTCGGTGGCTTTGCCGGCGGAATAGATATTGCCATTAGCGAGGACGGGAATTCCAGGAAGGGCAGCGACCGCGCGCGCGATGAAGTCATAACGGGGCGCGCTTCGGTACATCTCTTTTACGGTCCGCGCATGGACGGTGAGGAGGTCGACCGAATGGCGGCGAAAGGTCGGCAAGAGTTCATCGAACACTGCCGGGTCGTCGAAGCCGATCCGGGTTTTCACCGTGAACGGAATGGCGATCGCGTCGCGCAACGCACCCAGGATACGGTCGATTCGACCGGGATCGCGGAGGAGGCCGCCACCGGCGCATTTGCGGTACACGATGGGGACCGGGCACCCAAGGTTGAGGTCTATCGCGGCGACCGGATGTTGTTGCAGCTCGCGCGCGGTGCGGACGAGCGCGGCGATGTCGTTGCCGATCATTTGCGCGATCACGGGGCGGCCGGTCGGGTTCTCGGTTATGGAGCTGAGGATGTGCGGATCGAGCCGGGAATCGGGCAAGACGCGGAAGTATTCGGTGAAGTAAAGGTCGGCGTTTCCGAAGCCAGCGACCAGGCGCATGAAGCGCAGGTCGGTGACGTCCTGCATCGGCGC
>JBJMXC010000244.1:0-9651 GCA_045809825.1 Chthoniobacterales bacterium | reverse complement strand
TGGTGGGCTCCATGGTGAACTCCCTTGTCAGACAACGAAGACGCCACCCGCGGTCCGGATCCGGCCTAGCAAGTTCTCGGGCGTGTCGCACGCTTCGATCCGCCCTTTGTTGATAATGATGACGCGGCTGCACGTCATTTCCACTTCCGGCAAAATGTGAGTCGAAAGCAGGATGGTGTGCTGTTTGCCCAGGTTCTTGATCAGATCACGCACCTGGCGAATCTGGTTCGGATCGAGGCCACTCGTCGGCTCGTCGAGAATCAGCAAATCAGGCTCGTGGACAAGGGCGTCGGCCAGTCCAACGCGCTGCCGATATCCTTTCGAAAGCGCGCCGATGATTTTCTTTTCGACCTCTTTCAATCCGCAAAGCTCCTTGACGTCGCCGACGCGCTCAGCCATCCGCCGGTGCGAAACGCCTTTCAGGGCCGCGCGATAATTCAAATATTCCGTCACCCGCATGTCATTGTAGAGCGGCACGTTTTCCGGCATGTAGCCAAGATGGGAACGGGCCTGAAGCGATTGAGAAAAAATGTCGAAGCCGGCGATCGAGGCGCGTCCTGACGTCGGCGGCATGAAACTGGAGAGGATGCGCATCGTCGTGCTTTTCCCCGCGCCGTTGGGCCCGAGGAAGCCCATGATTTCGCCTTTGCCCACCTCGAAATTCAGGTTCTCGATAGCGGTATGGCCGGCGTATCGCTTGGTCAGGTTTTCGACTTTGATCATGGAAGCGCTAATGCTTTCAGACAATTTGTTGCGCGAAGCGTTGCGAGATTTTTGATCGGGTCAAATACGACCGCGGATTACGCGAATGGCACGGATGGGAAAAGGTTCCCGGGTGGCTACCAGAAATCCGCATCCGTTTAATCCGTGTCATCCGCGGTTATTTTCTCAGCGCGCGGTTAGTGGGACCGTCTCCATCGCCTGCCCACCGCCATTCGCACGGATAACTCCGACGGTAAAATCCACTTCGCTTCCCGAACTCGCCCGCGCCAGCAATCCTTCCACCTGTTTCACTGAGGTGACGTTGTATTTTCCGATCCGGTAAATCACCAAGCCTCTTTGGATGCCGGCACGGTCCGCGGGACTCTCGGGCTCGACGCCACTTATCAACACGCCTTTCCCCGGCGCGTAGCCGAGCGCATCGGTCAGGTCGGTCGTGAGATTTTGCAGCTGCATCCCGAATAGTTTCTGGCTCTTCGAACTCGCCTCTTCAGGAGCGGCCGGTTTGGTATTTGGAGGCGGCTGATTTTTCGCGCTCTCTTTGAATTGAGCCACCATCGCCTTCACCGTTTCCGCCGGGATCGCGAAACCGAGTCCCTGCGTCGGAACACCCTGCGGCGTGAACGCCATTTTAGCTGAGCTCACTCCGACGAGCCGCGCCGACAGATCGATCACCGGCCCGCCGCTGTTGCCGGGATTGATCGCGGCATCTGTCTGGACGAGGTCCTTATATTCGATGTCCTCGATGGTTATGTCGCGCTTCGTTCCGCTCAGAACGCCGCGACTGATTGAGCTCCCGTAACCGAGCGCATTGCCGACCACGAGCACAGTCTGCCCGAGCAGATTTGGCGACACGTTGTTGAGATCGATGAATGGAAAGTCCGCCTTGGCGTCGATCTTGATGTAAGCCAGGTCCTTCTTTGGATCGCCGGTAATGTAATGCGCGTTGTAGGTTTTCCCGTCGTTCATCGTCACCTCAATTTTGAGATCGGCGGCGCGCTGGACAACGTGCTCGTTCGTCAGGATGTAGCCAGCCGGGTCCACGATGAATCCCGAGCCGAGGCTTTGCAGGGTCTGCCGAATTTCGCGGGGACGGCTCCGATAATTCCCGAAATACTGGGCGGCGAAATCTTCGAATGGATCGCGGACCTGTCGTCGAACCACTCGCTCGGTATTAATATTCACGACGGCGGGTAGCACTTTCGCGACGGCGAGGACAGCTGGTTCGGACGCAGGATCATTCTGGGCGGCAAGGTTTTGCGCTGCCAGCAACGTCCCGAGCAATAGATACTTTGCAGTCATTCGGGTCTGCAAATAACGAAGCGCTGTCGGGACTGTCAACTTGCCCGGTCCGCGGATGCCTTGCAGATTGGAATCCGCATGCATCCGTCTTTCGCCACCCGAGCCAATCTGGATTTGCTCGAGCAGAATTATCAGCGTTGGCAGAAGAACCCCGAATCGCTTGATCCGAGCTGGCTCGCTTTCTTCGAAGGGTTCGAGTTGGGCGATTTGCAGCTGCGGAACGGCGCGGCCGCGGCAGCTGCAGCACCGGCAACCGAAGTCGGCGACCGGCCGTTACAGACGCGCGTCGACGGTCTGGTTTACGGTTATCGTACGCTCGGCCATACGATTGCGCGGATTGATCCGCTCGCGGAAAAAAGGCCTTCGAATCCACTCCTCAGCCTGCGCGAGCTCGGGTTCAGCGAAAAAGATCTCGACCTTGTAGTCTCCTCCAAATTTTTCTTCGACGATCGCAAGATGACTCTGCGCGAGATGATCGCGCTTTTGGAAAATATCTATGCCGATTCGATCGGCTCGGAGTTCCAGCACATCCAGAATCCGCGGATCAGGAACTGGGTCCGGCACCGGCTCGAATCGCGGCCGAACAAACACGGTGCCTCACGCGGGGCGGAGATCGCGATTTTGCGGACTCTTCTCGAGGCGGAGACGTTCGAGACGTTTCTCCACACCCGTTACGTCGGGCAAAAACGCTTTTCGCTTCAGGGCGCCGAAGCGCTCATGGTCATTCTCGATGGGATTTTGCAGCGGTGCCCGCGACACGGGGTTGAGGAGATTTGCATGGGGATGGCGCACCGCGGCCGGCTCAACGTCCTGGCGAATTTCCTGAAGAAATCCCTTCAGGTCATCTTCACGGAATTTTCCACGAACTACATTCCGGACCTCGTCGCCGGTGATGGGGATGTGAAATACCATCTGGGCTACCGGACGGTCAGGAAATTAGAGAATGGGAGCCAGGTTGAAATTCGGCTCGCGGCGAATCCGAGCCATCTTGAAGCAGTCGACCCGGTAGTGGAAGGGACGACACGGGCCCGCCAGCGGATCCGCGGCGATACCGAGCACCGCCGCAAAGTGTTGCCGGTGCTCATTCATGGAGACGCCGCCTTCGCGGGGCAGGGGATCGTGGCGGAGACGCTCAACATGTCGCAGCTTCACGGTTACGGGACCGGCGGCACCATTCACGTTGTCGTGAATAATCAGATCGGGTTCACCACTCTCCCGGAGGACGCACGGTCCTCGTTGTACGCGACCGACATAGCAAAGATGATTGAAGTGCCAATTTTCCATGTGAATGGCGATGACCCTCTCGCGGTCGTCTTCGTCACGGAGATGGCGCTCGATTTCCGCCAGGAATTCGGACGCGACGCGGTCATCGACATGTATTGCTACCGGCGCTATGGCCACAACGAAGGCGACGAGCCGTCGTTCACCCAGCCTGATCTTTACGCGAAGATCCAAAAGCGGCCGCCGGTCGCCCAGCTTTTCAAAAACGAATTGATCCAGGCGAATAAACTCGGGGCTGATGAGGCGGCCAGCCTCGAAGCCGAGTTCGAGATGCGGCTTGAGCTCGTTTTGCAGGAGGTGAAATCGATCGAGGCGGAGGAGGCGAGCGACAAAGATCGGTTTCAGGAATCAACCGCCGTTTTCCAGCCGCAGTACACGAGCGATTGCAAACCGACCGCGATCAGTGCGGACATGCTCAAGCAGATCGTCGACGGACTTACCCGCGTGCCTGATGACTTTGAAGTCATTCCCAAGATCAAAAAGAATGTCCTCGATCGCCGGCGCGAAATTTTCAAAGCAGGCGGACCGTACGAGTGGCATTACGCGGAAGCGCTCGCCTTCGGTTCGTTGTTATTGGAAGGCATTCCGGTCCGCCTCTCAGGGCAGGACAGCCGCCGCGGCACGTTCAGCACCCGGCATTCATTCATCTACGACGCCAAGACTGGCCGACCCTTCATGCCGCTCCTCCATTTGGCGGAGGACCAGGCCCGCATTTGCATCTACAACAGCCTCCTCTCCGAGGCGGCCGTTCTCGGATTCGATTACGGATATTCGCTCGATTACCCGAACATGCTTTGCCTTTGGGAAGCGCAGTTCGGCGATTTTGCGAACGGCGCGCAGGTCATCATCGATCAATTCATTGTCCCGGCGGAATCGAAATGGCAACGGCCGAGCGGGATCGTGCTCCTGTTGCCGCACGGGTACGAAGGTCAGGGCCCGGAGCATTCCAGCGCCCGGCTCGAGCGTTTTCTCCAAGCCTGCGCGGAGGAAAACATCCAGGTCTGCAACCTGACTACGTCCGCCCAGTATTTTCACGTGTTGCGCCGCCAGATGAAACGGGACTTCGTGAAGCCGCTCGTCATCATGACGCCGAAGAGTTTGCTCCGCGCCGAGCATGCCTCGTCGCGCGCGGAAGAGTTTACCGGTGGCGCGTTCTCGGAAATTCTCGGTTCGCCGGAAGTGGGCTTGCCGGAAAAAATGAAGCGCGTGATTCTCTGTTCCGGGAAGGTGTATTACGACCTCTTGAATCATCGTGAGGCCGAGAACATCACCAATGCAGCGATCGTCCGGGTCGAGCAGCTTTATCCGCTGGCGGAAACGAAATTGCGTGATGCGGTGAAGCCATTCCCGAAAAGCGCGAAACTGGTCTGGTGCCAGGAGGAATCACAGAACATGGGGGCGTGGAGTTTCATGGAGCCGCGTTTGTGGGCGCTCTTCGGGCGAAAAATTACTTACGCGGGCCGCAATGCGAGCGCGAGCCCGGCAGTGGGTTCGCTCGCAATTCACAAACGCGAACAGGCGCAGTTGATCGCGGATGCGTTTACTTTGTAACGCGCCTACTGTAGCACCTTCATGAGTCTCGAAGTAAAAGTCCCCGCCGTCGGCGAGTCGATTTCCAGCGGGGTCGTCTCGGTCTGGCACAAAAAATCGGGCGAACAGGTCACGGCGGGCGATCCTCTCTTCACGCTCGAGACCGACAAGGTTTCGACCGAAATAAACGCGGAGAAAGACGGCGTCCTGAAAACCCTGGTAGCCGAAGGAGCCGAGGTAAAAATCGGCGACGTCGTGGCGACTATTGAGGAGGAAGCGGCGGCGGCTGCGAAAACGGAAACGAAAGACGCGCCCGCGCCGGCGAAACCGGACGGGCAGAAGCAAGTGCCGGCGAAGGAAACTGCGCTCTCACCAGCGGCGCGCCGCATCGTGACGGAAGAAAAACTCGATCCGGAGGACATTCGTGGCAGCGGAAAAGGCGGGCGGGTTATGAAAGGTGATGCGCTCGCTGCCGCGCAGAATCGAACGAACGCACCAGAAACGAAAACGATTCCGCCGGCGGAGAAAGCACCGGACGACCATGCGGAGGAGAAACAATCCGCTCCACCCGAAAGCGAACGTTTTACGCGTCGCAAGATGTCGCCGCTGCGGCGAAAGATCGCCGCGCAGTTGGTCATGGCGCAGCACACGGCCGCAATTCTCACGACCTTTAACGAATGCGACATGACGGCGGTGCAGGAGTTGCGGGCGAAATCGCAGGACGCATTCACGAAAAAGAACGGATTAAAGCTCGGATTCATGTCGTTCTTCATCAAAGCGGCGATCGAGGGATTGAAGGCCGTCCCCGCAATCAATAGTCGGATCGAGGGCGAGGATTTTATCCAGAACCACTTCTTCGACATTGGCGTCGCGGTAGGGACGGAGCGCGGCCTGGTCGTGCCCGTGGTGCGCGATGCCGACAGGAAAGGATTCGCGGATCTTGAGCGCGACATCGCGGATTTCGCGACCAAGGCGCGCGAAGGGAAAATGAAGATTGAAGACTTGCAGGGCGGCGCTTTCACCATTTCGAATGGCGGTGTTTATGGTTCGCTCCTGAGCACGCCGATCCTGAATCCACCTCAAAGCGGAATTCTGGGGATGCACACAATCCAGAAACGGCCGGTGGCAGTGGGGAACGAAATCGCCATTCGCCCGATGATGTATCTCGCCTTGAGCTACGATCACCGAGCAGTCGATGGGAAAGAAGCGGTCACGTTTCTGGTGACGGTGAAGCAGTGCATCGAGGATCCGAGGAAGCTGCCGCTGGATTTTTAGCGGCGCATGGCAGCTTAGCCAGCTCGAACAGGCCTTCCTAGAAGAGCTGTTTGAAGATTACCGAGATTTTCTGCGGATGCGCAGCTCTGCTTCCTTCGAGGTGCCCGAGGCCTCACTACCTTCCAAAATATTCTGCTTCCCCGCACGGGCCGCCTTCACGATCTGGTCCCGCGTCCGGTCTCCTCTCAATAAATCTGCGGCAAAAGCACGCCGTCGCGTCGTACACAATCCGCGCTTTCTGAAACGAAAGCAGCTCCTCGGATCCGCCATGCGGCGGAATAAAATTCTGGGGCACTGTGGACAGAATATAGGTCCCATGTGACCTATACGACCTATCGAAATGGCAGACAGTTTTGACGTCGTAATTATCGGTTCAGGCCCCGGCGGCTATGTCGCCGCCATTCGTGCGGCACAGCTCGGTCTTAAAACCGCCATCGTCGAAAAAGACAAGGAACTCGGCGGTACTTGTCTCAACGTCGGCTGCATCCCAAGCAAGGCGTTGCTCAGCTCGAGCGATCATTATGTTTTCGCCAAAAAGGAGGCTGCCAAGCATGGCATCGTTCTCGAAAAGGTCGGCCTCGATCTCGGAAAGATGCTCGCCCGCAAAGACAAGGTCGTGAAGACCATGAACAGCGGCGTCAAAATGTTGATGAAGGGGAATAAGATCACCACCTTCACCGGACTCGGCACCATAACTGCCGCCGGTCACGTCACCGTAAAAGGCGACGATGGGAATACCCAGGAGATCGAGACGAAAAATGTCGTCATCGCTACAGGCAGCGTGCCGGTCGAATTGGCGAACATGAAGTTCGACGGCAAAGTCGTCGTCAGCAGCACTGAAGCGCTCACTTTCGATAAAGCGCCGGATAAGTTACTCGTCATCGGCGGTGGCGCGATCGGGCTCGAGCTCGGTTCGGTCTGGAGCCGGCTTGGCTCGGAAGTGATCGTTCTCGAATTTCTGCCGCGGATCGCGCTCGGTTTCGACCTCGAGCTGGCCAACATGCTGCAAAAGTCGCTCACCGCCCAAGGCATGGCGTTCCATCTCCAGACAAAAGTCAGCTCGGTAAAAGTGGAGAACGGCAAAGCCATCGCCACCGCAAGTAAGGGCGAAGAAGAATTGAAATTCGAAGCTGACAAGGTCCTCGTCTCCGTTGGACGGCGCGCTTTTGCCAAGGGCGTGTTCGGCGACAGCGTCAAAGTGGCGATGGATGACCGCGGACGGATCAAAGTCGACGAGCATTTCAAGACAAACGTCGAAGGCATCTACGCCATTGGCGACGTCATTGCCGGCCCGATGCTCGCCCACAAGGCGGAGGAAGAAGGAATCGCGTGCGTGGAAATGATTGCGGGCAAAGCGGGCCACGTAAACTACGAGGTCATCCCTGGTATCATTTACACGAACCCAGAGCTCGCCGGAGTCGGATTAACCGAGGACGGCGCCAAAGAGAAGGGGATCAACGTTCGCGTCGGCAAATTCCCTTTCCGCGCCAACGGCCGAGCTGTAGCGAACGAAGATTACGAGGGCGTGGTGAAGTTCGTGGCCGACGCTGAAACGGATCGGATCCTCGGCGCGCACATTCTGTCGCATGCCGCTTCCGAATTGATCGCTGAAACAGTCGCGGTGATGGAATTCGGTGGCAGCTCGGAAGATCTCGGGCGCACTGTTCATGCGCACCCGACCTTGAGCGAGGCGGTCAAGGAAGCGGCTCTCCACGTTGAGAAACGCGCCATCCACATCGGCAACCGGTAGATCGCAGGCTGTTACTGGAGGTCGTACGCCTCAATCAGCGCCACGCCCGTCGTGTGGCCCGCGCCGCGGACAATCGCCGTGTATTGGCCGGTAGGTAAATCTCGTACGATCGCAGATTCGAAATCGTTCGATGGTGGCAAACCTGTTTGGGCAATCTCCGTCTCCTGATCGTTACGCCAATCGTCGTTCTCGGCGATAAGCTCCCCGTTGTCGCCATGCAATTCGAGCACCGGGTTTTCCAAGGGGTTCGGCACTCCGAAATTCTCCAGGCTGGGACCAAGAGCGCGCAGCAGCATTCTGGTAGGCGCGGCGCCGGAAACGATCGCGCCAACGATCATTACCTTGTCTTCGGTCTCCACTAAGCCGCGGGTCGAGACGTTGGCGAGCTTGGAATCGACGGTTTCATTCAGATCATAAACTTCGAACAAACCGACGCCCGTCCCCTGGTCCCGGCCGCGGACGACGACGGTGTACGCGCCCGGATTGAGGACACCCCAAAGGGCGGACTCCAATTCGTTCGACGGCGCGAGCCCGCTGTCGATGATTTGCTGGCTGGTGGTTGCATCATTCCAGTTGTCATTCATGGCAAGCAAACCGCCATCCTGTCCGTGCACTTCTATGATCGGGTCGGCCAGGGCGTCTGGCACAGAGAGCGACGGTCCAATCCCGCGCACGATGACTGTCTTCTGTTCTGTTCCAGCGACGATGAAGCCCCCGATCATGGCGTTGTCGCCGGTCTGGACGTGCAATCGGGCGGAGATGTTGCGCAGGGTCGCCGGCTTCGGTCCCAGCCGAGCGATACAATTACGCGTCACCGGCGATCCCCCGTTTGGCGTGAGTTTATTGAAAACGCCGCCCGCTAAAATCCTGTCGTCCGCCTGCACTGCGATTGAAAACACAGCTGTCGGGAACGGGAACGTGCCCGGACCGCTCACGTTTGGGTTGAACGAATCAGCCAGTCCGGTTGTGGCATCGAGCCGCGCGATACGATTACGCGTCTCGCCGCCGATGCTCGTGAAAGACCCGCCCGCCAATATCCTGCCGTTCGCCTGAAGTGCGATCGAAAAGACGAAATCGTTCGCGTTCGGGTTCCAGGAATCAGCCAGGCCAGTGATCGGATCAAGCCGGGCAATGCGGTTGCGCTCTTGTCCGCCAATGCTGTTCTCTCCATTGAAAGGGCCGCCGACCAAAATCTTGCCGTCCGTCTGCACGGCGATTGTCTGGACCCAGTTGCTCGCGTTCGGGTTGAACGAATCAGCCAGGCCTGTAATGGGATCGAGGCGGGCAATGTAATGGCGCGTTTGCCCGCCGATGCTCAGGAAGGGGCCGCCCACTAAAATTTTGCCATCCGCCTGCAGTGCGACCGAATAGATACCAATGCCGAAAGCGTCGGGGTTGAATGAATCAGCCTGGCCGGTGGTGGGATCGAGCCGGGCGATGCGGCGGCGCGTTTGGCCGCCGATGACCTCGAAATAGCCGCCCGCTAAAATTTTACCATCCGGCTGTATCGCGATGGAATAGACATCATCGTTCGGGTTCGGGTTAAACGAATCAGCCAAACCAGTCGTGTCATCGAGCCGAGCGATGAAATTGCGCGTTTGCCCACCGATAGTGGGCTCGCCGTTTTCTGCGCTGAAAATACCGCCGACCAAAATCCTCCCGTCTGCCTGCACCGCGATTGAATAGACGGAGTTGTTCGCGTTCGGGTTAAACGCGGTGTCGAGCGTGCCGTCCGGGTTCAGCCGGGCAATATGGTTGCGCGTGACTGCGTTTCCGCCGTTCGGCGAGAGGGT
>JBJMXC010000243.1:0-7146 GCA_045809825.1 Chthoniobacterales bacterium | reverse complement strand
CCTCTGAGTTTGTCAAACTTAAAAGGTTTTTCTAGAATTACCGTAACGAGCGCGCGAGAGGACGCTGCTGTCAGGATCAAGGGCCGGACCCACCGCCAAAGCAAAGGGAGGCACCGAATCGGAGCCACCCTCGCATTGAGTAGGAGCAAGAGTAAAAGTAAAAAGAAAGCGCGGGCAGCGCCTACATGTGTTCGATCACATTGTTCCCGAACTCGCTGCATTTGATCTCGGTCGCGCCTTCCATGAGCCGCGCGAAATCGTAGGTCACGCGCTTGCTCGCGATTGCGCCGTTAAGGCCTTTCAGGATCAGGTCGGCCGCTTCGTTCCAGCCCATATAACGGAACATCATTTCGCCCGATAAAATCACCGAGCCTGGGTTCACCTTGTCCTGGTTCGCATATTTCGGCGCAGTGCCGTGGGTCGCCTCGAAAACAGCGTGCCCAGTGATGTAATTGATGTTGCCGCCAGGCGCGATGCCGATACCTCCTACTTGCGCGGCCAGCGCGTCGCTCAGGTAATCGCCATTGAGGTTCAGCGTGGCGATGACGTCGAAATCTTCGGGGCGGGTCAACACCTGCTGTAATGTGATGTCCGCGATCGCGTCCTTAATGACAATGCCGCCGCCGGGCTTGCCCATTGGGATCCGGCACCAAGGGCCGCCGTCGATTTCCTCCGCCCCGAAATACGCTTTCGCGATTTCGTAACCCCAATCGCGGAATGCGCCTTCGGTGAACTTCATGATGTTGCCTTTGTGAACGAGAGTAACGCTCTTGCGCTGATTTTGGATCGCGTAACTGATCGCGCTATGGATTAAACGGATGCTGCCCGAGCGGCTGACCGGTTTGATCCCGACGCCAACCATCACGTCGTCCTTCTCCGGTGCGCCGACAGCTTTCCAAAAATCGCCCGCCTTCTGCTTCGTGCCGAAACGAATTTTATCGAACGCTTTTGGGAATTCCTTCTCGATGAATTCCAGCACCTTCGCGGCTTCCGGCGTGCCCGCTCTGTATTCGATCCCAGCATAGATGTCCTCGGTGTTCTCGCGAAAGATCACCATGTTCACCTTCTCAGGATGTTTCACGGGCGAGGGGACTCCTTGGAAATATTGGACCGGGCGGAGGCAAACGAAGAGATCGAGCAACTGGCGCAGGGCCACGTTGAGCGACGTGATCCCACCGCCGACCGGAGTGGTCAGCGGTCCCTTGATGCCTACCAGATATTCGCGGAAGGCCTCCACGGTATCGTCGGGAAGCCATTCATCGAACTTGTCCTTGGCCGACTGCCCGGCGAAGACCTCGAACCACACGATCTTCTTCTTTCCGCCGTAAGCCTTTTCGACAGCCGCATCCATCACACGCTCGCTAGCCGCCCAGATATCCGGGCCAGTGCCGTCGCCCCGGATAAAAGGAATGACGGGGCGATCCGGGACGTTGAGCGCTTGAGTCCGGGTGATTTTGTCGCCGGCGGGCGGAGTGATATTCTTGTACGGCATAAGGGAGAGGACTCTAGTTAGAAATCGCGAAGACGAAAGCGGAACCGTCGCGGCGGCGCTCTGTCGCCGTAATCGTGCTCCTGCTCGTGATCGATCTGCGCCCTACCAAAGATCGCGGCGCAAAGGCCGCTCCCACCTTGGGCCCAAACGCGCCCTCAGTGCAGGTTGAAAACCTCGACAACCCCGACTCCGGTTCCGCCATTTTTTCCCGCGAGAATCGCAGTGTAATTATCAGGCGGCAGAAGGGTGAGGATCGCCGATTCCAGATCGTTCGAGGGCGGGACCGTCGTCGCGCGAATCTCGCTTTCTTGGGAGAGCTGGGTTTGATCGTTCACCTTCCAATTGTCGTTCGTGCTAATCACGGTCCCATTCCCGTTGTGGAGCTCCAAGGTTGGATTTGCCAACGGGTTTGAAATTCCCACCGCGCTCAGGGACGGCCCAATTCCCCGAATCAGAATGCTGCTCGACTGGGTGCTGCCACCAAGAATGAAACCGCCAATCATGACACCGTCGCCGGATTCAACAAAACCGCGCGTGCTGATGTTCGCCATTTCCGAATCGGCCGGCTGATCCAAATCGTAAACTTCGACGACGCCTATCCCGGTGCTTCCGTTCACGCCTCGGAGGACCGCGGTGTAAGGGCCGGGCGCAAGGGTCCTGACGATTGCGGATTCGAGATCGTCCGTCGGCGGCACCGTCGTTGCCTCCACTTCCGCTTGCTGGGACTGCCCGGTCTGATCGTTGATTTTCCAGTTATCGTTTGTGGCAACGGTGAGCCCGCTGGTTTGATCATGCAATTCCAGGATTGGATCCGCCAAACGTCCCGCGACCGGAACACCATTTATCTTGAGCGACGGGCCGATGGCGCGAACGATCACTTTTTTGGGCGCGCTTCCGGTCACGATAAAACCGCCGATCAGGATGTTATCGTTTTGCTGGACCCGCAGACGGGTAGAGATATTTAACGCCTGGGCTGACTTCGGAGATACGAGGACGTATTTAGCCGCGCTGGGAATGCCGTTGGTAAAGACCGTCAGTAAAGATGGCCCCAAAGGCACGCTGCTCGTCAGAGGTAGCGAAGTAAAGCTGGTGTCCGACCATCCCGATGCTGGATCGACGAAGAAGTAGTTTACCTGGCCGCTATCGATGTTTCGAAGCTGCAAGACTGGATAGTTCGTGGCCGAGTCCGAGTAACTTCCGGAGGAAGCCTGCGAAATGCCTTTGAAGCGGATGCCCGCGAGGGAAAGTCTCGCCGCGCGGTTGGCGATGCCGGGGGAAGTCGTGATTTGCGGTTGCGATGCACTATTGAACTTGAGGCCGATGTCGTAAACCTCTGCCGCTCCGAGGGAGTTCCCGTTGACGTCGCGTCCGCCGGCCAACAGCACTTTGCCGTTGGATAACAAGGTGGCCGTATGAGAAGTATGCTCGCTCGCCAGATTAGCTGTTGGCTCCACGGCTCCAATGCCATTGGTAGTCTCGGGATAATACAATTCCGCGCTGGAAAGCGCACCATTGGTTCCCGTTCCCCCGGCAATCAGAATTTTACCGTTCGGCAGAAGAGTCGCTGTGTGATGGTGGCGCGCGACCGATAAAGTGGGGCCGGCAAAAAGAATTCCGGTGGTGGGTTCATATACAAACGCGGAGGGCTGCGGTCCGCTGGCTCTTTGTCCGCCGGCGATAACGACTCTGCCGTTGGGCAATAAGGTCGCGGTGTGGTCATAAAATGGGTTGCTAAGAGTAAGAAGATTAGTCGAACTGCCGGCGGCCGGATCGTAGAGCTCAAAGCTTCCGGTATTGAAACCTTCAACGATGAGAACTTTGCCATTGGGTAACAAAGTAGCGGTGTGACTGCGCCGGGGATTGACGAGGTTCCCGGTTGCTGTCCACAAGCCAGATGCAGGATCATATAACTCGGCGCTTGTCAGCAAACCGCCGCCGCTGCTTTCCCCGCCGGCCACATACACCTTTCCATTCGGCAGTAAGGTCGCCGTGTGGAGATCGCGCGCGACTCCCAGATTTCCCGTCAAAGACCACGTGCCGGTTGCAGGATCGAAAAGCTCGGCGCTGGCTACTGGACTGCTGATGCTTACTCCGCCAGCAACCAGCACCTTGCCGTTAGCCAATAACGTGGCGGTATGGGAATGGCGAGCCGTATTGAGATTTCCGGTAAGCGACCAGGTGTTAGTAGCGGGATCGTAGAGTTCCGCGAGATTCCGCGCTACACCGAACTGGTCAGCGCCGCCGGCCGCCAGGACCCGGCCATCGGGCAAGAGAGTAACGGTGTGGGAATCGCGAGAGGCGATCAGGCTCCCGCCGCTCGCCCATGATCCCAGCGCCGGATCGTAAAGCTCAGCGCTGGACAGCTCGTCGATAGAAGGGGCAGACCCGCCAGCAACAAGGACCTTACCGTTTGGAAGCATCGTTGCCGTATGCTCACTACGGCCCTGATTCAAACTACCCGTTGCCGTCCATTGGCCGTTCGCCGGATCGTAAAGCTCGGCGCTGGTGAGAACAGCGCCCAGATCGTCTTGTCCGCCGATCACGATCACCTTGCCATTAGGAAGCAGAGTGGCGCTGTGAAGGTATCGTGCTGTGCCCAGGCTTCCGGTTGGAGCCCATCCTCCCGTCTGTGAGTCATAAAGCTCGGCGCTTGCAAGTAATCCGGAGTTGCCTCCACCTGCCGCTACTAAAACTTTTCCGCCAGGCAATAAAGTAGCCGTCGCCGAATATCGAGGGGTAATGAGACTCGCGGTAGGACTCCAGGTTCCACTCATCGGGTCGTAAATCTCCGTGATACCCAAAGTAGTGCCGCCGTTGGCAACGCCTCCTGTCACGAGCACTTTCCCACTTGGCAACAGAACAGCGATGTGACCCGCTCGCGCCGTAGAGAGACTTCCCGTGTTACTCCAGGTGCCGGTTCCCGGATCGTACAATTCGGCGGTTGCAAGCTTGCTACTGCTATTGCCAGCCAAGCCCGCGCTTACCAGCACCTTGCCATTGGCTAATAAAGTCGCTCTAGGTTCCCGGCGCGCCGTCGACATACTCCCGGTCGCGGTCCACGTCCCCTTGGCCGGGTCATACAATTCCGCAGTCGCCGTTCCGCCGCCGGCGACGAGGACCTTGCCGTCGAGAAGAAGGGTAGCAGTCGCGAAAAACCGCGACGTCGCCATGCTGCCGGTTGGTTTCCAAGTCCCTGTGGCCGGATCGTACAATTCGGCGGTCTTGTCGGGAACACTGTTAGCAATGCCTCCCGCAACCAGGATTTTTCCATCAGATAGAAGGGTCGCGGTGTGAGCGTACCGACCGGTGCCGAGGTTTCCGGTGGGAGTGAAGGCAAACGGGGCGCCGTTAGCTCTTCCTGCAACGGCGATCAGCGCAATGAATAGAATCGCGACTTTCGTGACGCCCGCATGGGCAAGCCGCGTCGGAGGGTCGATCGCCATCGCAACTCTTTCTATCGATTCTCCTTGAATTCGTCGAAACATTTTCCCCTTGCATGCAACCCGCTCCGAATGATGCCGGTTGAATATCAAGTCCGTCCGTTTCGTCTATTCACGAACAGTGCAACGCGCATTCCGCGCGTCTCCACAGGGCAAATGAGCCACGGGTGGCTCGTAACAATAAGGAAAGGGCAGACTTATGAAATTAGGTGTTAAACAAACTCTCGGGATAACGTTCGCTTCCTGTCTGATGCTGGCAGGTACAATCGTGGCCAGGCCAGCCAGCTCGGGCGCGCACGGCAATTCGTCATTCGGATTGAGTCAACGAACGGATCGCGACATGGGCTCAGGGAATTCCGGCTTCGGACGAACCACGGCCGCGAATGCGCGCCTCAAGTCTGACGACGGCGACGATCAGGACGAGGACGACGTGCCAAAGACAAAGAAGACCAAAACGAAAACTGCGAAGCACATTTGGTCGACCTACCCGGGCAACTCAGCCTTCGGGCGGAATCAGCGGATCAACCATCTCAAGGGATCGGGTAACAACGTCCATGGCAAGACAGTCTCGGCGAACGCAAAGACTAAGCATCTCAACAAAAAGAATCAGTAATCGATCGGACGCGATCTGATCTCTTAAAACGCGGCGTGATCTAATCCACGCCGCGTTTTTCTTTCCCCCTGTAGCGGCGGTCTATGACCGACGATCTGCTCAACTCTTGCTCCGGACTGCGATCAGGACCCGGAAGCAAAAGTAAGAGCACGAGGATATTAAAAATGGGCGTGACTCTCGCCGCATTGTTCCTCACAATCGAAACCGATGAAATCGCTGCCTCGCGCTGTCGTGGCTGCTCTTCTCCTTGCGACTTCCGGAGTTGGCCTTGCCCAAACCATCGCCGATCTGCCCGACGACAAATTCAAGTTGGTCGTGGACAAGGCGCTTCTCTACACGAAAGCGCTCCAGGCCACGCGGACCGTGCAGAAAGCGTACGATAACTATGCCTCATGGGTTGACATCAAAACCGGCCCGACCGGGAAAGAAAAAGCGATAGCGTCCGGCGTTCCCGATATCAGCGGCGCTGTCCAGGACATCACCGACGCGGCGAAAAATGGACCGGGGATGTGGCCGCCCCTGCCGAACGTCGACGCGTCGGCGGAAAAGCTCGCCGACGCGACCAGCGCGCTCGCGCCAGTCGTGAAAAGCGCTTCGGAATATTATTCCAAGGGCCTTTACAAAAAGGACGCGGCCAAACAAGGCCAGGCGTTGCACGCCCAGCTCATTCCGAAATTCGAGCAATTTTTTGGATCCGAGCTCGCGATGCGGCGCGAGCTGGGCGCCGTCCGGGAAGACATCGAACGGCGTTACCTGGCCCAGGTCGAAAAGGAACACGGGAAAAATTACGAATGGCATTTGCGCACCGTGCTGATCAGCGCGAGGACCGTCGCCGATCTTCTGCCCAATCATGTGGACGCGGCGATGATCGAGGGGGCGCGATTCAAGGCGCGGTTCAGCGCTCTCCAGGCCGCTTACACTGCTTTCGCCCAGTATTGCCTCGAACACCCTGCCGAGATGCAGAAAGCGGTTCTCTCCACGTCACTCGACGATTTCATCGCCGCCACCCGGATTCTCCGCGGCGTGCTCGACGCCCCGAAACCCGATCGCCAGGTTTACATTACCAAGGTGAGCGACCTGGCCGCGAAATACGACACCCTCCTCGAGCGGACCGGGACCACGACCGCTTCCCGCTAGCTGTTGGGTTCCTCTCTCATTCATGCTCTTGATCATGATCGTGCTCATGATCTTTCCGGAAACGTCCGGGATGCCGGAAGGATTAGGATCATGATTAGGAGAATGAGCACGAGGGATCCGACTGATATCACCGACCCCGGCTGCGACATTGGACAGCACTAGCCGACGCGCGGAATATTGCCGGGATGGCCGATCCAGCTTTAACGCCACCGCCGCCTCGTTCACACTCACGTCGCAATATCCTCATCGCGATCGCCGCTGTGATCGTTCTCATTTACGGGCTGTCGCCTTACTACGCCGCCTGGCGATTCGGCGAAGCCCTCCGCGCCCACGACATGGATGCGCTGGCCGCGCGGGTTGATTTCAATGATGTCCGCGGATCGCTCAAACAACAAATCCGCGACCATTTCGCCGGCGTCGTGGCGAAGAAAAAGAAAGACCGGCTCGCTCAATTTCTGGCAGCT
>JBJMXC010000242.1:0-4777 GCA_045809825.1 Chthoniobacterales bacterium | reverse complement strand
GACCGCTTTCGCGCAAAAAGCGGGCGCCATCGGCATCCTTGCCTCCACTTTCCTTGCCGTCTATTTCGTTTCCGGCAACTGGATGCTGGGCGCGGGCGCGGCCCTGGCCTGGTTCTTCCTGCCGTGGCTCGAAATTCTTACCCGCATCCGCGCGCTGCGGTTGCCGAAAGAAAAAGCGCTCCGGCCGAAGAGCCCGCCCTCTCCCGACGTTTTCCCGACGCTGGAAGAAATTAGCGCCGAGATCCAGAACGAAGGATTCGCCCATGTGAACGACGCCGGGTGGGACTGGGAAGATTACCGGCAGTTCTTCCGGCTGTTTTACAAGGAGGAAGATCGCTCCCAGGCCACCATCTGTCTCAACGAACAAAACGATCTCTCGTTTTATTACCTGCGGATTTCATCGCGCGCGAATGACGGCATTATCTGGACGACCTGGAATTATCCCCTCTCCTACGGCTTGAAACTGACGCCGCAATTCCGGATCAATCGGCAGCGACCGGATCAATCGTTCTGGCAACTTTACCAAAGCCACAAGGAATTCCTTCGGCAGAACCAGGTCGAGACCAGCGTGATCGATCCGATGGATGAAGACCGCATCCAGCTAGAAGTGGAGAACGATTTGCGCGACCAGATCGCGCACAACATCAAGAAAGGCGTGTTGAAGCCGACGCCGGAAGGGGAGGTGAAGTATTCCTGGCGGGGAATGGTCTATCTTTGGTGCCAGTTTTTGCTCGATCTCGTGAGGCTTTGATGGCGGCGATGCGCCGCCGTCACACCTTCATCACTTCGGCCTCTTTGCGCTCGAAGTGTTCATCTACCGATTTTACAAAACGGTCAGTCAGCTTCTGGACGTCGGCTTCGATGTCGCGCAGGCCGTCTTCAGTTAATTCGCCGGCCGCCTTTAGCTTTTTCGCTTCATCCAGCGCCGTGCGTCGATTTGCGCGGACCCGAACCCGGGCTTCTTCGGCCATCTGCCGCAACGATTTCACAAGATCCTTCCGCCGTTCCTCGGAAAGCTCCGGAATCGGCAGGCGGATAATTTTTCCGTCAACCTGCGGCTGAATGCCAATTTTAGATTCCTTCAACGCTTTCTCGATGTCGCGGACTGTGCTGGCGTCAAACGGCTGGACCACAAGCAACCTCGGCTCGGGCGTGGTGATCAACGCAAGCTGTTTCAATTTCATGGCCGATCCGTACGCTTCCACATCGACGTTCTCGACCAATGCCGGCGAAGCTTTCCCGGTCCGGACCGAGGAAAATTCGTGGACCATGTAGTCCACGCTTTTTTCCATCGTTTCCTCGGCTTCGAATAAGATTTCTTCTGCGGTCATGTGCTACTCCGTTACCATCGTGCCGATTGTTTTGCCCAGCACGATGTCGGTAAAATTACTCGGTTTGTTCATGTCGAAAACCACGATTGGTATCCGGTTATCCATGCACAGGCTGAAGGCGGTCGAATCCATGACCTTGAGGCGCCTCGCGAGCGCGTCGGAAAACGTGAGGCGATCGAAGCGTTTGGCGTTCGCGTCCGTGACCGGGTCCGCGTCGTAAACGCCATCGACTTTGGTCGCTTTCAAAATCACGTCGGCGCGAATTTCACTCGCGCGCAGGGCTGCCGTGGTATCCGTGGAAAAATAAGGATTGCCCGTGCCGGCGACGAAGATGACGACGCGACCCAATTCCAAATGGCGGATCGCGCGACCTAGAATGAAAGGTTCCGCGACGTTCTTCATTTCAATCGCCGTCTGGACCCGCGTTTCCACGCCGATCTGGGTCAAAGCGCTCTTGAGGGCGAGGCCATTGATGACCGTTGCCAGCATGCCCATGTAATCGGCGGTCGTGCGGTCCATCCCGCGATGGGCGGCGGACAGTCCGCGCCAGATATTGCCGCCGCCAATCACAACCGACGTCTGGACCCCGAGCGATTTCACTTCCTTGATTCGCTCGGCGATCTCCCGAACGATTTGGGGCGCGATGTTTTCCTTCGCGCCCCGCTCGCGTAAGGATTCGCCGCTCAGTTTGAGCACGATTCGTTTATAGACCGCTCCTGTCGCTTCCTCGGGCATGGGCGGCAATGATCAGCAGAACGCCGAAGGGTTGGGAAGCAAAGAATGTGGGAGGGGCCTTGGCGGCCCCGACCTTCTTTCGGTAGGCCGAGACGCAGTCGAGCCGTTCGGATCTGGTAAAGACCGCGCGACAGAGTCTCGCCCTATCAAAAAGTCAGGCAAGCCCGACCGGCGCGTTGTATCCGCGGAGGAATTCCGCCGCGCTCATCCGGCGTTTTCCTTCCAGCTGGACTTCATCAAGCGCCAAGAAGGAATCAGATGTCTGGAACGACAATGGCCCGGAAGGTTCTTTAACGATGCGGGCGCGAAAAACTTTGAGCTTTCGTTCCTTGCCTGCTTCATCGCGCAAAACTGTGAACGCGCCCGGCCACGGATCAAACGCACGAATCTTGCGCTCAACCAGAGCAGCCGATTCGGCCCAATTGATTCGGCCATGTTCCCGCTCCAGTTTGGGAGCGTAACCCGCAAGAGACGCATTCTGTGGAATTCGCGGGGCGCTGCCATTCTGCAACTGGGTCAGCGCTTCCTTGAGCGCTGCTGGCGCGATCTCGGCCAGCCGATCGTGAAGCGATCCCCCGGTTTCATCCGGCGCGATTGCGATCCGCTTTTCCAGAAGGACATCACCGGTATCGAGCCCTTCGTCCATGTACATGACAGTGATTCCCGTTTCGTTATCGCCGGCCGCAATTGCAGCCTGGATCGGCGCGGCCCCGCGATGCCGCGGAAGCAAGGACGCGTGCAGGTTCAGGCAGGCGATCCGGGGAAGATCCAAGACGGCGCGCGGAAGAATTTGCCCATAAGCCATCACAACGATCACGTCTGGCCGGAATTCTCCAATCTGCGCAACCGCATCGGCGGCCCTGATTTTCCGCGGTTGCAAAACCGCCACGTTTTTGCCCGCTAAAGCAGCTTTGATCGGCGGCGCTTCGATTCGCTGGGCGCGGCCCACGGGCTTATCGGGCTGGGTAACGACAGCAAGCAGCTCGTGCTGGTTATCCTCCAGCAACCATCGCAGGACCGGCAATCCGATTTCGCCCGTCCCGATAAAGATAACGCGCATCGCGCGTCAGAGCTGAATGCGTTGGGCCGGAGCGCGACGGCGAGGACCTCGCGTGGACATCGCCTGTGCCATCATCTTTTCGCCGGCGGTCACCTCACGCTGGCCGACCGAAGAAGCGCAGCCGGTGCAGAGATAATCGTAAATTTCCTTTTCGGGCAGGATCAGGAGGAGCCGCTCCCGCACCGGCATGGCGGTTTTGCACTTCTCGCAATAGAGGCTCGAGGCAGTGAAATTCTCAAACTGCTGCTGACTCATGCGCGCCATTCACTCCATCGTTGACGCTCTCGAGGATGTGCATCAGCACTTTCGACGGCGGTTCCGTCGCGTCGATGCAGGTAATCCGGTCCTTGCCGTAGTAACCGAGCACGGGCTTCGACTCCGTCTCATAAGTAGCAAGGCGGCGCTTGATGACCTCCTCGTTGGCGTCGTCGAGCCGGTTGTCCTTGAGCGCCCGCTTTTTTAGACGCGCGAAAAGGGCATCGCGATTCGGGCAGGAAAGATGAAACACCTTCTTCACGTCGATCAACTCATCCATGATCCTGGCTTGGGCGACGTTCCGCGGAATGCCGTCGAGCACGAGCGTGTCGATGTCCGGCTTAAACTTGTGAGCTTCCACCGCCGCGTCGATAGCCGCTTTCCAAAGTTGGACGGTGATGTCGTCAGGAACGAGCTGGCCTTTGCTGGAGTATTCGAGAAATGCCTGGCCGACCCTTGTGCGCGTATCGATCGAGCGAAAAACATCGCCGCAAGGGCAATGGTAGAAGCGGGGAATGCTTCCGAGGGTGATGCCCTGGGTGCCCTTGCCACTGCCCGGCGCGCCAAAAAGAAGATAAGTCTGGTATTTCATGAACGGGTTGGGGTTGTAACAGAAAAAAATCAGCGCGCACAGCGGATTTGCCGCGCGGAACGCCGATCAGAAAAAACCCTACTTCGCCGCCGGCGACGAGTCTACGTTGACCCGGCGCCCGGCCCGATCGAACCGGACCTGCCCGTCGACGAGCGCGAAAATGGTGTAGTCCCGGCCTAGGCCGACATTCTTGCCCGGGGTGAACTTCGTCCCGCGCTGGCGGACGATTATGTTGCCCGCGACGACGGCTTCGCTGCCAAATTTCTTTACGCCCAGGCGTTTGCTGACGCTGTCCCGCCCGTTCTTGACGCTGCCCTGTCCTTTTTTATGTGCCATGAAATTAAGCGGATTCGTCCGCGGCTTCGGCCTTTGCCTTCTTCGCCTTAGACGTCTTTCCGCCAAGGCTGATGCCGGTAATTTTAACCCGGGTCAGTTTCCGGCGATGACCGACTGTCCGGTGATAACCCTTCCGGCGGCGATATTTAAACGCGATGACTTTCTTGTCCTTGCGCTGCTCGAGCACCTCACCGGTGACCGTCGCCCCCTCGATCAAGGGGGACCCGTGGGTGACTTTGTCTCCGTCGCTGTGAAAAAGGACGTCGGCGAAAACACCCTCTTTGCCGGGCTCCTCATTGAGGAAATCCACGTCGATGATGTCGCCTTCTGCGACGCGATGTTGTCTGCCGCCTGTCTTGATAATTGCGTAAGCCATACGAAAAGCCGGGTGCTGTCGGGGGGAAAGCCGCGCAAAGTCACACGAATGAGTCGCTTTGACAAGTGGAAAACCACATCGGCGGGACAGGG
>JBJMXC010000241.1:0-4236 GCA_045809825.1 Chthoniobacterales bacterium | reverse complement strand
CCGGGCGAAGCGGAAGCGTAAAGCATCGAACTGGCCACTTGTTCCGCAGACCTAAGGGTGATGGCGCAGATCGTGGAACCGGAACCGCTCAGGAAGGCGCCAAGAGCGCCCGCGGATTCGGCCGCGGCCACGACGTCGTCCAGGAATGGAATCAGTTTTTTCCGAAACGGTTGATGAAGATGATCTTTGAAGGCGCCACCCAGCGCGTCGTAATCGCGCGAAGCGAACGCTGCGGTGATGGCACAGGCGTTCCGAACACTTTCGACTGCTTTCAGCCGGTCGATTCGAGAGGGCAGAAGGCGCCGAGCCTCGGTCGTCGCGATCTCAAAATTCGGGACGAGGAGAACAAAATGGAGCTGAGCCGAAATGGTAAACGCCTGGCGGTGCAACGCGCGGACGACGTTGAACCCGCCGTAGGAGGCAGGCGCGGCGTTATCGGGATGGCCTTCAAGCATGGCGCAGATCTCGAAAAGCTCGCGGCGCTGGAGAGGTCGCGCGACCAGCTCGTTTAGGCCATGCAGGACTCCAAGCCGGACGGTCACGCTGCTGCCAAGGCCGCGGGATTGTGGAACCTCGCCGGCGATTGAGCACGCGAAGGAGAAGGGCTTGATGGATGCGCGTTTAAAGAATTGTTGCGCGGCGGCGCGCGCCATCGGGCCCGGGCGCAGTCCTCGCCGGCGCGCGACGGTCACGTCGTTGTAAAGACGGAGAGCGACACCGAGACAATCAAAGCCCGGGCCGAGATTCGATGTGCTCGCCGGAACGCGGACGGTGGCCTGATGCATGGTGGGCGAAAACGCGAGGCATTGTAAACGCGACGGTGTAACCGGCAAGAGACGGGCAAAAATGGCCCGAAACCCGAATGAAAGTATGACGACCCGCTGCTGGCCCCGCCCCGTTATGAAAATGTCCCAATGGATCGACCCGGAACTGCACAAGGAATTCATAGCCGAAGAGACCGACGCCCTTCGCCTGTGCACGAGCCCGGATGGCTGGGTGGAACGGTTCGGCGTCGATGTCCTGATTTCGCACAAGAGCGAGGCGGCGCTCGAGCGCCTGAAGACCGAGCTATGCCTTTGGGCGCTCAATGTTGACTTTAAGTTCCGGCGGGTCTTCGCGCGATTTTTGCCGAAACAAAATGCGGAACGCCAGACCCCGGTTCTCATCCTTGGGGATCCGGGCACCAACCTGCAAAGTGTCGCGCTCGAACGCACCCTCAGTTACGGAATCGATTTCGCGGCCGGGTATTCGGTCGGTCTTTTTATCGACCAGCGCGAGAACCGCCGCTTCGTTCGCGATCTCGCACCCAAGACGCTCCTTAACTGTTTCGCTTATACCTGTTCGTTTTCCGTCGCCGCTGCAACGGTCGGGGCCACGACGGTAAGCATAGATCTGTCCAAGAAATCCCTCGCCCGAGGCCGGGAGAATTTCGCCCTGAATTCTGTCTCGACAACAGATCATCGTTTCATGGCCGATGACGTGATGTCAGTGCTGCCGAGGCTGGCGCGAAGAGGGGAGAAATTCGACGTCATCATCCTCGACCCCCCAACCTTTTCCCGGACTCATGCTGGCCGGACGTTCCAGGTTGAGCAGGATTTCGAGACCCTTCTCCTGGCCGCATTGGAAGTAGCGGAGCGCGACGGGCGGATTCTGCTTTCGACAAATTGCTCGACGTTACAGGAGCGCGCCCTCGAGGTGATGGGGCGGTTCTGCTTGAAGGCGACGCGACGGGCGGGCCGGTTTCACCAGGAGCCGGGTCTGCCGGATTTTCCGCCGCATGTCGGGGCCGCCACAGTCTGGCTGACGTTGCGGTAGCGGAGCATCTTCTTTTTTCATCCGCCTGATCCTGATCATGATCAGGAATGAATTTGGAAACACGTGACAACGGGCCGGGATTCGATACTTAAATACAATGGACGAAGAGTTTTCAAGGACCTCGGGCGATGTCGCTGAACGCGGGCTTCGCTACACAAAAGACCAGCTCGAACAAGCCCTCGAGCAGACGGAAGAATATGTGCGCGAAAATCCAGGGAGGTCGATTGCCTATGCGCTCCTCGCCGGATTCATTCTCCATCGCTTGCCGATAGGCCGGATTTTAAGTTCGCTGGTACGGCTGGTGTTTATGGCCTTCAAGCCGGCGATTCTGGCTTACGGGGCGACGAAACTGTACCAAGCGTCGCAGGGCGAGGAGAGCTAGGGCTGCGCTTCGTTGGGCGAAGCGGCTGAACGCCTATTTGTCGAGGGTAAACCCGACCTTCACGGTCACCTGCCACTCCTCGACTTTGCCGTCGTGGATGTGGCCGCGGGTTTCGACGACTTCGAACCACCGCATGTTGCGAATCGTTTTTTGGGCCCGGGCCAGCGCGTTCGTGACCGCGTCCTCAATACTCGTGGACGATGCTCCGACCAGCTCGATCTTTTTGTAGATGTGATCGCTCATGAGGCTGACTCTTGGGCGCAACCGCGCCGAAGACAAGTGCGTTTCCAAACAGAGTTTGGGAACGAGGAGGAGCCGCCGGGGCAGAACAACTTTGGATTGAGTGCGTCGGACAGATCGCTAGCCTTTCTGTGCCATGGCGGAAAACATCGAGTCGCATCTGATCGAGAATCGAGTTTTCAAACCCTCGAAAGATTTCGCGAAGTCGTCGCGCATCCGCAGTCTCCAGCAATATCGGCGGCTCCATCGTGATTCGATCAAGAATCCGGAAAAATTCTGGGCACGCGAGGCGAACGAGCTCGTCTGGTCGCAGCGCTGGAAAAAAGTGCTGCAATGGAAGGCGCCTTTCGCGAAATGGTTCGTCGGCGGCAAGCTGAACATCTCCGAGAATTGCCTCGATCGGCACCTGACTGGGCCGCGGCGGAATAAAGTCGCGATTCTGTGGGAGGGCGAGCCTGGCGATAAACGGGCGCTCACTTATCAGCAACTCCATCGCGACGTCTGCCGTTTCGCGAACGTCTTGAAGCGAAACAACATTCGCAAAGGCGACCGCGTCATCATTTATCTGCCGACAATTCCAGAGGCGGCCATCGCCATGCTCGCCTGCACTCGGATCGGTGCGGTGCATTCCGTCGTCTTCGGCGGGTTCAGTGCAGAAAGCATTCGCGATCGGATTGCGGACTCGGGGGCGGTTGCCGTGATCACGGCGGACGGCGGGTATCGGCGCGGCGCGATTGTTCCGTTAAAGAAAAACGTGGACGACGCCTTGCGGGGCGGGACCTCAGTCCGGCGCGTGATCGTTTTCCGTCGGGCCGGGAACACCATCCACATCGAAGAAGGCCGAGACGTCTGGTGGCATCGTGAGCTCGAATATGTCGATGCGCATTGCGAGGCGGTTCCGCTCGATAGCGAGCACCCCCTCTTCATTCTTTACACGAGCGGATCGACCGGGAAGCCGAAGGGTATTCTGCACACTACCGGCGGTTATCTGGTCGGTATTTATTCCAGCATGAAATACGTCTTCGACCTGCGGGAAGACGACGTTTACTGGTGCACGGCCGACATCGGCTGGGTCACCGGTCACAGCTATGTGGTTTACGGACCGCTGGCGAACGGGACGACCACGCTGATGTATGAAGGCGCGCCGAATTGGCCGGAGCCCGACCGTTTTTGGCGGCTCATCGAAGAATACGCGGTCAGCACTCTCTACACGGCGCCGACGGCGATCCGCGCGTTTATTCGCTGGGGCGATCAATGGCTCAAGAAACACGACCTGTCGTCGTTGCGCCTGCTGGGTTCGGTCGGCGAACCGATCAATCCGGAAGCCTGGATGTGGTATCGGGACAAGGTGGGCGGCGGCAGGTGCCCGATCATCGACACGTGGTGGCAGACGGAAACTGGTGGGATCATGATCACGCCCTTGCCCGGTGCTATTCCGACAAAGCCGGGAAGCGCGACGCTGCCATTCTTCGGGGTGGACGCGGCGATCGTGGATGAAAAAGGCAAGGAAGTCGCCGCGAACGTCGGCGGCAAACTGATCATTCGGAAACCGTGGCCGTCAATGTTGCGAACGATTTACGGCGACAAGGAACGTTACCGGAAACAGTACTGGAGCGAATTCAAAGGCTCCTATCTGACTGGCGACGGCGCTCGCCGGGACAAGGACGGATATTTCTGGATCGTGGGACGGATCGACGATGTCTTGAACGTGGCGGGGCATCGGCTCGGCACTTCGGAGATCGAGAGCGCTCTGGTCAGTCACGCGAATGTCGCGGAGGCCGCGGTCGTCGGCCGGCCGG
>JBJMXC010000240.1:0-6466 GCA_045809825.1 Chthoniobacterales bacterium | reverse complement strand
TGCCGTCGCTAACCCAGCCCGTAGCGCGCCCCGCTTGCCGGGCGAGTTCCAGCAAACTGGGCGCGGCCGTAATTTTCGAGTCCGCGCCGTTCGATCGGTTGTTTACCTTCCGTCCCGTCGCGAGCGCAGAGGCGGCTGCGGCCGAATCCGCCGCGGCGAAGTCATTGGAATAATTGGTTACCAGCGCGACGTGCGGCAGTGAATCGAGAGAAAGAGGAACGTCGGCGCCACCGGCAAAGAGGCGAGTCGGCGCGATGCGCGAGGGCGTGAGTCCTTCGCCCACGAACAGGACAATGCCGAACGGTTTTTGCACGACCCAGTGTTGAAAATAGAAAACGCCGAACGCCACGAACACGACCAGGCAGAACAGCGCGAGCAACTGGTTGCGCCATTTCACGAGCCGATCTACGAGCTCGGAGTCGGCGTTGTCAATCCCGCAGCCAGGGAAAGCGCTTGTGCCGGCCGTGAACGTCGCGAAAATGCGCTGCTGTGCCGAAGCCCGTCATCCTCATTATCCGCGACGGCTGGGGCATCAATCCCGACGGCCCCGACAAACGCGAGGAGAATGGCGACGCGACCCTGTTGGCGCGGACGCCGTTTCATGAGCGGCTCTACCACGATTATCCGGGCGGCAAATTAAGCGCGAGCGGGGTCGATGTCGGATTACCCGAAGGCCAGATGGGCAATTCCGAGGTAGGCCATCTCAATCTCGGCGCGGGTCGGATCGTTTATCAGGACCTGACCCGGATCAACAAGGCGATTGCGGAAGGGGACCTGGCCCGTAATCCCGTCGCGCAAAAAACATTCGCGGCAGCTCGCGGACATCGGCTTCATTTTCTCGGACTCGTTTCCGATGGCGGCGTTCATAGTCACTATCAACACTTGATCGCTCTCGCCAATGCCGCGCGGGCTGCCGGCGTTACCGATATCATGGTCCACGCTTTTACGGATGGCCGTGACACTTCGCCAACCGGCGGCGCCGAATTCCTCGAAGCGTGCGCTGCCGGCCTAACGAACAGTGGCGCCAGAATCGCGACAGTCGTCGGCCGGTATTTCGCGATGGACCGCGACCGGCGTTGGGACCGAACGAAAAAAGCGTGGGACGCAATCGTCCTCGGACGCGGTGAGCATTGTGCCAGCCCGCCTGGTGTCGCGGTCCGTGCTCAGTACGAAAAAGGCACCACCGACGAGTTCCTGCCTGCCCTTATTTTTTCCGAGCCCGACGAGCAACGCGTCCATGATGGCGACACCGTCTTATTTTTTAATTTTCGCGCGGATCGGGCCCGGCAGCTTTCGCAGGCATTTCTTCTCCCTGAATTCGAGGGATTCGATCGGGAAGTATCACCCCGGGTAAACTACGTAACGCTCACCCAGTACGACGCGACATATTCGTGCCCGTATATCTTCGCTCCGCAGGAGCTGAAGCAGATCCTCGGCGAAGTGGTCAGCGCGGCGGGCAAGACGCAGCTGCGGATTGCGGAGACTGAAAAGTACCCGCACGTGACTTATTTTTTTAACGGCGGGATCGAGCAGGCGTTTCCCGGCGAGGATCGCAAGATCGTCCCTTCCCCGAAAGTAGCGACCTACGATCTCAGGCCGGAAATGAGCGCGCGCGAAGTGACAGATGAGGTCCTGGCGCGCCTCAATAAGTACGACCTGATCATTCTTAACTTCGCGAATCCGGACATGGTCGGACACACTGGCGTGGTCAAGGCCGGGGTCAAAGCGGTGGAGACAATCGATGAATGTGTCAGCCGGATTGTGCCGGAAGTCATCAAGCTCGGTGGTGCATTGTTGATTACCGCCGATCACGGCAACTGCGAACTGATGCGCAATCCCGATGGATCGCCCAATACGGCCCATACCACGAACCTGGTGCACTTCATCTATGTCGCCCCGGACGCCAGCGCGTTCAGCGTTGAAGACGGCATCCTCGCCGATGTCGCGCCCACGCTTCTCTTTCTTCTCGGCTTGCCGCAGCCGAAAGAAATGACCGGGCGCAACCTGCTCGTTCGAAAGTCAGATTGAGTCGGAGACGGCGGCCGCCGCAATGATCTCGTCGCGGCTGATGGCAAAAGCGCGATTGAACTGCCTCGTCCCCGCGAGCGCGATCCGCTGGAGAAGGCGAATACGACTTTCCTCGGCATTGTCATGCCAGGCCGGCCGGCGAAGCAGGTGAAGCGAGCCACGGTTTTCCGCCAGGACGCCCCAGCCTTCGGGCGCGTCGCTTTCGCGAAACAACTCGTTAGGCAAGACCAGGAAAAACAGGTTGGCAGACCGATAACGAACCAGGCACTCGAACTTCGTCCCGCCAAAGAGACGGTTCTCGAGCGCCGCCGCTTCCCGCATCACCCGGCGGTAACCCCGGTGTCCGATCGCGTCGAAGTCGTGCGAATCGTATTCGGCGAAAAGCGTGTCCCCGGTGCGGAGGGTCGGATAATGGACCCGAAGATGTCTCTCGAGAATATCGCGCCGCCGGTTGAGTGACCGGAGCCGTTCGCGGGTGACGCGCGTTTGGCAATTGTCGCGGCGCAAATCCGGCAGCGCCTGTTTGCATTCAAATATTGCAGTCACTGTCTGCTCTTTTGCGCGCGAGCGATAAGCGGCGACGTCGGCGCGGTAACGGCATTGCGGCAGACTGACTTCGGCGGCGCACGCGGTATAGCGATGCGCCTGGGCCCAAAGAAGCGCGAGACGTTTGAGCCGGAGATGATTTTCGGTCTCCGCCCGCCGGATCGCTACGGGCGTATCCATTCCGCAAGCTCCTTCGCCCAGTAGGTGACGATCAAATCGGCGCCTGCCCGTTTGAGTGAAGTCATGATTTCCAGCACGGCCGCGCGCTCTTCGAAGCATCCTTTTTCGGCGCCGGCCTTGACCATGGCGAACTCGCCGCTCACGTGATAGACCGCCGTTGGTTTCTGGAAACGCTCGCGCACTCGCCAGAGAATATCGAGATAAGGCAGGGCCGGTTTCACCAGGAGGATGTCGGCGCCTTCTTCGACGTCGAGCGCCACTTCCCGCAACGCTTCCTGGGCGTTTGCGCTATCCATTTGATAGGAACGCCGATCTCCAAACTGCGGCGGGCTTTCGGCCGCTTCTCGAAACGGTCCGTAAAAGGACGAAGCGAACTTCGCCGCGTAACTCATGATGCCGGTGTCCTGAAATCCATTTGTATCCAGCGTTTCGCGAATCGCACCAATCCGCCCATCCATCATATCGCTGGGCGCGACAAAATCGGCGCCGGCCGCGGCGTGTGAGAGCGCGGTCTTCGCGAGGATCTCGACCGATTCGTCATTGAGAACGTGGAAATGGTCGCCGTCGACGCGAGTCACTCAGCAATGGCCGTGGCTAATGTACTCGCAGAGGCAAACGTCAGTCTTCACGACGTGCTCACGGCAGCTTGCCTTGATGGCGCGAACCGCTTCCTGAACCACGCCGTTTTCCGCGTAGGCCCCGCTGGCGTCTTCATCTTTGTCGCGCGGAATTCCAAAGAGCAACACCGCCTGCAATCCGAGATCCTCTGCGCGTTTTGCCTCGTCTGCGACCTCGCCGGGGGAGAGTTGGAAAACGCCAGGCATGCTGCCGATCGCCTGGCGCCTGCTCAGTTTCTCGCTGACGAAAAGCGGCAGGATGAAATCGTGGATGGTCAGCTTCGTCTCGCGAACAAGATTCCGGACGCCGGCAGTGCGGCGCAAACGGCGTGGCCGCTGAACGAGCTTTCTCACAGGCCGAGGCTAGCGGCTCGGACGAAACGCCGCAAGTTTGCGCGCGCGGCGGGGCTTGACGCGGCCCGAAGTTACCGCGTGAATGCCGCTCACTCCATGCGCCGGGCAGGAAAACGACCCACCGACTATTTGTTGATCGATGTCAGCAATTCGTTCGTGAAGCTGGCATTCGCGACGAGGGATCGAATCGGGCCGTCGAGCCGACGTCCGACAGCAGGCCTAACGACAGCTACTGTCCGCGAAATCCTGCGAAAGCGCCCCGTGTCTATGGTCGTCGTCTCTTCCGTGGTTCCGTCGAAAAACAAAACGATTCTTTCGGCTGCGGCTCGAACCAGGACACTCTTCTTGAGTCCTAATCTGGATCTTGGCGTAGGGATTGATTATCCCGCCCCGCGGACGATTGGGGCCGACCGCCTCGCGAATGCGGCGGCTGTCGCGCAGTTGTACGGAACGCCGGCGATCGTGGTCGATTTTGGTACCGCCGTGACTTTCGATGTCGTGTCGGTGAAAGGCGATTATGTCGGCGGCGTGATTGCGCCCGGTCTCGAAGTGATGACGAATTATCTTTATCAACGCACGGCCTTGCTCCCGAAGCTCACTCTGCGTGAACCGCGGCGCGCGATCGGCAAAACGACGCGCGATGCGATGATGTCTGGTGCCGTGTTCGGTTATCGCGGATTGGTCCGCGCGATCCTCGCCAGCGTGATCGCTGAGAATTTTCGGCAAAAAAGACCGCGAGTTATAGCCACCGGTGGTTATGCTCAATTGATCGCGGAAAAACTGCCCGAAATCGAAGCCGTCCATCCGAACCTGACGCTCGAAGGTTTGAGGATCGTTGCGAACCGAAACATCGCCTGATTCGGAGCTATTTAGCGAGCGTGCAAACCTCAGGTGCCAAGCCCCTTGGGAGAAAACCGCTTTTTCGCGGGTAAAACGGGCAAAATTCGCTTGTCAGACGGCCCGAGGCTGGCTTCTATGCCTCATTGCATGAACATTCGGAAATTCGCGACGATTACGGTTCTCGTTCTTAGTTCTTTCGCGGCAACAAACGTTGCCCCGACCAAAGCGGAGCTCGAGTCGATGTACGACAAGGCGTTCCGCGAATTCAACGCCGCGAATTACGCCCAGGCTTTAAAGGAGCTCGATGCGATCGACGCCCGGCAGCCAGACCTCGCTGAATCGCAGAACCTGCGTGGCGTTATCCTCATGCGGCAGTCGGAATACGACCAGGCCGAAGCTGCCCTTCAAAAGGCGCTCGCGACCGATCCGAAGTTCTGGAATGCGCGCTTCAACCTGGCCGAAATTCCATTCCTGAGAAAAGACTGGGCCGAAGCGCGGAAGCGTTTCGAAGGCCTGCTTCAAGGCAATGCGGCCGAGCTTCAGGGCGACGCGGCCCAACTGATCCAATACAAGATTCTTTTGACCTATCTCCTCGAGGGCAAGGAGAACATGGTCGATTCAATTCTCGCCAAGTTTGAGCTCTCTCCCGATACACCGGCCGTTCTTTACTCGAATGCCGCCGTCGCCTTGCAGCACAAGAAAGAGGATGAAGCCAAAGATCTCATCGCCAACGCCGAGAAGAAGTTTTCACCTCAGCTGAACAAACTCTTCGCGGAGTCGCTTTACGAAGTGGGCTGGATGCAAAAACCCGCCGGTCAGACCCGGGTCGCCTTGGAGCTAACCACGGCCGCGGATCGTGCGGCTAAAGCAAAAGCCATCGCTGGCGAAAAATTTGAAGCCGCGGAACAAGCGTTTCAACAGCGCGACCTGACCGCCGCGAAACGTCTGATCGACGAAGCTGATGCGGCGGACCCGAATCAGCCCGCGACCATCAATCTCCGCGGGGAAATATTGCTAGCGCAGAAAGATTTCGACGGCGCCGAGAACGCTTTCAAGCAAGCCGCAAAAATCGATCCGAAGTTCCGCGAAGCGCAGTACAACCTCGCGCAGATCCCGTTCAAGAAAAAGGAATACAGCAAGGCGCGCGATCGCTTTGAAGCGCTCTTCACGAATACGCCGGCCCCGGGCGGCGACAAGAACCAGGCGGCGCAGATCATCAAGTTCAAGATTTACCTGACCCTTCTCCTCGAAGGCAAAGATGCCCGCGCCCAGAAGATGATGGAGCAGTTTCAGTTCACGGGCGACACGCCGGCGCTCTACTACGCGCAGGCCGCCTGGGAGTTCAAACACAACAACTCGGCCAAGGCCAATGACTGGATTGTATCGGCGCGCAAGATTTACTCGCCCGCCCTGAACCTCGTTTTCGCCGATTCTTTCTATGACGTCGGGTGGCTGCAACCACAGCAGCAGGTCGCATCCGCGCCGGTTGCACCATCGAAGGACATTGCGAAGAACGATACGGCGCCATCGATTGAACCGAGCCCGATTCCAGCGCCCGGCCTGGCTTTGAATAAGTCGGCCAAGCAGCAGCCCGAGACCACGGCAAAGACGGACACCGCGACAACGGCTCCGCAAACGAATGCGAAGACTGACAAAGCGCCGGGTCCGACAACGACGAACTCACCGAGCGTCGAAATGCCGGTTGTGTCGAATGCGTTGCCTTCTGAGACGCGCGCTCCGATGCCGAAGGAACCGGAGACTGCCGCGCAGCCTGCGACCACAACCAGTGGACCTGAGCCGGCGACAACGCTCGCAAAAGAGAACGCGGCCCCAGCCCCCGACACCTCCAAGGTGACCGCCGATCAAAAGCCGGCTCCCGGCCCTGACACGTCGAAGGCAAT
>JBJMXC010000239.1:0-12484 GCA_045809825.1 Chthoniobacterales bacterium | reverse complement strand
CGGCGGACGGTGGCCCATATTGCTCGAGCAAGCGCAGATGCAGCTCCCCAAAGAGAACTTCACGCCGGACGTGTCCAGCCCGGGCCTCGACCGGCCCAAAGTCGCCAGCTCCCTCCGCGCCGGTCTCCGACAACGCCGGAAGCCGTTGCATGCTCACCCATCGTTTCGGGCGCAGCGGGCTCGTCGGCATGACTGCCGGGAGCAAAGGCAGTTTCCATGTCGGTCGCGGCGTGGAACGGCGCACAAAAAGACGGTGCTTTCCATCCAGCGGCGAGAAGAGGCTTTGGGCCTGGCTATGATTTTCGGATCCGCCGATGAAGAGCAAACCACCGCTGCGCAAAGCGAAATGGAAAACGTCGAAGAGCTGTCCCTGGGCTTGGCTGTTCAGGTAAATCAAAAGGTTCCGGCACGAGATCAGGTCGCAGCGTGAGAATGGCGCATCCTTCAATAAATTGTGCGCGGCGAAGAGGACCTTCTCCCGGATTTCTTTCCGGACCCGGTAGCGGCCCTGGTCGTGGACGAAGAATTCGCGAAGGCGTTCCGGCGACAGATCAACTTCGATGAGGGCGGGGTAGGTCCCATCGCGAGCATCGGCAATCGCCTGCTCGTCCACGTCCGTCGCGAAGATCTGGATACGGGGCGGACGCTCCATCCGGTTGGCATGCTCGCACATGAGCATGGCGATCGAATACGCTTCCTCGCCCGTGGCGCAGCCGGCCACCCAGACCCGGATTTCGTCGTCTTTCTTTTTACCCGCGAAGAGCTGCGGAATGTGCGCTTCGAGTGCGGCGAACGCATCGCGATCGCGGAAAAAATGGGTGACCCCAATGAGGAGGTCCTGGAGAAGCGCCCGGGCCTCCGCGGCATGAGTCCGGATGAAATCGCGATACTGCGGGATGGTTTCGAGCGAATTGACCTGCAAACGGCGCGCGATCCGGCGCAGGACCGTCGCGCGTTTGTAATGGCCGAAGTCGTGCCCGGTCTGCGCTCGCAGGTCAGAGAGCACTTCGAGCACGGCCGATTCGTCTTCGGCATTGCGCGTTTCATCCGACACGGTTTCGCCGCCGGGCGCGTCGCGGTCCTTTTGATCTGCCTCTTCCGCATCCGGAATTTCCGGCGGCAACCGCATCGCGTTTTCGTTTTGGACGAACTCACTCAGCTTGCCCGCCATCTTCTCGACCGGCAGCACCCAATCGACCATTCCAGTCGCAATCGCGGAGGCCGGCATGCTGTCGTGGTCCGCTTCATTCGGGTCCTGCGCGATTGTCAGCCCACCCTGGGCCCGAATGTGTTTGAGCCCGATGACGCCGTCGGAATCCGTCCCGGACAAAATCACGCAGACCGACCGTTGCCCGTAAGCCTGGGCGAGAGTGCGGAAGAAAAGATCGATGGTGACGCGCCGGCCAAGCGGCTGTTGCGGCGGAACCAGGTGCAGTGTTCCGTCCTCGAACGTCATTTGGTGATTCGGTGGAATCACATAAACGTGGTTCGGCCGAACCCTGACGGCTTCGGTGACCTGCGTTACCGGCATCCGCGTCTTGAGCTGGATAATGTTGGCAAGATTGCTCTCGTGGTCCGGCGACAGGTGCATCACGACAACGAACGCGAGTCCGCTCTCCGGATCCATGTCCGTGAAAAATTGCTGGAGCGGTGCGATCCCGCCCGCCGATGCGCCCAGCCCTACGACCGCCGCCGGCTGATTCGGGTCCCGGCGCTTCTCGGCGCCGTTCCGCGCGTTCTCGGTGGTCGTCTCGCTTGCGGCCGGATCGAGGGTCGTCGTTTCTGTACCGTCGGCCATGATTTCAGTATGCGTCGTAAATACTTCGCTGGCGAGCCCTCATATATAACGCCGCTCGAGGCGGGGAGCGGTCGTTTTAAGCATCGCTGTGTGGTTACCGTGCGCACAGGTCAAACCGGACATTTTCGAGCATCTCAACGGCGTCCGCGACGTTGTGGCTGCTAATCGTCCGATAGCCGCAATGCCGTAAGAGCCCGCTGAGGACCACTCGCGTATCGGTGTGATCCTCGAGGATGAGAATTGCGAGCGGATCAACGATTTTCGGGTTGTTCATCGATCGCGAGCGAGGGTCAGTAATCGCGCTTAAATATCTCGTTTTTCCAAACAAGCGAGGATTTTTCGATGCTTCGCCGAACCCCAACTTAGATTGCTTGTTTTTACCAGCCGCAGCGGCGCCGGGATGCGTTTCCCGGATACATGGAAGCGAGCGAGAAATTCCTGCACGAGTATTTGAATTCGTGCGCACCGCCGGGCAAAGGAGATTCCTGCCGCGATTTGTGGATCAATTACGTAGAACCATTTAGCGATCGGATCATTCGTGATTCCTACGGTTCGGTGGCGGCCTTCCAAGGCGAAGGGTCCCCCGCTGTCGTCCTCGAAGCGCACAGCGATGAAATCGCATGGCTGGTCAATTTCATCTCGGACGACGGCTACATTTATGTCGTCCAATCTGGGGGGTCCGATCCTGTCATCGCTCCTTCGAAGACAGCGACGATCTATTCGCGGAACGGCCGCGTGCCGGCAGTTTTCGCGTGGCCTTCCCAGGCCGCCCGGTCCAACGCGGACAACGCACCGAAGACGTCGAACCTCTTTGTCGATGTCGGCTGCTCATCGAAGGAGGAAGCGCTCGAGCTCGGTATCGAAATCGGCGATCCGATTTTATTCGATGACTCGGTGACGGTGTTGAACAACCAGCTTTATGCCGGGCGCGCGCTGGACAATCGCGTTGGGGGTTTTGTCGTGGCCGAAGTTGCGCGGAAGATCAGGCAATCGGGTGCGGATCTTCCTTATTCTTTGTGCGCCGTCAATGCCGTGCAGGAAGAAGTCGGTTTACGCGGCGCCGAAATGATGGCCGATCGTCTCCGGCCCCGGATCGCGATCGTCGTCGACGTTATGAACGACACCAATACGCCGCGAAACAGCAAGACCGAGAAAGGCGACGTCGCCCTCGGAAGCGGCCCGGTTCTTCCGGTCGCGCCGCCAATCCATCCGATGCTCCTGGAAAAACTCTGCGGCGTAGGCCGCGAACAAGGAATCCCGTTCCAAAGAGTCGCGATGTCCCGGTCGACCGGGACCGATGCCGATGCTTTCGCTTATTCCGGGAGTGGCATCCCGACTGTGCTCGCGTGCGTCCCCATCAAATACATGCATACCACCGTGGAGGCCGCGCATAAGAAAGATATCAGCGCGACGATCGAGCTGCTCTTCCAGTTTATTCTGAGCCTCAACTTCGAAGAACTGGAGACGAGCGGCTTGTTCGGCTCTTCCTACTCGGTGGCGGCGGCGAGGAGGGACGATTCACGTCCCATATCGGAAAGAGACGGCGCCGCCTTTCAGTTGGACGGGAAAGCGTGAAACGATTTCCCGATCTCGCGGCGCGCCTCGCCGCCCGGGAACCGGATGGCGAGCGTCCGGTGATCATGCACCAGCGCTGGGAAGCGCTTCTGTTTCTGCATTGGACCCTCAGCCCCGAGACGATCCAGGCAACCCTGCCCAAGGGGTTGACGGTGGATACGCACGATAGCAGCGCCTACCTCGGCCTCAGTCCATTTTTCATGCGGAACCTGCGGCCGGTAGGGTTGCCCGCGCTTCCGTGGCTCTCGGAATTCCAGGAGCTCAACGTCCGCACCTACGTTTACGATGAGCAAGGAGTGCCGGGGATCTGGTTTTATTCGCTCGATTGTAATCAGCCGCTCGCCGTGGCGGCGGCCCGGCTCGCAACCGGACTTCCTTACTTCAATGCGGAGATGAAGCGCGACTGCAACGGCATGATCGATTACTCCTGCCGGCGGGACGGCACCGAGGAGGTGGCGCGATATCGCTATCGCGGTACGGGCGCGAGCCGCGAGGGAACTCCCCACTCGCTCGAGTTCTTTTTGCTCGAGCGCTATTATCTCTACTCAGTCAGGGGTGAAACCCTTATTCGTAGCCAGGTGTCGCATATCCCATATCGATTCCGCGCCGCGGAAGTAGAGCACGCGTCCGCCAACCCGGCGCGCCTGGATGGCTTCACTGAAATGCCGGACGCGTTCGAACACGCCTGCTTTGTCGACGGTTTCGACGTTGAGGTTTACGGAACGCGCGCCATTTGAGCGAACGCGCCTCGACCTTCTTTAGCCTTGGGTTATCTCACGTGGCGCGGCCGCGCGGCTGGGTCATGAACGCGGCCGCGAACGTGACAATTGCCATCACAATCAAGAGGAGGGTCGCGCTCATGGAGCGGCTCGAGATTCCGAACAGGGAACGGCGCCGAGAGCAGCACGGCGCCGATTACGTAATCCGCCATCAGATGCATCGTGATCGGGATGACTTTCATCAGCCCGAGCTCGTAATCGGTCATCACCGCCTGGAGCAGGATCATCAAGCCAACGATCCGCGGGACCCAGTAGTGGCGCCGCCAATGTCGGGGAAGCCGAGCAAATTCGGAGCGGCCAGCAGTAACAGACCGCTCATGTAATCGAGCACCCCGTGATAAAGCTTCGGTATGATTTTCATAATCGTTTCCCTTTTTCCTCTACTACACCACAGGGAGCAGGGTTGGATTGGCTCGTTGGAGCGAAATCAGGCAGCCAACAAAACCAACGCGCGATCACGCGGAGCGGGCCGCGGTAATTCATTGCGAGCATGTCGCCTTTTAACGCCGCCCGATCAGGCGGCTGATGTATTAAACTTCCAGCGACGCCGACTACATCAGCTCTCCGACTCGCCGGCAGCATCGGCCAGACTTTTTTCCACGCGGTCCAAGCTTTCCGCCAAATCGGCGACTTTCTGGCGCAGCCGGTTCACCCGGGCGCGGGTCTCGCTGCCTTCGGTTGCACTTTCCTCATTAGAGTATTGAGATCCTGCTTGTCGCGAACTCTCCTGCGTCATCCTCGCAACCAACCAATTTCGCCGGGACCTGACAATCGGGAAGCAGCCATCAGCATTCATCGGAACAATCCCGATTCCTGGGGGCCGATCCCGGCTTTAACGACCTACGAAACGTCTGGACGATAGGCGGGCGGAGGCCATAGAATACCTATATGAAGATTCGGACCGCGATTGGTCTCCTTTCCATTCTGCCCGCCTTGACTCTGGCCCGCGCAGAAACCTCTTCGCCGATGATGAAAGCAGTCGTGATCCATTCCTTTGGCGGCCCCGAGGTGTTGAAGTACGAGGAAGTCCCGCGACCTGAACCGAGGGACGACCAGGTTCGCGTGCGGGTAGTCGCAGCCGCGCTCAACCCGGTGGATACGGCCGTACGCCAGGGCTACCTCCGCCAGCGGACTGGCGAGAAGTTCCCGATGATTATTGGCTACGATATCGCGGGTGTAGTCGAGAAAGCAGGCGCGAAGGTCACGAAGCTGAAGCCGGGCGATCCGGTTTACGCCTACCTCACCCTGGATGGCGGGGGCTACGCCGAGTACGCCGTTGCTTCTGAGAATGAAGCTGGGCGCAAGCCAAAGGCGCTCACATTTGAAGAAGCGGCCGCTGTGCCGCTCGCTGGTGAGACGGCGTGGCAGGCATTGATCGAGACAGCGAAATTGCAAAGCGGGCAGACGGTTTTGATTCACGGCGGCTCGGGTGGAGTCGGCAGCCTTGCGGTTCAGATCGCGAAGGCGCGCGGCGCGAAGGTGATCGCGACCGCGTCAACTGCGAACCAGGAAACGCTGAAGCAGCTCGGGGTCGACCAGGCGATCGATTACAGCCAGACGAAGTTCGAAGAGCAGGTGAAGGACGTTGATGTCGTCCTCGACACCGTGGGCAAAGATACGCTCACTCGTTCCTACAATGTGGTGAAGAAGGGCGGCATCGTGGTCACGATCGCCGGCCGACCTGATCAGGCGGAATTGGACAAGCGCGGCATCCGCGGTGCGTCGATTCGGACCGAGCCGAAAGCGGAAACGCTCGAGGAGCTGACGAAGCTGATCGAGGCCGGGAAGCTGAAGCCTGTCGTCTCGCAGGTGTTGCCGCTCTCCGAAGCTGCCAAGGCGCAGGAGCAAGTCGCGACGCGCCACACCCGCGGGAAGATCGTGCTCCAAGTGGCGGACGTGCCGACGCGCTGATGTTGTAGCCGGGATCAGCCGGCGACAAAAGCGATCGACGTTGGAACATTAAAGTCTAACGAGTCGTCGCCGCCGAAGCGGCGCTCGTTGCTCGAAAGCACTCGCTCCCAATCATGGCCATCGCCCGGAGCGAGCCGTGGGTCCTCCATGTTGGGCGCGACGCCGCCGCCGACCAGATCGCTGACCACGCCGAACTCATAATGACCGACGCGGCCAAAGAGAATAGCGATCACTCCTGGCCCAAGATTTATGGCGACAAAAGATTCACCTGTGCGGCGCCGAAACGCCGACGTCGTTCGGCGAATCCGGAGAAGTTCCGAGTAGAGCAGGAGAACGCCGCTGTGCTTCGGTTCTTTCAGCTCATCCCAATTTAGTCTCGAATTTTCAAACGTGGAGGCGGCCTGCGGATCCGGAATCGTTTCCCGCAAAGTCGGGTCGCGAAAAGCAGCGAAGCTTTGAAACTCGCGGCGGCGGCCGTGCGTGATCGCGGTCCCGAGCTCGCCCTTGTGATCGGTAAAGAATTGAAACGGCGTGGAAGCCGACCATTCCTGCCCCATGAACAGGAGCGGCGTTTGCGGAACGAGACAAAGTAACGCCGATGCGGCCCGATAAGCGGCCGGCGTGACGACCTGGCCGAGTCGTTCGCCGAAAGCGCGGTTTCCGACCTGGTCGTGATTGGTAATGCAGTAAGTGAATTGATGCGGCGCCAGCCCGAGCGAGTCCCCGCCGCGCGGTTCCCCTGATGCCGGCTGCGTTTGTCCGCGGAAGAGCCAGCCGTGGGCGATCGTTTGTGCCAGCTCGTCACTGGTCCCTTCAAAGTTGGCGTAGTAGCACACGCGTTCCTTGGTGAGCAACACCCGGACGACGTGGTGAAAGACGTCTGCCCAAACCCCGTCAAACCCAAGGCCGCCCCCCGTTCGTGGACGGAGCAGGGCCGGTTCGTTCCGTTCGTCTTCGGCGATGATGAAGCCACCGCGCGCCTGCACCGCTTCGGCAATCTGCGCGAGGATGTGCGTAGGAGAATCATCGCTGATGGAATGCGTGGCATCGAGCCGGAAACCGTCAATGTGGAATTCATACATCCAGTAAGAGGCGTTCTGAATGAAGAAATCGCGGACCGGCGTGCAGCCGTAGTTCAGCGCTTTTCCCCAGGGCGTTTCGCGCTTCGGATCGGAATAACCACTGTGAAAAACGCCGGTGTAATTTCCGTCGGGGCCGAAATGGTTATAAACCGCGTCGAGAATAACGGCGATCCCGTGGCTGTGTGCCGCATCGATGAGCGCGCGCAAATCGACCGGCGGACCGTACGCTCTCGCCGGCGCATACAACATCACGTCGTCGTAACCCCAATTCCTCTCTCCCGGAAAATCTGCGATCGGCATGATCTCGATCGCGGTAATGCCGAGCGCAGCCAGGTGCGGTAAACGCTCGATGGCGGCGCGGAATGTGCCCGCCTGGGTAAAAGTGCCGATGTGGATTTCGTAGATAACGAGGTCCGAAAGTTGCGGGCGAATCCATCCTTCATCACGCCAGTCGAATCGCGGATCGACCACCATTGATGGGCCGTGAACGCCGCGCGGTTGAAAGCGGGAAGCGGGGTCTGGCCAGAGTTGGCTTTCGCCGAAACGGTACTTATAAAGATCGCCCGCTTGTCCCACGGCATCGAGCCCGCTGAAATATCCGTCGCCTTCAGCTTCGAGTGCAACCGTTCGACAAACTCGATCCGCGTCGTCGAGCACGGCGACCGTAACGCGGTCATGTTTGCACCAGGTTCGGTATCGCACGCCTTCATCCGCCACCTCAGCCCCCTGCGAGCGAGAGAACTTCGGTCGGTCCCGAAGAATTGCGGCGGTAGAAGGGGTAGTTAGGAACCCGGCCATCTCCCCACTAGAAGGAAAACTTTTCCAGATGGCAATGCGCGACGCGGATGATCTACCTATCGGAGAAAAACCCGTTGTGGCCCCAAAGCGTTGTTGTGTCCGCTGTCTCCAGCAGAGTTCGAAATGCGCGGGGATAGCGCACACTACGACCCTGCAGGACGTTCGTATCTAAGGCATCTCCCACCTTCCTCTATTGTCATCCTGAGCTGGTCGAAGGAGCTCTGACTGTTTCTTCGGTGTACCCAGTGCCGCCGGCCGAATCGCTGAGTGGTCGCCGCCACCACGACGGCGCCACCCAGCGTTGTCATGCTAATTCGCGCGGGCGGCCTCGCGGCTCCGTCATTGACGCCGCCGCCAAGCCTGTGGCCCCGATGAGCAGGAGGATGACTGTTGCCGTCATCGACCGGCTCGAAATTCCAAACACGAACGGACAGACGAACAGGAATGCGCCGATCAGATAATCAGCCATCAAGTGCATCCGGATCGGAATGACTTTCATAACTCCGAGCTCGTAATCGGTCATCAACGCCTGGAGCAATATGACCAGTCCTGCAATGCGCGGAATCCAAACCACCGCACCTGACATGTCCGCAAAACCAAACAGATTCGGCGCAAGGAGGAGAAGAACACCACTCAAATAATCCAACACCCCGTGATAAAACTTCGGTATAATTTTCATGGGAATGGCTTCACCGCCGCTCGTTAGGCCGCGGAAGGCATCGCAACCGCCGAGCTCGCATCAAACAGGTAATCCCTGACTACGGCGCCCACGTTTGTGTCCAGCCAGCTCGCCATCTCCTGGTCTTCCTTCAGGTTCTGCTCGAGCAACGGCACAATCTCCTCCGTCCCGGCAACTGAAGCCGCCGCGATCAACGCCTTGTAGCTCGCCACCTCGAAATATTCCGCGCCGCAGGCGCAGAGGTAATCCTTCACTCGTTCGTCGTTCGCCAGCTTGCTCAACATACCCTTGCCGAATTCCATGACCTGTCCGGCCGCGCTCTTCAGGGCTGACGGTGTAGTCCCCAGCATTTCCAGGCATTCCGCCACCCGCTCGGCGTGGACCACGGTTTGGTCGAGATGAATGCCGGCGCGTTCTCGAATGGAACGGTGCGCGTTTTCGTTGGCCAGCTGTTTGCGGAGCATCACTTCAAGGCTGCGCTCCATCGCATAGGCATCGTTCAGCCAATCAATCACATCGTTGCGTCTGGTATTCGTCGTCGTCATTTCGTTCCTCCAATGTTGAATGCTTAAGCTGGGTCCGGCTTCAGCCTCAGGCCGAAGAAAGGCGTGGGTTGTTTATCCGTGGGCCCGGCCAGTCGCGGATCGTTCAGGTAGACCCACTCGTGGGGCGTTGCCGCGCAATCCGCGGTCGGGCAGCGAAGTTCAACGCCGCCGCTATCGTTCCGGACAAAATCGAGATGCCGGCCCGCGAACCGGCGCTGGCAGAGCAGGCAGACGCGTTCATCGTCAAGGCTTTGCCAACGACGCCAGGTATCGATTGTCCGCAATAAATAGAGCCGGTCCGCGAATGGGACGTGCCGGCCGTCGGATGAACAACGCTTCACATTTGAGGAATCGCGTCGGCATCCGCGCTCGTCCCTCAGGCACGCGGAGAAGACGATGGTCGGAAAATCCCCGACCCGCAATCAGGTTTGAAGAAGCCGAAGGACCGGGATAATGCATCCCGCGTGAAAAATTTCGGCGCGATCGTTGCCCTGGCGTTCTTCATGGGTGGGTTTGCGGCCCAGGCCTGCGACGTCTGCGGCTGTTACACGCCTCAATTGGAAGGCACCTCGCACATCGATCCGAACGGCGCTCTCGATCCCCTCTCCAACCACGGATCACTGAGCGATCGTTTCTACGCCGGCGTCGCAGAACAGTTCACCCACTTCGGCACCCTCCAATTCGACGGGGACGAAGTCGCTAATCCTACCGGCCAATATCTCGATAGCTCGATCACGCAGCTCCTGGCCGGCTACTCGATAACCCCGCGGTTCGCTCTCCAGGTAAATGCGCCATTCATCTACCGTTCCTTTGAGCGCCCCGAAGGATTCGCAATCGATCGCGGAACCGAAAGCGGAATCGGGGATGTTTCACTTCTCGCGAAATACGTTCTCTTTCAAATCGAGCGAGGAGGGAGCGGGCACGTTGATTTCACCGACTCGAAATCGCCCCGCATCGTCAAGACCCAACCCGATTTCACCGCTTCGGCTGTGCTGATCGCGGGGGTGAAGTTTCCAACCGGCGACGCCAGCCGGCTCGAGGAAGAGTTCAATGAAGAGGAGATTCCAGGCGCTCCCCAGAGCGGCATCCATGGCCATGATCTCGCGCTCGGGACTGGCTCCTACGACGGCATTTTTGCGGAGCAGACCTTAATTCGTTACCGGAACCTGTTTTTCCAGGCGGATGCGCAGTTTGCTTTGCGCGGACCCGGCCGCCATCAATACAACTTCGCCAACGATACTTCTTGGAGCGGCGGTCCCGGCTACTATCTCCTCCGCAACGAGCACACCACCGTTGGCCTGCAGTTCGTCGTCTCCGGCGAACACAAGGACCTCGATCGCTTCCGCGGACAGCCTGTCGAAGATACGGGAATCACTTCCGTCTTCGTCGGCCCGCGCATTATCGCATCGCTCGGAAACGCGAGCGGCGAGATCGGCCTCGACGTTCCCGTAGGAATCGACAACACCGCCCTCCAGGTTGTCCCTGACTTTCGGGTCCGCGGAGGTTTCGCGATTCGCTTTTGATCCCCCGGTTGTAGCGGCGGTCTCTAACCGTCGAAATCTTAAAAGAGAACGCCGGCGAACGGCCGCGATCGACGCGAATGTTTTGGGAGTTTTCATTGGCGCCCATTTTGCGTCTATTCGCGGGCCAATTCCGAGTTTTCGAATCGCGTCGATCGACGGTCATAGACCGGCGCTCCAGCCTAACTAACGCGCTTCCGGTTTCCGGAATATCGCGCGGATGCCCGGATCGTGAATCGTGACCGACCAGCCATGTTTTCGCGCGAATTCCTGGATCAACGGATGGCCGATCGATGAGCCTGGATGGCCACAGCTCAGGCGATGCGTCGCCTGCGATGGCGCTCCGTGCGCTAGCCGCGGGAAAGCCGCCTTCAAGTGCATGCGGAGGGCGATTCTTCTTCGGCAGGGAAGCCGCGCTCGCTCTGCTCGAGCGCGATCTCAGTGCTGCAGAAAATGGCCGCGGCGCCATTCGCTTGATCGTTGGCGAGCACGGCGCGGGAAAGACCGCGCTGCTTCACGAGCTGCTCCATCGCGCACGCAAGAAGCGCTTCGTCACCATGCATGTCGATGTGTCGCGCGATTGCCTGTTGTGGGGACGCGAGGGCGAAGCCCGATCGCTCTTGGAGCAGGCGCTGCTCAACATGCGCACTCTGGGGTGCGGTGACCGCTCAGCAATGGACTCGCTGGTCGGCGGCTTCCGCGACGAATGCGATTTGACTGGTCGCAATACTCATTCCGAGCGGACGACGGTCTTTCACAAGCAGTTGGCGCCGCTCGCCGAACTTCCGCGGGGATACGACTTCACCCGCATCCTCGGCTCCTACGGAGAGGCACTCGGCGCCAACGATGAGGCTGCAATCGCCAAGGCACGTCGTTGGCTGCTCGCCCAGCATCGGCTCGATAGCGAAGCGCGCCAGGAGGTCGGGGCAACCGCGATTTCGGACGCAGAGCAGTGGACCATGATCAAGTCATGGGCGAGGTTTGCACGGCTGGCCGGTCGGCCCGGCCTGGTCCTCGTGATTGATGAGCTTCGGCTCGTTGCGAACCTCGCCAAGCCAGCACGCGACGCGAACTACGCGCAGCTGTTCCGGATTTTCAATGAGGTGCTGAGTGGGGAAGCAAGCGGGCTCTCTCTGTTGATCGCGGCGACGCCGGCAGCGGCATGGAAAGACTATGATTCGCTGTGCAGCGAGGCGGGCCTCAGCTCCTGCCTGCATGCCGGGAAGGCCGTGGGCGAGGCAACCAACGTCGTCGAGCCCTTAGCGTTTCAGATCGCGGATCTCGATTACGAGGACATCGAAGCGATGCTCCTCGCCCTGCGCGAGCTGCTCGGTGAAGCGAGTCCCGAGGCGCGGCTTATCCCTGCTTCGGACATCGCGGCATTGATCGAGCAATCGCGCGACCAACTCGGCGGGCAGGCCTATCCGCTTCCGCGCGACCTCATCCGCCTGTTTCTGCAGCTTCATAACCGGCTCGCCGCGAACCCCAGCCTGCAATGGACGGATGTGCTTCAGGGAGACGTCCGAAATGCGCGCTCGGTGGCAGCGTTGGCGGCTGCGTCGGGCGAGTTCGCGGAGCACATGATGTGAGCGATGGTGCCGCCGAATTCCTTCTGCCGGAGCTGCTTCAGTGGGCCCGCAATCACGATTGGACTCGCTTCACATCGGTGCAGCACACCACGTTTCGCGACATTGCGATCGGGAACGCGGACCTGATCATCGGTGGTGCGACCTCCTCGGGCAAAACCGAGGCCGTGTTCTTCCCGCTGATCAGTGCTGCGGCCAAGCGAAAGGGCGG
>JBJMXC010000238.1:0-13846 GCA_045809825.1 Chthoniobacterales bacterium | reverse complement strand
CGAGGCGAAAGTAGTCCAGGACGCAGACCGGCTCGAGGCGCTCGGCGCCGTAGGGATCGCTCGCACTCTGATCACCGGGGGTGCGAACGGAACCCCACTCTACGATTTCTCGGAGCCGTTTCCCGTCACGCGTGTCGCCGACGATCGCACAAGCATCATCGATCATTTCTTCACGAAGTTACTGACGCTCGCCGAGAAGATGCAGACTGGGGCGGGCCGCGTGGCGGCCCAGCAGCGCGCCGAATTCCTGAAACAGTTTCTCACGCAGCTCGGAAGCGAGATCGGCGTTCCGTTTTCCTGATTGCTGAGGGAAGTCGGTGGCGAACTCCGGCAAAAAACCGACCCGAAACAACCAATGTGGCGACCCTAACGGGATTCGAACCCGTGTTACCGCCGTGAAAGGGCGGTGTCCTAGGCCACTGGACGATAGGGTCAGTGGAGGCGGGCAATATCAGAAGCCACCCCCAGGGTTGCAAGTTATTTGCCGGGTTGTTTCAACCACGGGTCGACGATCTTAGGTTCAGGACCAGTTCAGCGGTCCGGGCGGTGGCGCCGCTGTGACGAGCGAGGACGCCTTGGGCGTTGGCGACCAGGTTCAAAGCAGCTTCCCGGTCGCGCAGGAGCCACGCAATTTTTTCCTGGAGCGAGTTCGGATCCCGGACCTGAACAGCGGCTTTGTTCGCGACGAGCGCCTGGGCCAGGGCGGAAAAATTTTCCATGTGGGGACCGAATAAGACCGGCCTGCCGGCGAGAATGGGCTCGACCGGGTTTTGTCCACCTCGCGAGGTCAGACTCTTGCCGACAAACACAATCGTGGCGACGGCGTACCAATGCTGTAGCTCACCAGTGGAATCGAGAAGCAGGCAATCGGGCGGCTGGACTCGCCCCGATTTCGCCTCGCTGCGCAGGGCGACGTCCAAGCCCATCTGCTCGAGCGCGGTGCGGATTTCTCGCGCGCGCTCCACGTGGCGTGGAGCGATGATCAGGGTGAAGGCCGGGAAATCGGCGCGAAGACGTTGGAAGATTTCGCCAAGAATTTCTTCCTCTCCAGGGTGAGTGCTGCCGCCGAAGAGAATGGGCCGATCGCGTTCGATCGCGAAGGCTCTGAGCACTTCCATCGGCAGATCCGGATTCAGCCGGACGCCCTCCGGATCGTACTTGATGCTGCCGACATGGTGAATCCGATCCCGCGGAATTCCCAGCGCCACCCATCGGTCAACGTCCTCAGCTTCCTGGACGCAAACGGCATCGAGACACTGGAAAGTCGGCCTGATTAGAAAATGGAAGCGATGAAAACGTGCTTCGGAGCGGCCGGAGAGCCTCGCATTCACGAGGACGAGGGCGATCCCGCGGTTCCGCGCCTCGGCCGTGAGGTTCGGCCAGACTTCTGCCTCCACCAACACGATCCGAAGGGGCCTGATAACAGCGAACGCTCGGCGAATGATCGGCCAAAAATCGAGCGGACTATACAAGACCTCCAAGTCGTCGTTGGGTTCCGCCGTCGCGACCTGGAAACCGGTTGTCGTTGTAGTCGTCAATGCGCAAAAGAAATCGGGGTCGAGGCCGCGCAATTTCGCGGCCAGCTTTAACGCGACCGCGACTTCGCCGACGCTGACTGCGTGCATCCAGGTGCACCGGTGCGACGCGAGCCGCTGTCGGACTTCCGGAGCATAAAAACCAAATCGTTGACCGAACTTGTGCCGATAGTTTCCGCGCCGAAGTAGTTTCGAGATTTGGCCCGGCAGAAAAAACAGAAGGCCGAGCGGATAGAGAAGATTATAGAAAAATCGGATCATCGATTGGGGCGCGAGGCCGCAGACGCGTTCGCCGCGCGCTGAAGAAACAGAACTTCCGTGGCGCCATATCGGCGGGCCCGGGCCACGTGCCAGAGCGGTGTCGCCGGCGTTTCCTCCGATGGCCGTTTCTCCAGCACAAAGATGCCGGAAGGTTCCAGCATGCCGGCGAGCCGCGTGCTCTCCAAAAGCAGGCGCGTGAACTCACCGCCGGACTTCGTTTTCTCGTAAGGCGGATCGGCGAAGATGACCCGGAACGGCTCGGTGATCGATGCGCTGTCGAGAAAGGCAAATACCTCCTGTCTCCGAACGCGGCCTTGCAGCTTGGTCCGCTGAAGGTTCCGCTCAATTGTCGCAACGGCGGCACCGTTCTCTTCCACGAACAAGGCCGAAGCAGCGCCGCGACTCAGCGCCTCGATCCCAAGCCCCCCGGTCCCGGCAAACAAATCGAGCACCGGCGCCCCGATGATCTGCTCGCCGAGGCTCGAAAAAATTGCCGCTTTCACGCGGTCCATCGTGGGACGCACGTCGGTTTTCGGGACCTCCAGCTGGAGCCCGCCCGCCGTGCCGGCAATCACTCTCATGGAGACGGAGCCGGAGAGGGAGTTGGGCTGGTGGGCGGCATTGCATTACCGTCGGCGGCGGGCGCCTGCGGCTTTTTCTTTTTCTCTGATTTGCCGCCACCCATCAATCCGCTGATTACGCTGCTCAGATCCTTGAGGTCACGGCCGATGAGCTTGTCCATCAGGTTCGTTTTCGGGCGGCCGACTGTACCGGTAACCTGAAAACCAACTGCCGAATAACCCGGATCGTCCGTTGGTTTGAAATTGTCGCGGATGGCGCGAAACAACTGGGCGCGCATTTTTTCGTTCACCGCCAGCTGCGATTCGAGCTGGAGCCGCCCGTCGAAGCCCACCGTGCCCGTCGCCGACAAATGGATGTTCTCCGAACGAAAGACCAGCTCATCGATGGTCACGATTCCGGGGTTGATGTGGTATTTGATCTGGGCCTCGTCGAGGCGGAGTTGTTGCAGCTCCTGAATTTGAAGAAGTTGGCCGAGCGCCATGAGCAGGGCGTATTGCCGGACCTGGCCCTCGCGCAGAACAATTTCGCCGGACCCAGTCAGGGCGTTGGCATCCGCGGTGTTACCAGTCGCATCGAGATGACCTTCGAGTTTGCCGGTAACGGTCCCAAACGCGCCGCCGGCTTCGGTGATAATCTTATCGGCCTGCACATCACGGAAATTGATGTGGACGGTGAAGGGCGAATCGTGCGCCTGCGGTTGCATCGCGAAGTGACCGCTGATCTCCCCTTCCCCGGCCCGCGCGATGATCGCGGCGAATTCGAGCTCGTTCGAATCGTAGCGCAACGGTGAATAAAGCTGCTGAAGAAAGAACCGGTCGCGCAGGGAAGTCTTTGCGATGTTGATGTTGCCGCGGAGGTCGGTCGCGGTCCGGAAGCTGGAACGGAAATCGACGCCTTCGAAGGTCGCGACCGGCTTCAGTTTTTCATCGAGAAAACGAAAACGCGCGCCGATTACATTTACTCCCTGAACTTCAGGCGTAAACGCGGCGGGCTTCGATGGCATTTCGACCACCGCGGACGCGGTCGGGAGCGGCGGTGCGGGCGCCATCTCCGATTTCGATTCGGGCGGAGGAGGTGAGGAAGCAGGCGGCACCGGTTCAGGCAAAGTCGGCGCCGGTTCGGGCACGGTCGGAACCGGCGCCACTGGAAGTCGCCATTTTCCCTCTGCATTCTGCGCCCAAACGACTTCCGGATTGATCAGCGAAATCTCCTTGATCACCAAATGTTGGGCGAAGAGCGACCCGAACCGGATCCGCAAGCGAAAGGTCTTCGCGGTCAAAAATTCCGGGGACACGCCGGGGTCGGTCTGAGGAATCGTGATCCCGGTTAGCTTCAATCCGGCCCACGGAGTGACGCTGATGCGCTGGATATGGAGCGAAGTGCCGAGGCGGCGGCTAAGTTCCTGCTGAATCCTTTCTTGTGTGCCACGTGACTGCACATACATGTTAACCCCAATCAAAATGAGCACCGCGACGCCCACGATCAGACCGAGCCCGATCAAAACGATGCGGCCAAATTTTTGCACGCCGGAAGGTTACGCGACCGCAGTTTGAAGAAAAGGCGAAAGCCCTGACTCGTTTTGCTACCGTGGAAAACACTGTCGTCATCCTCAATCCGGCCGCCCGCGGTGCCCGAACCGAGCGAATGCGCGCCCGGGTCGAAAAGCTGACGCGCGGTGCTATTCTCCGCACCACTTCGGGCGCTGGGGAAGCCGAAGCTTTGGCACGGCACGCGGTCGCCGAAGGATATGAACGGATCGTGGCGGCCGGTGGCGACGGGACCATCAATGAAATCGTCAACGGAATTGCCGGCCACAACGTAGCTCTCGGCCTTCTCCCCCTCGGGACTATGAACGTCTTCGCGGCTGAGCTCGGCCTGCCCGCAAATGACTTGGGAAAATGCTGGGACATCATCGAGCAAAACAAATCCCAACGAGTGGATTTGCCGTGCGCGAATCGCAAACACTTCGTTCAACTCGCCGGCGTCGGGCTCGATGCGCAGGCGGTGAAGGAAACGAGCCGCGCGTTTAAGCGCAATTTCGGGCCGCTGAGTTATCTCATTTCCGCTGTCCAGATCGCGTCGCGAATACCGCCGGTGTTGCAGATCGATTCGCCGGATGCGGCCACGACCGAAGGATCGTTCGTGCTCGTCGGCAACGGCCGTCTTTACGGAGGACGCTTCCCGTTCTTCAAGCAGGCAGTGATGAATGACGGCCTTCTCGATGTGATCGTTTTCAAGCGGCTCAGCTACGTCGACATCATCCGTTATTTACAGGACGTCGTTTTCACGCCGCAAATTTCTTCGCCGGAAGTTGAGTACTTCCAGACCAAACATCTGCGAGTGACGAGCAACGAGACCGTGCCCGTGGAAATCGACGGCGAGCTGGTCGGAAATTGTCCGGTGGAATTTCGGATCCGCGCCGGGGCCTTGCGCGTATTGACGCCGCGGTAGCCAATTGCAGATAGGCCGCTCAGCCTAAGCCGTTCAGAATTGCAGCACTGGCGTAAGGACCGCGCCAGAGCGCCGTCGCTACAAGAAAGAAGGGATTCCATCGACAACGAAATCTCGTTGCGATACCCTAAGTCACATGCGCCTCTCCGGCCGCAAACCTTCGCCGATCACGAAGCGCTGGATCCAGCGGCCCCGGGTCGTCCTTCTCGGCCTAATCGGGCTGAATGTCGCGGTGTTCGTTACCCAGCTTTTCTTGGACGTTTATCAGCCGGGATTCGTCCGGCAATACCTCGCCCTGAGCGACCAGGGATTGCGGTCGGCCTACGGCTGGCAATTCCTCACCGCCGCTTTTCTCCACGACGGCCCGTGGCACCTGCTCGGGAACATGTTTTTGCTTTATCTGCTCGGCCGCGATGTCGAATCGATCATCGGGCAGCGCCAATTTCTCTCTCTCTATTTAACCGGGACCCTGGCGGGCGAGTTAGGTCATTTGTTCCTGATGCCGGCTGATTCGGCCTTGCTGGCGGCGTCCGGTGGGCCTGCGGCTGTGGTGATGGCCTACGCGGCAATCCTGCCGGAGCTCGAGCTCACCTCGATGATTTTTTTCCTCGTGCCGATACGGTTGAAGGCGAAACACATTGGCTATGGTGCGTTCACCCTTGCTGTGTTGGGCGTGATTTTTGATCGGAGCGCGACAGTGGCGCACAGCGCATTTCTCGGCGGGTGCCTGGCCGGCTGGTTTTACGCGCACCTTCTCGGGTTCGGACGGCCTTCGATCCTGCAACGCATGCTTCGGCAAAAGCGCGCGGAAACGGACCGATATCGGGCAATGAGCCCAGAGCAGTTCATCGCCGAACAAATCGATCCTCTTCTCGATAAGATTTCGCGGGAAGGAATGGCCAGCCTGACGCGCGCTGAGCGGCGAGTGTTAGCGAAGGCACGCGAGAAAATCAGCGGCACCGACTAAATCGGGCGCTGCCTGGTTTCGGCACTTGAGCTTGGCGGAGCGGCGGTTTAGAAACCGCCGACGGTTTCTAATTGCCGATGACCTCCGCAGCCGAATGGATTTCAGGGAAAGCGGCTTCGACGCTCAACCCGTCACAAGTGGAGAACACGCTGGAGCGGATGGCCGAAGCCTGGCCTGCCGAGGCACCGCCCCTCCGCGAATTAATCGAGGACTTCCCGCTTGGCGAAGCATCCCTGCTCCATCTCATTTCCGTTTCGAGCGTTTGCGCAGCGCGACTGATCCGTTTTCCTGACCTTCTCGTCTGGCTCGCCCGACCGGAAATCTGCGATGCCCCACGCGGCGTTCGCGCCATGCGGCTCGATCTGCAACGAACCGCCGAATCTGCAACCTTCGCAGGCAATTTTGAGGCGCTCCGTTTTTGGAAAGGCCGAGAAATGTTGCGGATCGGGGTGCGCGAAATCGCGGAGACCGCGCCCTTGGAAGAAACCACGCTCGAGCTTTCGCAGCTGGCCGAAATTTGTGTCCAGGAGGTTTACACCTATTGGGACTGCGAACTACGGGCCCGTCGCGGCGGCCCGCAGACGCCTTTTGCGATTCTCGGCCTGGGTAAATTAGGCGGCCGGGAGTTGAATCACAGCTCCGATATTGACGTGGTGTTTGTTTATGGCGAGGAAGGCCAGCTCTCGTCGAACTTTACCTGGCACGAGTGGTTCAATCAGCTGGGCGCGAAAATCATCGAAACTTTTGCCGCCCATGATCCGGCCGGTCCCCTCTTTCGAATCGATCTGCGTCTTCGACCCGAGGGAACCGCTGGGCCGCTGGCGCGCTCGCTCGAGAGCATGGAAAATTATTATGCCGGTTTCGGCGAGACCTGGGAACGCCTTGCCTTGATCAAAGCGCGCGGCATCGCCGGCAGCCGCGAACTGGCCTACGAATTCCTCCGCGAACATCAGCCGTTTATCTTCCCGAAAAGCCCGACCTCGGACGTGCTCGAGGAAATCGGACGAATCAAGCGCCGCATCGAACGCGACATCGTTGGCCACGACAAGATCGGACGGAACGTAAAGCTGGGCGCCGGCGGAATTCGCGAGGTCGAATTTGTCGTGCAGGCGCTGCAGCTGTTACACGGCGCGCGCCACGCCTTTCTCCAGGAAACGAGCACCCTGAAAGTGCTTCCATTGCTCGCGGAGCTCGAGCTGCTGCCTCGTACCGAAGCGCTGGTCCTGGAGCGGGGATATCGTTTTCTTCGGCGCGTCGAACATCGGCTTCAGATCGAAGCGGAACAGCAAACGCATACGGTCCCCGAAAATGGAGAGGCGTTAACCCGGCTGGCGAAAAGCCTCGGATTCGCCACCGCTGAAAAGTTCAACGCAACCTTGAGCGAACACATGCACAAGGTTCGGTCCGTTTTCCGCCGGGTGATTTCCGAGCCGACGGGTGCTGCCGATACGACCGCGGAAAATCTCCATATTTTTCGCGACGAAAAGACCGCTGCGAAATCGCTCGCCGACCTCGCAAAAGCGCCCGGTCGGTTTCATGTCGCCCCTCGGACGCGACAGGTCCTGCGAAATCTCCAACCGCTCCTCTTCCGGTGGCTTGCCCGGAGCGCCGATCCCGACACGGCCCTGAACCAGTTCGTTCGGTTCGTCGAAGCTTACGGCCTGCGGAGCATGCTCTTCGAGCTCCTCGTCGTTAACCCGAAGCTTCTCGAGCTCCTCGTCAAAACGTTCGACGGTAGCCGCTATTTTGGCGACCTCCTCATTCGGCGCCCGAATCTTCTCGAAGAAATCACGCGCTCGGGCGTGCTGGATCGTGAGCTGACGGTCGCGAAACACCTGGAGCGATTGGACGAACTAAAAGTAACCCCCGATTCGCTGGATGGACTTCGGGCCTATCGACAGACCCAGCTTCTGCGAATCTTTCTACGCGACATCCTCGGGCTCGCGAATCTCAATTCCGTCCTGACCGAGCATTCATCGCTGGCCGAGGCGTGTCTCGTTTTCGTTAACCGACTGCGCGGCAGCGAGAGCGAGCTCACGATTATCGCGCTGGGAAAATTTGGCGGCAACGAAATCGGTTACGGCGCCGATCTCGATGTGATTTTCGTCGGCGAAGACGTCCGCGCGGCGCAGCACCTAATGGTGGCGATGGCACAGCCCACTGGTGAAGGAATAATCTGGTCCCTCGATACCCGGCTCCGGCCCGACGGGGAAAAGGGAATTTTGTCCTGCTCGATCACGGCGTTCGAAACTTACTACCGCACCCGGGGGCAGCTCTGGGAAGCGCAGGCATTAAGCCGGGCCCGGCCTGTTGCAGGGCCTTTGCAGAACGAATTTATGCGGCTCGCCGAACAGGTCTGGCGTGTCGCCGGGCAGCGTCCGGATTTGTTTGCGCAAATCGACGCCATGTTACAACGAATTCGGCGGGACCGCGGGAGCACTTCGGACGAGCTCGATTTCAAGACCGGCTCCGGCGGAATCATCGAAGCCGAGTTTTTGATCCAGGCCCTGCAAATGCGCGCGGGGATTTGGAATCCTCAAACCATTGGCGCGCTGGAAGCGCTAGCGGAGGCAAGGATCCTGACGAGATCCGACGCGGACGCGCTCCGAAAACACTACGAATATTTGCGTGCGATCGAGTCAGTGCTGCGGCGATGGGAACACAAGAGCATCTCGAATTTGCCTAACGATAAGATGGGGCAGGAAAAGGTGGCGATCCGAATCGGCGCTGAAAATCTCGACGCCTTCGCCCAATCATATCGGGCTGCGCGGGCCGGCATCCATGATGTGTACACCCGCTATTTGAGATAAGGCTCAGCGGCCACCTGTAAGAAATCGGGCCAGGGCGCCAAGCAAGAGGAAGCTGACTGCAATTCCCACGCAGACGATCAGGAAGACAACGACAAGAATGCCGATGACGAAAAGCCAGTCGCTTCGGCGAGGTGGATTCGCGCCGAGTCGGTGGTTTTTGAGGATATCGTAATTGCGCGCGTTCGACTTGAACCAGAACGAGAAGGCGTCGCCGACGACCGGGACAATGCCAACGATTTCGTTAATCAGGACGTTCAGCGCCATTCGCGCGACCAGGATTTTTGGAACCCCGAGGCGGACTGCCTGAATCAAGGCGAACCCCGAAACAATGGCGGAGCTGGTATCGCCGATGCCGGGGATGAGGCCGATTATTGGATCAAGCCCGAAGCGAAAGTTGGTGCCTGGAACGCGAAGGACGTCGTCCATGATGAGGGCGATCCATTTAAAGAGCGGCTCGAGTCCCTGGCGTTTCCGTTTTTCCTCAGGTGGAAGAACCTCCCAATCAACGTCGAGAATTTTTGATTCTCGATTCTCGACTTTCGATTGCATCATGCGATGACGATTCCCAAATCGAAAATCGCCGATCGAAATTCGAAAATTTCCCTAACCCGGAATGCCCTTCAGCATCTGCTCGTTCGTCGGGAATTTCTTCACGAACATGAGGAGCCGCTCGATTGCTTCCCCGGGTTTGTGGCCGGCGAGGCCGCGACGGATCAGGTTGATCTTTTCGAGTTCCCACGGTTGGAGAAGCAATTCCTCGCGGCGGGTCCCGGAAAGGAAGATGTCCACTGCCGGGTAAATGCGCTGATCGCTGATTTTGCGATCGAGGACCATCTCCATGTTGCCGGTGCCCTTGAATTCCTGGAAGATGAGCTCGTCCATTCGGCTGCCGGTCTCGATGAGCGCGGTCGCCACGATGGTGAGCGAGCCAGCTTCCTCGGTATTGCGGGCGGCCGAGAAAAGTTTGCGTGGCGTTTCCATGGCGCGCGCATCGATACCGCCGCTCATGGTCCGTCCGCCGCCCCCCATCGCGTTATTAAAGGCGCGGGCGGTGCGGGTGATGGAATCGAGCAGGATGAAAACATCCTTGCCCGCTTCGACCAAACGTTTCGCTCTTTCGACAGCGAGCTGCGCAATCCGGGTGTGACTCTTGATGTCGCTGTCGTTCGAGCTCGCCATGATCTCTGCCTGTGGGCAGGAGCGGCGGAAATCGGTCACTTCCTCGGGACGCTCATCCACGAGCAGGATGATCAGCTTCATCTCGGGATGGTTTTTCACGACCGCATCCGCGATGTGATGAAGTAGCGTCGTCTTGCCGGTCCGGGGCGGCGCGACGATGAGCCCGCGCTGGCCCATGCCGAGTGGCGTCATCAGATCCATGATTCGGGTCGTGTAACGATCCGGCACGGTCTCGAGCTTGATCTTTCGATTGGGGTTGATCGTGGTCAGCTCTTCGAACGGGCGAAGGCCCTGGTATTTCGTCGGTTCTTCGTCGTTGATCTTGTTCAGCCGAATGAGCTGCGGCCCCCGGTTTCCGCGCCGGGTTTCGCCGTAAATCCACATGCCGTCGCGCAACGCGAAACGACGCACAATCTCAGGCGTCACGAAAATATCGTTCGGCGTCTGGACGAAATTTCGTTTCGCGTCCCGAAGAAAACCAAATCCCTTCCCCGAAATCTCGATAATGCCGTCGCCAAATTCCGGCTCGCGCTCGATCTCGCCGTTCTGCGAAGTGCCACCCTCAGCCCTCTGCGAATCGTCACCATGATCGCCTTCATTCACCCGAGGCGCGCCGGACATTTCGTCGGAAGTCGCGGTTTCGGCACGATCGCCGGGGCTGTAGTCGCCGCGTGGCTCCTGCGGCCCGCGGTCACGTCCGCCGCCGTGGCGACGGGAAAAGCGTCTGCGAGGACGCCGTGGGCGATCCGCCGGGGCCTCAGTTTGCGCCGGTGGCTGGTTATCGTTTTCTTCGCTCATAAATCAGAGATTGACCTCGTTGCTGCCGGAGCAGCATGCCGCCTTTCGTAACCTGGCGGCGTTCTAAACCGGCAATTTCGCCAGCAATTCGTCGGAGATATCTAGGTTGGAATAGACGTTTTGGACGTCATCGTCGTCCTCGAGGCTATCGCACAAGCGCAAGATCTGCAGCGCGACGGCCTCTTCATGGACCGGAACTGTCGTATCTGGAATAAAAGTAAACTTCTGCCCATCGGTGGTGACGCCCGCGTTCTTGAGCGCCTCAGCTACTGCGTAGAGCTGATCGTGGGAAGTGGTAATAACATACTGCTCCTCCTCGGTTGTCAACTCCTCCGCGCCTGCCTCCAGGGCTAGCTCGAAAAGCCGATCTTCCCCGATGGAAACGCGCGGGACCGTGATCCGGCCTTTTTTGTGGAACATGTAGGAAACGCTGCCGCTCGAGGCGAGGTTGCCATGGTTCCGGGTGAAAATGCTCCTGATTTCAGCAGCGGTCCTGTTCTTGTTGTCGGTCGCAGCCTCGACAATCACCGCCACTCCACCCGGCGCGTACCCTTCATAAACAATTTCGTCGAAATGCTGCGCCTCAATGCCTTCGCCGGTCCCACGTTTGATAGCGCGTTCGATAATGTCATTGGGTGTGCTCTGGGCCCGCGCCGAAACAATCGCGCTCCGCAGTCGTGCGTTCCCAGCCGGGTCCCCGCCGCCGGTCTTGGCCGCGATGGTGATTTCGCGTGCGAACTTGCTAAAGAGCGTCGCTCGCTTCGTGTCGATCGCGCCCTTAAACCGCTTAACCTTGGACCACTTGCTGTGTCCCGCCATGAGATGGAAAGTTTTGTAAAGTTGCCGGAAGACCTGTGTTCTTTTGCGAACCGGAGAGCCTCGAGAGAATCGTTATCGAGGAGGCGAATTAACGAGGAAAAGTTTAACCAATGAAGCTACTTGGTGTCAACGAAAGGCGCGGTTAGGGCGCAAAAAAGAAGGGTCGGCAAAATCGCCGGCCGTTCCCCCTTGTTCTTACGGCGTGATCTCGTCGACATGACGTCCGCCAGGAACATTTAGCCCCGGTTATTTGTCGGAAAACGCGAGCCGCTAGGCTGCGTTCTGGGCGCGTTTCCGGGCGGTCGGGTCGAGAATTCGCTTGCGCAAACGGAGCGACTTTGGCGTCGCTTCGACAAATTCATCCGCGCTGATGTACTCGATTGCGCGCTCAAGCGTCATCCGGAGCGGCGCTTCGAGCTGAATACCTTTGCCATCTCCCTGGCTCCGCATGTTCGTGAGGTGCTTCGCCTTGCACGGATTGACCGGCAAGTCCTCGGGACGCGCGTTTTCACCGACGATCATGCCGGAATAAATTTCTTCCTGCGGTCCAATGAAGAGTTTGCCGCGTGCCTGGATGTTGTTCAGCGCGTAGGCGGTGCTGACGCCGGGTTCCATTGAAATCATGACCCCGCGGTTGCGGCCCTCGAGCTCGCCCTTAAACGGTGCGTATTCGCGAAAGAGATGGCTCATCAATCCTTCGCCGCGAGTGAGGTTAATCAGGTCGCTTTCAAATCCGATCAGGCCGCGAGTCGGAATAATGGCTTCGACCGAAACGCGAGTCGCGTGGTGATCCATGCTCACCACTTCGCCTTTGCGCGCGGCCAGGGTTTGGAGCACATCGCCGAGATTCTCATTCGGGACTTCGACGTAAAGATTTTCGAGCGGCTCAAGAAGACCGCCATTCTCATCGCGCTGAAAAATAACTTCAGGACGCGAAACCATGACTTCGTAACCTTCGCGCCGCATCTGCTCCACCAGGATCGCGATTTGCATCTCCCCGCGCGCGTTGATTTCGAAGGCGCCGGCAACTTCAGTGTCTTTCATCTGGAGGGAGACGTTGCCGCGAGTCTCGCGGACGAGCCGTTCGCGGACGTGGCGCGCGGTGACGAATTTTCCTTCGCGGCCGGCGAACGGTGAATCGTTCACCAGGATGCGCATCCGGATTGTCGGCGGATCGATGTCGACAAACTGGAGCGGTGGATGTTCTTCGCGATCGGTCAATGTTTCGCCGATGTAAACTTCTTCGAACCCCGTCAGGCCGACGATGTCACCGACGCTGGCGTGTTTCAGCTCGACCTGGCCCATTCCGGCAAAAGTGAAAAGACCAGTGACGGCAGCGCGCTCCCGGCGGCCGTCGCGATGAATGCAGACGATGGAATCGCCGACGTTAACGCGGCCACTGACGATCCGGCCGAGCGCGATCCGTCCAAGGTAATCGCTGTAATCAAGATTCGAAACGAGCATCTGGAAAAATGGTTCGGGGGAAGTGGGAGGCGGCGGCACATGTTTCACAATCGCTTCAAAAAGCGGCGTCATGTCTTCGCTGTTTTCGTGGAGCTCGCGCATGGCGAAGCCGTTCTTGGCGCTCGCGTAAATGATCGGGAAATCGAGCTGCTCGTCGGTCGCCTTGAGCTCGACGAAAAGGTCGAACACCAGATCGAGAACCTTGTGGGGCCGCGCGTTCTCGCGATCGATCTTGTTGATGACAACAATTGGCTTGGCTTTGTTCTCGAGCGCTTTTCGCAAAACGAAACGGGTCTGCGCCTGCGGACCGTCGTGGGCGTCAACGACGAGAAGAACCCCGTCCACCATCTTCATGATTCGCTCGACCTCGCCGCCGAAATCGGCGTGCCCGGGGGTATCGACGATATTAATCCGGTAACCGTTCCACTGGAAGGCGGCGTTCTTGGCGCGGATCGTGATCCCCTTTTCCCGTTCGAGATCCATCGAGTCCATCATCCGCTCCTCGACCTTCTGGTTGGCGCGGAAAGTCCCCGATTGCCGCAGCAATTGATCCACGAGCGTGGTCTTGCCGTGATCGACGTGCGCAATGATCGCGATGTTTCGGATTTTATCCATGTAAATGCCCGGTGAATCGAGCGCTCCGCGCTCAATGTTTGACATGCGGCGTCGCCGCCGATTCGCATCGCGCGGCGGAGCGCACGATTCACCATTTGGGAGCGCGGAATATGGTGGCGACAATCGCCGCCGTCAACCGCGCCTAAAGGCCAAGGCTCGAACGGCGCTACGGTCCACGGTCATAAACCTCAACCGTGCCCACACCCTGGCCACCGTTGTGTCCGGCAAGAATCGCCGTGTACGCCCCTGGCGGTAATGCAACCGCGATGGCCGACTCTTTAGTGTCGGAAGGTGCGAGGCCGGCAGCGGTTATTTCGGTGGCCTGAACCGGATCATCAATCCAATCATTATTCGATTTCAGGAGG
>JBJMXC010000237.1:0-27826 GCA_045809825.1 Chthoniobacterales bacterium | reverse complement strand
CCGCACAGAAAATTTTCGGATTCCGACGGGCCGAAGAGGAGGAGGTTGATCAAAAACCAGGCGAACAAAGCCTGGGCCGTAAGATTTTCCCCGGCCTGTTTCAATTGCCGGAGAAAAAAAACGGAAAGCGCGGCAGCACTGAGAAAGGTCAGGACCATTCCATAGCGCACGTCCCAGCCCATCGGGCCATTCATTGCGATGTAAATCAGGCGGGGAAAAAACTTTCGGGCCTCGTTGTGCTGGGCCAGCAGGTCCGACCAGGTGAGTTTGTGTTGAGCGAGATGGAGAAGCGCGTTGCCGGGAGTGTCCCATTCGTCCCAGATCGGGATATTGAGCCAATTCTTTAGCTGCATTCGCAAAACCAAAAGGATCGGAAGACAGGCGAACGCGAAGAGCGTTATTCGCCACAGTTCCTGGCCCTTTGCGGTCGTCAGATTTCGCTTCATCCCGATGGAGCTTTATCGTGTGCTTTGCCGCGGCACGTTGCACGTCCTATGTCTGCGCGCACGATTCGGCGCGTCCTGGATGCTTCGCGCCTAAGGTTGCGGCACCTCCGGATGCTCCATCAGGTGAACATCGTACGTTTTGGCCTGCTCGAGCGCTTCGGCGCTTTCGCGCGCGAGGCCATTTTTCGAGAACAACCGGCTCATCAACTGCCACGATTCGGCCCGGTACCATTGCGTCTTGAGACACCCTGCGAGCTCCTTGATTGCGGTGTCAGTATTTCCCGTCTGATCCAGGACCTCAATGTAACGCCGCTCAAGTCGCCAATTCGGAGGACCAGTACGTGAGGCCAGCCGGAAACGCATGATTTCGACGCGGTCATGTTCCTTCAACGCGAGGATCGCCAAAAGCTCGTGGGCCTGCGCGTCCACCACCGGCAGGTCCTTGGCGCGCTCCAAGATTTCGTGGGCAGTCGCGTATTGTTCCTGGCGAATAGCGACGACGGCAAGGTTGATTACCGCGAGCGGTTGATTCGGCTCTTTCTCGAGCGCGATCTCCAAATGTTTCTTCGCCGCGTCGAGTTGGCCATCATGCAGCTCCTGGCTGGCGAGATTGATTAGCATGCGCGCTGAATCACCTCCGGCGGCGATCGTGCGTTGGAGGAATGTGCGCTGATCTTTCCAATCAAGGGTGTAAAGAAACGTGCGAGCCCCAAGAAGAATGGCGCACAACCCGGTCGCACCTATCCAGGCGGCCGCCGGAATTCGTAATCGCGACAGCGCGAGAGCCGTCGCCAGAAACAGAAATGCGCTCGGCAGGTAGAGCCAATGCTCCGCGATGTTGGCATTGAGAGGAATTGCGCCGCTGACGGGCAAATACGTGATCGCAGCCAGGATGAGACCGGCGAAAACGGCAGGATCACGCTTTCGGCTCCGGATCATCCAGTAGATCGCGCCGGCGATCAAAATGACGCCGAGCAGAGTTTGCAGTTCCCGCCAGGCCGCGCCGCGCGCGCTCGCATCGGCTGGCCCGAAAGGATGGGACTCGACGTCGCGATCCATGTGCAGGCGCGCGGGAAACAGGATCAGCCCCGTGTATTCCGCGAAAGCCCGGGCCACGATAATTGGCCTGACAAGCAAAGGCGCGGGCGGACGCAAGCGCGGCGCGGGATAGTGCTCCGCCGGCAGCCTGAGGCTCACGTAACTGACAACGACGAACGCAACCACGACGGTCGCGGGCAGAATCTGCCTCCACGCCCTGCGCAAAACCAGAAGGGCGAACCAGAGAATGGCGAACATTAATCCGGATTCTTTGCTCAGCGCGCTTAGCAAAAGAAAAACTCCGATCCCGAGCAGCGTCAGCCACCGATAGGACCGAGTTGCCGGCGCCGGTCGCACTGCAAAATAAAGGCCGAGAAATCCGAAAAATGCGGCGAGCGGATCGGCGCGTCCCGAGATGTAAGCGACGGCAGCGGTGTGGATCGGATGAAGGGCCCAGATTGCCGTCGCACCGAGGGCGAGCCAACGGCGTTTGGGGTCTTCAACGTTGAAGCCGCGCAGAAATTCGTTCGCCAAAAGCAGCAATGCGAGCGCGGCCGCGATGTGGCAGAGGATGCTGGTGAGGTGGTAGCCGGCCGGCTTGAAAACGTAGGCGGCGTAATCTGCGAGATAGGTGAGCCGCTGGATTGGCCGATAAAAATCCGACGGCGTCGCATCGAGAAAAAGAAAATGCTGGAACGTTTCCGGGATGAGTTCCCAACTGCGGATGAGCGGGTCGCGCAGGACGAGCGCGGTATCGTCCCAGACAAAGCCATTGCGGAGCGCCGGGAGGTAGCTCGCGAAGATGGTCGCGGCGAGAAAAAGAGCGGGCAGGATTTTTTTCAACATCAATTGGGTTGGACAGAAGCAATAAGATGCACGTCTAAGTTTGGGAAATGCTGAATTTGCGCAGAATCCTTTTCGCCCTGGTGCCGCTGGTCGTCAGCACCGGACATGCCGCTGGTGTCCCAGATGATTGCACGCAGCTTATCGTCGGGATCGCGCCCGATTGGAATTCGATGCGCGGCAATCTCCAGCTTTTCGAGCGCACAGCCGGCAACGACTGGAATTCGGTTACCCAGCCGGTCCCGGTCCTGTTCGGTAAACATGGGCTCGCCTGGGGCAGCGGGTTGGCCGGGCAGGAGGAGAGCGGCTTGCGGAAGGCCGAACGTGACGGACGCGCGCCAGCCGGCGTTTTCCGGATTGGGAAGATTTACACTTACGATGGACAGTTGCCGGCCGGCGCGGATTTTCCGTTTCACCAGGTAACAACGGCGGATGCCTGGGTCGATGACGTGAAGCATCCGGATTACAATCGGTTCGTCACTATCCCGGATCCCGCGAACCCGCCGCCGTGGTTCGCGAGACAAAAAATGCGGCATAACGATTTTGCGTATCGCTGGCTGGTCGAGATCCGGCACAACTCGGACCCGCCGGTGCCTGGTGCCGGGAGCGCGATTTTTTTTCATATTCGTCGTGGAGTTTCGCGGCCGAGCGCGGGCTGCACCACGATGGCCGAACCGGATCTGGTCCGGATCATCACGTGGTTGCGCGCGCCGCGCCGTCCCTGCTACGTGCTCCTGCCCGAGGCCGAATATGCCCGGAAATGGCAGGCGTGGCACTTGCCGCCTCCAAAGTCGTGGAAGACCGAGCATTGAGCCGCGTTTGCAGTCCGGCCGGGACTATTTAGAATGAAGCAAGTGAAAAAGAGAGCGAATCCCGATTCCGAGCAAAACATCCGGCGTATCGATACAAAGGCTCGCGCCAAGAAACAGACGCACGGCTTTCAGGTCCATTTCCTTCGTGGCGGCGATACCGTGACCCGGTTGTTTAGCGACAACGGCTACGGCGGCAAAGAAGGCGCACGCCGCGCGGCTCGCAAATTCCGGAAAGAGGCGCTTGGCGACTTGCCGGAGCGGGTATTTCGTGGACCGGGCTCGGCCAAAAAGTCGAAGGGCAGGAAGAAGCCCTCCAAGGGAAATAAGATGCGCGGGCGTCGCTAGGCGCCTGTCCACGGGACGGCGATTTTGAAATTCGCCGTCTTAGTTTTTCGCGGATGCAGACACCGCGGCTTCTTGGTACGCATTCCAGCATTGCAGGAACCCGGGAGCGAAATCACCGGGCCGCGCCTTAATCCATCGCGTAATGACATCCAGCGGAAAGAATTCGCCGTGCTCGATCTCCTGGCGAGCCAGGGTAAACGGCCCGTCATGGTGACCTCGGTACAGCCAGATGAATTCCCAGCCGGTTTGCGGCGAGCTCGGGAGCTTTACGACCCGGCGTAAATCCGCAGTCACCCCGAGCTCTTCCTGCAACTCGCGCACGGCCGTTTTGTCGTACTCCTCCTCTTCTTCCACATGCCCGGCGGCACTGGAATCCCAGGCGAGCGGATGCCGGTCTTTCCACCCTGATCGCTTCTGTAAAAAAAGCTCGCCTTGGGAGTTAAAAATGAACAGGTGAACCGCGCGGTGCCACAAGTTATTCCCATGCACTTCACCACGTGGGGCGATCCGCACGACGCGGTCGTTCTCATCCACGACCGGAAAGCGCTCCGGCGCCTTATCCGCCTCGTTGTGAAGCGAGCGAACAGGCCGCCAGGTCGATAATGTGACCCACTGCTCGAGGCTCAATTCTTCCGCCCTGGCCCGAGGCTCGAATCCGATCGCGGCTGCGGCTTCATCCCAGTCGGGCACCACCTCGCGCAACAGATTTCGCAATTGCTTTCGGCGTTGCGAGAAACCGAGACGCACCACTTTTGAAAAGGCTTCGGGATCATGCGGCGGTAATTCGTCCGCGGCCCGCGGCGTTATCCGCACAAATGCAGAATCGACATCGGGCTGCGGCAAAAAGACGCTCGCCGGCACCGTACGCAAGTAATCGACGCGATGCTGAACCTGAATAGCCAAGCTAAGCGCGCCATAGTCGCCGCTGCCGGCGGACGCCGAAATTCGTCGCGCCATTTCCTTTTGTAACATAAACAGCCACAACGATATGGGACTTGGCTCCTTCGCGAATTTTATCAAGAGCTGACTTGCTATGTAATAAGGAAGGTTCCCCAGCAGCTTGACTCGGCGCTCGCCATATAACGGCCGTAAATCAAAATCGAGCGCGTCCGCGTGAAGTATCTCGACGCGTTTGTTGGCGAAACGTTTGCGAAGAAATTCCACAAGCCGCCGGTCCTTCTCGATGGCGAGGACTGAGGCGCCGCTCTCCACGATGAATTCAGTCAACGCACCCAGGCCGGGGCCGATTTCCACGACGTAATCGTCTTGCTGAAGATCGGCTTTCTCAACGATCCACCGCGCCAGGTTGGCATCGTGAAGGAAATTCTGACCTAGGGTTTTTACCGGCGCGACGCCAATTTCACGAAGGGTCGGTTCAATCTCTGAAAGCTTCATTGGCCGGCCGAGCCAGTTGCCTCCCGCACGCGAGAAATCCCGCCCTTGTTCACAAAAAAATGTGAACAAAACGCGCCGTGAAGCCGAATTTATTCACAAGTTATTCAGGCCTCCTCCGCGGGGGTCCGCCGGCTCACCGGGCTGCCTCGATTTGCATGGCGGCCCGGGACTCCGGGCGGTTGCGTTTTTTGCGGCTGGAAAGGTAGGTTCGCCGGGCCTGTTGTAGGGTCATGCCTTCAAGAAAGTAAACGATAGCGGCGCGCCCCATGGCATAGGTTCCGGCGCCTGCGACGGCGCCGCAGACCACGTTCCCCCAGCCCGGAAAGAACTTGAGCAAGGCACGGGTTCCTTCGCGCAAAATCATCCCGGCCCCGACGTTTACGCCGAGAGCGCCAATGAACTCGGTGGCGGCCCGCAGGCTCCGCTCACGTCCACTAATGTACATTACGCCCGATACCATCACGAGTTGAAGAGCCGTCAGGATCGGGAGATCTGCCAGCGGGATCGGTTGAGCGCCGATCGCCGCGCAAATGGCGGTCGTGGATTTGACCAGGGTTTGGGCGATGTCTCCCTGCACCTGGCGATCCTGCGCGATGCGGGCCATCTCCACGCGCGCTTCGTTGGGCATCGTCCGCGCGAGGAGCGAAAGGAACGACGACGCCGAGCTGCTGCTCTCTCCGACTTCAACAACCTGGACAAGGTGCGGTGCAATAACTGCATCGTCCTGTAACGCAGCCTGGACCCGCGCACGGGCTGGCGCCGTCGCTGTGATCGAACTGTCGCCGTCACGATCGCGAGACGATCGCCGGCCGCTGCTCAGGACAACGCCGATTATTTTTGGCTGGTGGTTCTCGGGTGGTCGGCGGGCGAAGCGGCCGAGATTTTCGAGCTCGCCGCTGCCGGGAGAGCGCGAATCATCATCCGCCAAATGAAGAAGCATATCTGGTGGATACGCCTTTAATTCCTCTTCGATTTTCTCCATCGTCCGGGCGTCAGCGCCCCGGGCGTCGAGGAATGAGACCGTGCCGCGCCCGCCCAGATCGATTGCGTGCCAGCGGAAAAGCTCCATCAGGACCTCGCGCGAATCCGCTTCTGTTCGCCAGTTGAACAAGGTCGCGGCGAGTTCCTGAAGCGGAAGCCGATTTGAACCGGTCAAGACGAAGCGCGGCGGCCGTTGTTGAAGAAAAAGTTCTTTAAGCGGCGTCAGCTCGTGCAGGACCGGCCGCCGAATGGTGTCAGGAAGTTTTCCGAGGAAGCCTTCCAGGCGCTCGATGATGTGAAGTAGCGAGGAGCGATTCACGGAATTTTCGACTTTCGATTTTTGATTTTCGGTTTCACTGAGAAACAACTGCTTTGCGCTTGGTTTCGATAGACACGCGAACTATACCCGTGTTCATGAGTTTGAATCTGGAAATTCTTTCGCGCGCGGCGGATGAAGCCCGCGGGCTGGCCATGGATGCGGTCCAGGCGTCGAAGTCCGGCCATCTCGGTTTGCCGCTCGGTTGCGCCGAAATGGGCGCCGTTCTTTATGGGTACGCGCTCAAATACAACCCCGACCTACCTCGGTGGATCAATCGCGATTACTTCATTCTTTCCGCTGGCCATGGCAGCATGATGCTTTACGCCTGGCTGCACATGAGCGGCTACGACCTGCCGAGGGAAGAAATCAAACGCTTTCGGCAATTGCACAGCAAGACCCCGGGCCATCCGGAGTTTTTCGAGACGCCCGGTGTGGAATGCACCACCGGACCTCTCGGTCAGGGGGTCGGTAATTCAGTTGGCGTAGCGATGGCGGCAAAGATGGCCGCGGCGCGATTCAATACCGCGGAGCACCAAATTTTCGATCAACACATCATCTGCCTTGCCGGGGACGGTTGTTTACAGGAAGGCGTCTCCGCGGAAGCCAGCGCATTCGCAGGACATTTCGGTCTCGATAACCTCATCCTTATCTACGACTCCAACGGGGTCACACTCGATGCCATGGCCGCGGCGACGCAGAGCGAAGACACCGGAAAACGCTTCCAGGCCTACGGTTTCGATGTCCAAAAAGTCGACGGACAAGACATGACTGCGTTCCTGCGGGCGTTAAAAAAAGCAAAGAGCCGGGACAATGGAAAGCCGAAGATGATTATCGCGCACACCTTAATCGGGAAGGGAATCGCGGAGGTGGAAGGCACCGCGAAAGCGCACGGCGAGGCTGGCGCTAAATTCGTCGATGAGGCACGCAAGAAACTTGGCCTGCCGGAGGAGCGTTACTTCGTCTCGCAGGAAACCCGCGATTATTTTGCGAAGCACAAGAAGGGGCTCGTCCGGCAATTCAAGCGTTGGGAAAAAACATACAAAGCCTGGCGGAGCGCGAATCCTGAACAGGCGCAAATGCTCGATGACGCAATCGACAAGAAGGTGCCGACGGATTTGTTCGCAGGTATTCCGAATTTCCCGTCCGACTCGAAGATCGCTACGCGCAAAGCCGGAAGCGAAGTTTTGCAGCCCCTGGCTAAAGCGATGCCTTTTCTGATTAGCGGCAGTGCGGACCTGCATGGGTCGACCTTGAACTACATCGAGGGCGGCGACGATTTTACCCGCGACAACTCAAAAGGTCGCAACATCCACTACGGCATTCGCGAACACGGAATGTGCGCAATCATGAATGGTGTCGCTTATCACGGCATTTTCCGTGCGTCGGGAGCGACGTTCCTTGTGTTCGCCGATTACTGTCGAGGCGCGATCCGGCTCGCGGCGCTCTCAAAGCTGCCGAACCTTTATATATTCACGCACGATTCCATCGGAGTTGGCGAAGACGGCCCGACCCACGAGCCGGTCGAGACCGTCAGCGGGTTGCGGGTGATTCCGCAGCTCGATGTGATCCGGCCCGCGGACCCTGAGGAAACAGCGGGAGCGTTTGTCGCCGCCGCGGAGCATTTGGATGGTCCAACCTTATTGGCGTTGACCCGCCAGGCCGTGCCGATGTTGAACGAGATAGATGTGAAAACGCGCCGGGAAGGCGTCGCACGGGGCGGCTACATCGCGAAACGGGAGAGCGGGAAACTGGATCTGATCCTGTTGTCATGTGGCAGCGAGCTCCAGCATGCGATGAAGGCAGCCGGCGAACTAGGCGAGGGGACACGGGTTGTTTCGATGCCGTGCTTCGAGCGTTTCGAGCGGCAGACGGCTGAATATCGCGAAGAGGTTTTACCGGGGTCGTGCCGCCGGCGTGTGGCGATCGAAGCTGGTGTGACAGACGTCTGGTATCGCTACGTCGGCCTCGATGGAAAAGTCGTTGGTCTGCATCGCTTCGGCATGAGCGCGCCCGGCGACCAGGTGATGAAAGAATTTGGCATCGACGCCGCCCACGTCGTCCAGGCCGCGCGAAGCCTCTAATCCTGGGGAGCGCATGCCTCTGCGTGTTGGTTTCGGCGTAATCGCCCACGCGCGAGACGCGTGCGCTCCCCGGACAATTACATCGGTTCAGCGACGTTCCGGGCCCGGTCTTCGAACCGGGTGAATTCCTTCAGGAAGGTCAGTGCGATTTCCCCTACGGGCCCGTTACGCTGCTTCGCAATAATTAGCTCCGCTTCGCCGGCCTTTTCCGCGCGCGCCTCTTCGTCTTCTTCGTAAATCTCGGGCCTGACCAGTAGTCCAACCAAATCCGCGTCCTGTTCGATGGACCCGGATTCGCGTAGATCGCTCAGGCGCGGCTTACCTCCAGTCCGCGCTTCCGGTTGCCGATTCAGCTGTGCCAAAACAACAACCGGGACTTTGAGTTCCTTCGCGAGGCCTTTTAAACCCGACGAAATTTCCGAGATTTCCAACTGGCGATTGTCCTGCGCGCGCCGTGTGGTCGACCGGAGGAGTTGGAGGTAATCGACCACGATCAACCTGATATCTTTCTGCGCCTTGAGGCGGCGCGCTTTTGCCCGCAACTCGAGAATGCTCAGGCTCGCGCTGTCATCGATGAAAATTTGCGCCTCGGCCAGTTTCGATGCGGCCGCCGTCAGGCTCGGGAAATCGCGCTCGGCCAGAAATCCGTCCCGCACTTTTTGCAGGTTCACCCGGGCGCGGGAACAGAGCAGTCGTTGCACGAGCTGCTGGCTGCTCATTTCCAAACTGAACACGGCGACCGGTAGCTTCTCGTTGATCGCGACATGCTCGGCGATGTTCATGGCCAGCGCGGTTTTACCCATGCTCGGACGGGCTGCGATAACGATCATCTCGGCTTCGTGCAGTCCGTTAGTCATCCGATCAAGCTCCGCGAACCCGGTAGAGATGCCGGTGATGCCGCCGCGGCGCTCATAGAGCTGCTCGATCGCCTCGATCGCTTCCATGACCTGGTCCTTCATCGTCAGGACCTGGCCCTTGAAGCGATCCTCGCCGACCGAGAAAATTTTCTGCTCCACTTCGTCGAGCAGGTTGTGCACTTCGTCCTGTTCCTCGAACGAACGCCGGACGCTTTCCGTGCACGCCGCGATGATCTCCCGCAGGATGTATTTGTCGCGGACGATCTCGAGGTAGTAGGTCACGTTCGCGGCGGTCGGCACGAACGTGAACAAGCTCGTCACCGCGGCGGCGCCGCCAACAGTTTCCAGCAAATTCCGGTCGCGCAAGACCTGGGTAAACGTGATCAGGTCAATGCCCTGGCCGGCATTCCAGAGCTCGACAAGGACGAGGTAAATCGTCTGGTGGGCCGGAATGTAAAAATAATTCTCGTTAATTTTCTCGACGCATTCGGCGATGATTTCGCGGGGCGAGATCAGCATCGAACCGAGAACGCCCTGTTCGGCCTCTATGCTATGCGGCAGGGTCCTGTGAATATCCTGCGCAGAACCTGTGAGTGACTCACCGTTGCGCGGTCCACCATTCTGTTCCGGCCAGCCTCGGCCGGGCTCGCGGCCCGATTTCTTACGAGACTGCTGTCCTCCTCGTACGGATGGATCAGTAGCCAATTATTTGGAGTCGGTGCGTTTGCGGATGGGTCGCGCTTTTTCCGTGACCTCGCCGGTCGGCTCGGTAGCGGCCGCTTCTTCCCTGGCGGATTTAACCTGGAAAACAAATTTCGCGGTCACATCGTGGTGCAACTTGATCGGCACCTCATGTTCCCCGGTCGTCTTGATCGGATGTTCGAGCACGAGGCGATGACGATCGATCTCGTTGCCCAGCTCGTTCTTCAGCCGCTTCACCAGATCCTGGGCGGTGATCGAACCGAAAGCCTTGCCGGATTCGCCGGTCTCGAGTGTGAAAGTGACTCGCAGTTTTCCGATGCGGCGGGACAGCTCTTCCGCTGCGTTCAGCTCAGCTGCCTCGCGCGCCGCGCGTTTGGCTTTCAGATTATCGAGCTGACGGAGGGTTTGTTTTGTGACCTCGTAGGCTTTGCCCTGGGGCAGCAAATAATTGCGCGCATATCCGCGACGCACTTTGACGACGTCCGCTTCCGCGCCGAGGCCCGGAATGTTTTCAGTCAGAATGATTTCGGTAGAAGGCATGGGTATTCCCTGGATAAACAAAGTTCCCGCGCGCAAAAAAATTCCGGCAAACGCGGGGAGGGGATTATGGCATTGCCGCCACCTGTGTCAATGATGGCAAAATAATTTTGGGCGGGCTCGTTCTGATTACGGCGATGAGTGAGGGGCCTGTGCCGCGACCAGTTTTTCAAAACGCGATGAGCAGCATCAGGACGACCAGCCGGACGGCCCAGGTTGGAATGTCGGAAAACGGAAAGACCTGGGTCGCGATCTGAATTAACAGCCAGGCAAAGACGCCGTACGCGACCCCTGTCTTGTAAACATTGCGTCGTTTTAGCTCGCCGAGAAATTCACCGGCTTTCATGGGCAGCGCTGCGGACTTCCCTCATGAACGGTAAGTCCGGAGGCATGCGCCGTTTTACCGGCCAGAAGGAAAACAATCAAGCCCGACCAGGGCTCTTGAGTTTTCGGAGGCGCCGCTGGCTCAGACCATACCGAGCTTCATCCGACCGGCTTCGCTGATCATGCTTTGGTTCCACGGTGGATCCCAGACGAGCTGCACTTCGGCTTCGTCGACGCCGTCAATCGTGAGGATCTTACTCTGGGCGTCGTGCGCAATCGCCGGCCCCATCCCGCAGCCCGGCGCGGTCAGCGTCATTTTCACGTCCACCTTCGTGCCGCCCTCGGGTCGCTTCGTCAACTGGCAATCATAAACCAGGCCGAGGTCAACGATGTTGACCGGGATTTCCGGGTCGTAGCATTGTTTCAGTTGGTCCCAGACCATTTTCTCGTCGACATCGCCGTTGCTCGATGACGCTTCCTTCGTGGCTCCGTTCGCACCACCGGACTTCTCGAGCCCAAGCGCATCTGCGTCTTTCTCCGCCACGCGCGCAAGGCCCTGGTAGGTTGCAATCGTGTAGCTGCCGCCGAGCGCCTGTGTGATCACGCCCGGAGTGCCCTCCGTAATCGTCGATTTCGTTCCGCTCGGGATCAGAATCGCTTCCACATCCCGGGTTAAGGTGAATTCCTTGTTCTCGTGCATGGAAGAATCCTCGTCAGTCTTTGTCCGTGGCCAAAACAACTTTCACTTTCTTTGGTGGCGTCTGGTTGCCGAAACTTTGCAGCAGGGTCGGTCCCGACGATTTAATCTCAGCAGCAGGCGCTTTTTGTTCCCCGCTCAGTGCGGAACGCAACGCGCCTTCCACCAGCTGCGCACAATGAATCTTCACCGGCGGCAGCGCTCCCAGCGGCGCGGCCAGCTCTTCGCCGGACATGGATTGCGCTTCCGCGACCGTTTTTCCGGCGAGCAGTTCTGTCGCGACGCTCGCGACCGCAATCGCGGTCTGGCAGCCGAATGTCTGGAAAGTCGCGCGATCGATAACCTTCCGGCCATCCTGCTCCTTGAATTTCACCCACATTCGCAGCATGTCGCCGCAGTCCGCGCTGCCAACAGTGCCGACGGCGTCCGCGTCTTTCATTTCGCCGAGGTTCCGCGGATTCTTCACCGCTTCCTCGATCTTCGCCTGGAGATCGTCGCTCATTCCTGTTCGAGGTGGTAGCGCGGCAGTTTCGAATCCACTTCTGCGCTCCAGGCGTCGATCCCGCCGCGCAAGCTTTTCACATTTTCAAATCCGTGCCCTTGGAAATACGCCGCGGCATCCATGCTTCGCGCGCCGGTATGATCGTAAATCACGAGGAGATTTGTCCGCGACGCGTTGCCGAGAATTTCCTGCATGAGCTCCTGCGTGAAGAGGTGGGCGTTTGGCAGTTTCACCGCATCAAATTCTTCCCGGGTGCGCACGTCGAGCAGGTAAACCGGCTCGCCGGCTGCGATTCGATCCGCCAGTTCCCGCGGCTCGATCTGCATCGCGAGGTCCGCCTCATGGCTCGTCGTGATGTGGTCGATGACTTCGTCCACGTTCAGATTTTCGTTACGCGCGCAGACCCCGGCGAGTGTCTCGTCCGGTGCGAACCCGCAGCTGGAGCAGCCCCCGATGTGGTATTTTCGGAAAAGGGCACGCTGCGCTCCCGGGAATTGCTCGAGCAATTCCTTCATCGCGATGTTGGGATCAATAGTGGTGACCACGAACAAAGGTAATTCCCACCACCCGCGTGGCAAGCGATGTCTGGGGAGCGCATGGGTCTCGCGTGTTGGTTTCTGCGTCTCGCTGAAACAATCTTTTCTGGAAAGTTCGCGATGGCGAGACGCCATCGCCCACAGCGAGACGCGTGCGCTCCCCAGGGTTACAATTTCTCCGGCTCGGCTAGCAGTTCGACGATCCGCTTCAACAATCGTCCAGCACCGCCGCCATCGAGGCTGCGGTGATCGAAGCTAAGCGTTAGCTCGGCTTGCGTCGTCGGCACGAACTGCTTCTTCTCTTCACTCCACGTTGGCGCTTTTTTCCCGGCACCGAGGCCAAGCAGCAGCGTTTGGTCCGGGAGCGGAATCGGCGTTCCCCAATCCAACCCGAACGTACCGAAGTTCGACACGGAGGCGATCCCGCCGGCGGTTTGGTCTGACGTGATCCGACGGCGTCGAGCCAGATCGACGAGCTCGCCGTATTGTTTGGCGAGGTCTCCAAGTGAGGTCTTGTCGGCGCCACGAACAACCGGAACCATGATTCCATCCTGCGCTTCCACAGCCACTCCGATGTCGACCGACTCGGATCGGATGGCACGGCCGCCGATTAAACGCGCTGCTGCGTTCGGCTGTTCCGCAAGAGCGAGAGCCAGTGCGCGCAAAACATAAAGCGCCGGGCCGGGCTTCGGATCGCGCTTGCTGCGGTCATCGAGAATAGGGTCGAGACAAACTGAAACACCGACTGTCGCCAGCGGCCGCGACCAGCTGCGTCGCATCGCATCCGCGACACCGGTGCGAATCGCGCTTGGTTTTTCTGTCGGCTGGTTCTCGAGCCCGCCGAGGAAATTCTCCAAATCTTTAATCGTGACGCGTCCGCCAATTCCGGTTCCGGCGACGCCGGCGATATCCGCATTCGTCAGGCTAAGTTCCAACATCCGCGCCCGCACCCGCGGCGAAACGTAACCGGCGCCTTTCGCGCTCGCCGGGACGGGCAGACCACCGGCCGAACGATCGCTAACCATCGTGTCGACCTGCGGCAATGCGGTTTCATCCACCTGAAAATGCGAGCCGCTTCCGTTCTGCGTCTTCACTGCCTTGGCGGACTCTTCCTCACGTCCGGGAATCTCCTTCGCAACGTCACCGGTCGGTTGTGGCGCGCGCTTTTGGAAACGCGCCGCATCAGCTTCGCTCGCCTCGATGTATCCAAGGATGGCGCCCACCGCATACGTTCCCTTCACTTCGGCCTCGATTATGGCGATTTCGCCTGGACACGGCGTGGTCACGCCCATCACGGCCTTATCGGTTTCGACTTCGATGATTTCCTGATCGGCGGAAACCTTATCGCCGGGCTTGACCTTAATCGAAACGATGGTGGCTTCGGCCATCGATTCGCCGAGCTGCGGCATGGTGATTGGAACTTGCGGCATAAATAAAAAACTAAGCGTGGCGGGAAAGGTGTAGGGACGCCGCTCTGTCGGCGTGCAACGCGTTGGCCGCAATCCTGGCGTTCGTACGGCGACAGAGCGCCGTCGCTACAACGCAAGCGATGCGCGGGGCTGTTTCAGAAGCGTTCATCATTCGGCGAGAATTTGGCGCGCTTTCGCGGCGATCGTTTTGGCGTTCGGCCGATGTTCGCTCCAGAGGTTGGGATGATACGGGATCGGCGTGTCCTTCGCGTTTACTCGCCCGGGGGCGGCATCGAGAAGGTGAAATCCTTCGGTGGTGACACGGGCAATAACTTCCGCTGTTACTCCGCCCCACGGAAAGGCTTCGCCCACGCAGAGCAACCGGCCGGTGCGCGCGACCGATGCGAGGACCGTGTTCGTGTCGAGCGGCTTCACGGTCCGTAGATCGACGACTTCGATTTCGTAACCCTCGGCGCTGAACTGCTTCGCAACCGCGAGCGCTTCATGCAGCATCGCGCTGTAGGTGACGATCGTCAGATCGCGGCCGGGCCGGACGATTCGCGCCTGGCCGATTGGCATTCTGTCTTTCGGGAGAGCATCTGCCTTGAGGTGGTAATAAAGATATTTGTGCTCGCAATAAACGACCGGGTCGTCGATCGCGACGGCATCGATCAGCATCGTGTAGGCGTCCTCGACCGTCGCCGGCGTCATCACGATCACGCCTGGATAATGGGAGTAGAGTCCTTCCATGCTCTGGCTGTGGAAAGGACCGCTGCCCTTTGTCCCGCCGGATGGCAACCGTACCGTGATCGGCACAGGAACATTAGTCCGGTAATAATGCGTTCCGGCATTGTTCAGGATCTGGTTGAGCGCAATGCTCGAAAAATCGGCGAACTGCATCTCGACGATCGGCCGCATTCCCTCGAGCGCCGCACCGATGGCCGTGCCGACCATCGCGTCCTCACTGATCGGCGTATTTAAAACGCGCCCGGGAAATTTCTCGGCCAGTCCTTTCGTCGCTTTGAAGGCGCCGCCGAATTTGCCGGCAATATCCTGGCCATAGAGAAAGACGCGCTCGTCCTTCTCGAGAAGATGGGCCTGGGCCTCCCGAATGGCTTCGAGGTAGGTGACGCTCACGCCATTTGATCCATCAGCGAGCGCGTCGACAGACCGCACCAATCTTCTTCACTGGCTTGCGGCGGGTCTTCCTGCTGCGCGGTCGAGACGGCTTCATCTATTTCGGCGGCAATCTCGGAACGCATTTGCTTTAACGCGTCGCGATCGAGTAGTTCGTGTTCGACGATGAATTTTTCCGTGCGCACCAACACGTCCTGGGCGAACGGCTCGCGTTTGATTTCGTCCGAAACGTAACTGGCGTCGTCGTGCTCGCCATGGCCGGCGAGGCGCAACGTCGAAGCGACCACGAGCTGCGGTGGACGACCTGCCCGGGCGCGCTTCACCGCCGTCTCAACTACGTCGAGGCAGGCGGCGAGATCGGTGCCGTCGACAGTATAGCCTTCGTAACCGTAACCTTTTGCGCGATCGACCAGATCGGCGCATGCGAACGTCCGCTCGTTAGGCGTCGAGTACGAGTAATGGTTATTCGTCGCGACCACGACGAGTGGCACGTGCTCGACCGCGGCAATGTTCATTCCTTCGTGGGTCGCCCCGGTCTGCATTCCACCGTCCCCAATCGTCGTCAGGCCTACGAAACCTTTTTCGCCTTTCATTCGCTTGGCGAGCAATTTGCCGGTGATGACCGAAACCATTGCGCCGAGGTGGCTGATCATGGCCAACTGATTATCAAGGGGACGGCCGCGATGAATGTTGCCGTCGCGTCCGCGCATTGGACCGAGGCGCGAGCCGAGGTAGGTGCGGGCCACGTCGATGAGCGGTTCGCCGAAAGCCGAGCGCCCCGCCTGGTCCCGAATTAACGGCGCAAAAACGTCGCCTTTGCTCTTGTCCAAAAACATCCCGCAGGCGGCGCTGACTGCTTCCTGTCCCCGGCCCAGATAAACGCCGCCCGTTATCATTCCGCCGCGATAAAGGCTCGCGAGTTTGTCCTCGAAGATGCGCGTCAACAGCATCCAGCGAAATCCTTCGAGATAACGCTCGTGCGGCAGTTTCTTGGAAGTGGAAGCGCCGCGCTCGGCGGTCTGAAGCATCTTCGATTTAGCCATTGAGGGTGAACCCACGCAAAAGATTTTTTCCTCGGAGGGACGTGCTTTCCACGTCCTCCTTCTCCTTGAAGCGCGGAGGACAAACGGGGACGTGCGGAAGCGCGTCCCTCCAAGATGAGGCTATCGCCGTGCGGTGCGCCGTTCTTCGTCGGCTTCGCCCGCCATCGCGAACTGACCCTGGCGCGCTGTTTCATGAGCGGCATGCCCGTTGCCATTGCCGTTCGAAGAAGTGCGGATCAATTGCCCGTCACTTCCGCGATCGGCGGTCAGCTTCATCCCGACGAGTTTGCTGACGCCGCGTTCTTCCATCGTGACCCCGTAAAGGATGTCCGCCTTCGCGATCGTCCGCTTGTTGTGGGTGATGATGATGAACTGGCTCTGCGACACGAAACGATCCAGCACCTTGATGAAACGGTTGATGTTGCTCTCATCGAGCGGGGCGTCCATTTCGTCGAGGATGCAGAACGGGCTCGGGCGCACCATGTAGATGGCGAAGAGGAGCGCGACCGCAGTCATCGTCCGTTCGCCGCCGGACAGAAGTGACACGCTTTGCAATTGTTTGCCGGGCGGTTTGGCGGTGATGTCGATGCCGCAATTGAGCGGATCGTTTTCATCAACCAGGGCAAGATCGGCGCGGCCACCGCCGAACATCTCGGAAAACATTTCGCCGAAGTTGATTCGGACCTGCGCAAAAGTTTCCGCGAACAGCTTCTGGGTCGTGCCGTTGATTCGTGCGATGATGTCGAGGACTTCGCGCCGAGCCGCGGTCAGATCATTGTTTTGGGTTTCGAGGAACCGGTAACGCTCCTCGAGCTCGTCGTATTCGTGGACGGCCTCGAGATTGACGGGACCCATGTTGTCGAGCTGCCGAGTCAGGTCGGCGATAATTTGTTCGAGATTCTGTTCCTCGTGGATCGGCCGTTCCGCGGGCGGTGGGGTGGAGGCGCTGCCATCGGTATCGAGGGTCGGAGCGCTCGATCCACTTTCGGATTCACCGGCCTCCGGTTTGGTACGGCGCTTCGTGATAACGCTGAGGGTCTTTTGGAAAGCAAAAGTGTCCGGCGTAAACTCGCGCAGGTCGACCTGGTAACGCCGCATGGCGTGTTCGACGAGATTCTCGACGCGCAGTTGCAGTTGGGTCTGCCGAACTTCTTCCTTGCCGCGAGCGTCACGCAGATCGTTCAGGGAATCGCGGAGGGCGCGCAATTGACCTTCGTGCTGGCTGACTACGGCGGCCCGCTCACTTCGTTGTTCGGAGAGGGTCGCCGCACCTTGTTCCGCGAGCTCGAGCTCAGAGCCGTGTGATTTGATCTGCACGTCCGCTTCCTCCGATTCACGTGCCTGCCGCGCCAGACGCTCCTGATACGTCGCGATGTCAGCGCGGCGCGCGGCCACCAAATCAGCGAGCTCGGCTTCCCGCGCCGCCATTGGCTCGCGGTGATGGACCAGACTTTCGTGCCGCTGCCGCTCTGTCGCGACCGCGAGGCGGAGCTCGCTTAATTTGTCGGAAGCTTCTTCTTCGCGAAGCCGCGCGGCTTCCCGCGCTTGTTCTGCCGCGGTCTGGGAATTTCGAGCCTCCTCGAGATGTTTGCGATCCGTGGCGATGGCCGATTTCAACTCCGCGATACGGTTATCTGCGTTGCCGACTTGTTGCTCAAGGGTGTGTTTCTCGGTCTCCAACTGGGCCAGCTTCCGTTCGTCGTCTGCCACTGCCCGTTCCGCCGAAACGATCTCGACCCCGCTCTGCGAGCTTCTCTCGTGCGCGGTCTCATGGTTGCGCCGGGCTTCCTCGACGGCAGCGCTAGCGGAGGCGACGGCAGCGCTCGCTTCGTCGCGCGCGGTTTCAGCCGCGGTTCGCTCCGCGCTGAGTGCGTCGCAATCCTCTTCGAGTCGAGCGACGATGGCTTTTCGACCGAGCATTGAATCGCTAGCCGTGCTCGATGTGCCGCCGAAAATAATTCCGTGGCTGGAAATGAATTCGCCGCCGAGCGTCGCGAACGAAAATGCCGGAGCGCCTGCCTTCAGTTCAAAGGCGGTGGCAAGGTCGGAAACGATGGCAACCCCATCGAGCAGACTCCGAACAAGCGGCTTGAGTTCCTCCGGAGCGTCCACTTTCTCAGCGGCCCATGCCACCGCGCCCGTCGGCAACGCCGGATCGGAGTCGTGGTTCGTGGTGGGAAAGAGGTTCGGGATCGCGATTGCTGTCTGGCCAGACTTTGTCTCGCTCAACCGCCTAAAAATTTCCCCCGCCAGATGCGGATCGCGCAAAACGACCGAATGCAAATTCCGCCCGAGAGCCGCCTCGATGGCGGCGACGAACTCCGGCTGGACGTTTAAACTCCCGACAAGCGCTCCAGCCACCGCCGGGCGAATGCGCTCCGGATCGTCGAGCCCTTTTAGCAGCGCCTGCGATCCTTTCTCAAGGCCGTGCCCTTCTTCGGTCATCTGCCGGAGGACTTCGAGCCGCGCCTGTTTTTCCGCGATGGTTCGCTCGACCCTGGTAATTTCTTTTTCAGCAGCCGCGACTGCGGTTTGATTTTTTTGGAGACGATCCTCGGCTTCGCGAAGCGTTTCCTTGAGCGCTTCGACCGCCTGGCGTTCCGACTCCATCGCCGCGCGCGCATTCGTGAGGTTGGTCCGGGCGGCGGCCAGATCGGCCGTCACGCCCGCGATGAGCGCGGTCAGCTCGGAAATGCGAAGGCCAGTCGCGTCGCGTCGCGCCGTGATTCCGGTGAGATCACTTTGCAGGCCCGCGATCTGGCCATCGAGCTTCGACAGCGATGACTGTAGCGCCTGAAGCTCATCTTCCTTTTGCGAACGCTCGCCTCGCGCGGCTTGCAATGCGGCAGTGAGCTGATCGACTTCGAGCTCTTTCGAGGCGAGAAGCTGGTTGGTCCGGGCGATTAATGCATCGGCTTCCTCAAGTTGAGTCGCCTGTTCGCTCCGCTTCGTTTCCGCGGCCGCGATGTCGCTCGTATAACGCTCGATTAGCTCGCCAATTTCCTCGGCCCGCTGCCGATTGAACTCGATCCTGTTCCGCAGGCTGCCCACTTCCGATTGAAGCCGCTGGACTTCGGCGCGGGCATCGCCAATTTGCGCGTCGACTTCATCCAATTCGCGTCGTTTCGCTGCGAGATCATTTTCGCCAGTTTCGATTTTCCCGTGCGCTTCGCGTTCAGCTTCCTGCAAACGCTGCATCTCGCTCCGCGCATGTTCGGCTTCGCTTTCGAGCTTTGTAAGTTGATGACGCGAGTGATGGGTGTCGAGCACCTGCAAATCGGCGTGGAGCGCCTGGTATCTGCGAGCCTTGCCAGCCTGCCGCTGCAACGAACCGATCTGGCGCTTCACCTCCTTGATGATGTCGCCAATCCGCAACAGGTTCGCTTCTGTCGCCTCAAGTTTGCGAAGCGCTTCTTTCTTTTGGGTTTTGTATTTCGTGATTCCGGCCGCCTCTTCGAAGACGGCGCGCCGATCTTCCGGCCGCGAGCTCAGGATCTGATCAATCTTGCCCTGCTCCATGATGGAGTAGGCGCTGCGACCGACTCCGGTATCCGCAAAAAGCGCCTGGATATCGCGAAGCCGGCAGAGCGTTTTGTTCAGGTAATATTCCGAGTTGCCGTCGCGATAGACGCGGCGAGTAACGCGAACGTCGTGCCAGTCAGTCCCGAGCTCCGGGCCGCAGTTGGTAAAGGTGAGCGAAACCTCGCCGAAACCCACTGGTTTGCGGTTGTCAGTTCCGTTAAAAATAACGTCCGCCATTTCGCCGCCCCGAAGCGCTTTCGCGGATTGCTCGCCGAGGACCCAGCGGACCGCATCGAGCACGTTCGACTTCCCGCAACCGTTCGGGCCGACGATGGCGGTGACGCCTTCATGAAATTCGAACAGGGTTTTATCGGCGAAAGATTTGAAGCCGAGCAGCTCAAGAGAATGAAGGTGCATAGGAAGACGACCGCCGGAGCCAATTTAAGCTCCAGCAGAGGCCTTCTGGCAAGCGAAATTACACTAAATATCGGGTGGCGGAAGCGTCCCGCCACAAGATGTGGTGCCCGAGGCGCTATCGCCGGGTTAAGGCTACCCGCACGAAATAGAGAGCTGAAGCGATCACTGCCACTATCGCCGTCACCTTGAACTCGTCCCCGGTAGCATGAACTAAAATCCAGGTCGCCGCCGCGATCGCAAAACCCGGAACGATCCGCGCGCCGGGAAATGTAAGAGGCGCGCCGTCGGAGCGGACATCGCGCCGGATCAGTTCCCAGGCGGCCGCGCTGCAAAGCAAATAGGCAAACAGGACGGCGACGTTCGCCATGACAGCGAGCTTTTCGAACTTCGAGGTCAGCGAGAGACCATAGGCGACCGTTGAGTATGTAATGATTGCTACGTGCGGCGACCGAAACCGCGGATGAAGATGCGCGAACGGTTTTGGCAGAATACCGTCGCGCCCAAGCGCGAAAAGATAACGCGGCGAACCGAGGATGTCGCTGCTGACAAAACCGAACGCGGAGATCGTCGCTCCGGCGAGAAGAAGAGTGCGGCCGCCATCGCCGAGGAAACGACGGGCCGCTTCCGCCAGCGGAGTATCCGGATGATTGCCGAGGTCGCCCGCGAGGATGCCTTGCGCAACAAGCTGAATGGCGATGTAGATGAATGTCGTCACGATCAACGCCATGAAAACCGCGCGCGGGACGGTTCGACTTGGATTTTTGATTTCGCCGCTTGGGACGAGCGCCACTTCGATTCCAACGAAGGCGAACATAAGCAGGAGGACGGCACCCCCAAGAGTGTGGCCCGACGGCCAACCCGGCCAGGCGAGTGCCGATGGCTGAATGAAGAAAACGCCAATCACGATAAAGACTAAAAGCGGCAGTAGCTTCACCACGGTGATGACGGCGACGGTCCGGGCACCCGCGCGGACTCCGCGGATGTTGATTGCCGCCAGGACTACGTAGATCACGCCCATGAGAATGGCGCGACCGAGAGGTCCGTTGAGCGCCGGAACCAGTGCGGCCACGCTGCCCGCGAACAGCGTCACGACGCCGGCGACACTCAGCACCGCGCTCAGGAAAAGCAGCACCGCGGTGAGAAATCCGATGTAGCGGCCAAACGCGACTTCGACGTACGCGTAAAGTCCGCCCGTCACCGAAACCCGGCTGCCCGCGAGCGCGAAACAGCTGACGAACAGTCCCATCGCGACCGCGCAAATTGCAAACGCGAGCGGCGCCGCCGCCCCGAGCCGAAGGGCGACGCCGGCCGGGAGGGCGAAGATCCCGGCGCCGATCGTTGTGTTGATGACGTTCGCGGTCAGACCCGGGACCCCGAGGGCGCGAATGAGTCCGGCTTCGCGTTTTTCGAGTTCAGCCGGCGACATGGCGGGGAGAATGCGCCGCGGCATGGCCGGACACAAGCGCGATACTCGTTGCGCAAACCGGGCCGACTTGAGTTAGAATCGGTCCTATGCGCGACAGCTATCTCGAAGAATATTTTTCCTTCCTCCGGTTTCCCAGCGTTTCAACGGACGAGCAGTATCGCGACAAGGTGGCCGCCTGCGCCGATTGGCTGGTGAAAAAATTAGAAAGCATAGGGTTGCAGACCCAGCTCGTGCCGACCGAAGGCCATCCGGTGGTGTGGGCGCGGAACAAGCATCAGGCCGGCCGGCGCACCGTCATGATCTACGGCCACTACGATGTCCAACCGCCCGACCCGCTTGAGCTCTGGGAATCGCCGCCGTTCGAACCCGTCTTGAAAAATGGCTACGTCTTCGCGCGCGGCGCGACGGACAATAAAGGACAGATTCTTTCCCACATCCTTGGCGTGCAGGAAGCGCTGGAGGAAAACGGTGACTTGCCCGTGAACCTTCACTTCGTAATCGAAGGCGAGGAGGAAATCGGCAGCGGCAATTTACCGAAATTTCTTTCCGCCAATCGCGAGGCCCTCAAGTGCGACATCGTCGTGGTCTCGGACACCGGCATGGTGGCGAAAGGTGTGCCGACTTTGAGTTACGGTTTGCGCGGAGTGACGGCGCTGGAAATCAAGCTGACGAGCGCGAAAATGGATTTGCACTCGGGAGTTTTTGGCGGCGCGGTGGCGAATCCGATCACGGCGCTGGCCAGATTGTTGGCGACGTTGCATGATGAGAATGGGCACGTCGCCATCGAGGGTTTCTACGACAAAGTGAAACCGCTCGAGGACTGGGAACGAAAAGCCTGGCGGGAATTGCCGATTGATGGCGACAAAGCCATCCAAGGGGAGACCGGCGTGCCCGAATTGTTCGGTGAAAAAGGTTACACCACGCTCGAGCGCATTTGGGGCCGCCCGACGGCTGAGATCAACGGTATCGGCGGCGGTTACCAGGGGATGGGTACGAAAACCGTCATCGCCAGCCATGCGATGGCGAAGCTGACTTTCCGGCTCGTGCCCGACCAACAGGGCGACGAGATTCTGACGGTGGCCGAACGGCATTTGAAAAAGCATCTGCCACCCGGCGTGACGATGGAAATCACGCGAGGTCACAGCGGGCCGTGGTATTTGACCGACCCGCGCTCCGCCTTTGGAGAAGCCGCTCAACGCGCGCTTCAAAAAGCCTTCGGCAAAGAGGCCGCAGTGATTCGCGAGGGAGGCAGCATCCCAATCGTGTCGCAGTTCCGCGACATTCTCGGAGCCGAAACTTTGCTTTTGGGATTGGCCCTGCCTGATTGCCGGGCGCACTCGCCGAATGAAAATTTCCCGCTCGAGAACCTCGAGGGCGGCATCAAGCTGAACAAGGCGGTGCTGGCGGAGCTCGCGAAATAATCTCCTGCTACGTTCGAATCGAAATGCGGCGAAGGACGGGAATACTCGCGATAATTTGGGTGTTGCTGTTTGTCGCCGGAACACAGCCGCGCGCCTTTGCCGCGCAATCGTTTGGGACGCAGTTAAAAAAGATCTTCGAGCCGACCCCCACGCCGGCGCCGCGGAAGCACACGAAGAAAAAGTCGACCGCGGAAAAATCACCGACGCCGAAACCAACAGCATCGCCGGAAAAATCGCCGTCACCCTCCCCAAAGAAAAAGTCGAGCGACACTCCGACGCCTTCGGAAACTCCGGCGTCGAGCCCATCGGCATCCGCTAAGAAGAAAAAGGCGAGCTCTGACACGCCGTCGCCCGAGGCTTCTTCAAGCGCTTCCAGCAGGAAGAAGAAAAAGAAGGGCTCGCCGACGCCGACTCCATCCCCTGCGGAATCGCCCTCGCCATCACCCTCACCAAACGCGACGGCAAGGCCGGAGGAAAGTCCGTCTTCATCTCCTTCTCCTTCGGCTTCCCCATCGCCAAAGAAAAAAGGCGCGCCGGCGACGATCTCGTCGAGCGAAATCGCCGGTTACGATAGCTACCCCGAGCAGGTGCGAAAAATCCTGGACGTGGCGCTCGATCTGACGACGCGAAACCTCGAATACAAATATGGTTCGGCCGACCCATCGGCAGGCGGGATGGATTGCTCCGGGTTTGTTTTCTACACGCTCAGCCACAACGGCGTCCGGGACGTGCCGCGCGATTCGAGCCAGCAATATGTCTGGGTCCGGAAAGCCGGAACGTTTCGCGCGGTCAACAGCCGGCAGGATGATACCTTCGAGCTCGACGAGCTCAGGCCGGGCGACCTACTTTTCTGGACCGGCACCTACAGCATCGAGCGCGATCCGCCGATCACGCACGCGATGATTTATCTCGGCCGGAAAAAGGGGAACAACCAACGCATTATGGTGGGCGCGAGCGACGGGCGGACCTATGAAGGCGAATCGCGTTACGGCGTAAGCGTCTTTGATTTCAAGATCCCGCACGCGCGCGGGAAAACGGACGAAGGCCGGACCAGCCCTTCATTCATTGGGTACGGGCGGATCCCGGGGATGTAAGCGAGCTGTAATCGAGGAGTGGCGCTTTCCAAACCGCCATCTTTGTAGCGACGCCGCTCTGTCGGCGTACCACGCGTTGCTAGTTGTGGAGCGTGATTACGGCGACACAGCGCCGTCGTACAACAACGTCAATTCCGCGGTGAAGATGGCGTCGGTGCTTCGGGCGTTGCCGACGTTCCAGGCGTCGCCAGCGGAACCGCCATATTTTGTAAATCGCGATGATGTTTGTACCACGCGCCGACCACGAGGAGGAGAACCAGAACGATGACAAGCCGCTGTTCTGGCGGAGTGAGGACAAACAAATTGAAGAACCGTTTCACTTCCGAACGTAGCGAATCGGATCTGTGAGACCGGCGTTCCTGAACCCTTGGAGCCGGAGCCGGCACGAATCGCATTCACCGCAGGCGAAGCCATCGCCAGTCGGATCGTAGCAGCTGTGCGTGAGCGAGAAATCGACGGCTAGCTCTGTGCCTTTGCGAATGATGTCGGCTTTCGACATCGAGATTAGCGGCGAATGAATGTGGAAGCGCGCCCCTTCAACGCCTGCTTTGGTCGCGAGGTTGGCGAGTTGTTCGAACGCGGAGATGAATTCCGGCCGACAATCGGGATAACCGCTGTAATCAATCGCATTCGCGCCGATGAAAATATCAGTCGCACCGAGCACTTCGCTCCAAGCCAGGGCATAGGAGAGGAAGATCGTGTTACGCGCGGGGACGTACGTGATGGGGATTTCGGACTGATCGTCCATCGCCCGATTCTTCGGCACGCCGATCTCGTCCGTGAGCGAAGAGCCGCCAAATGCGCGCAGATCGATGATCGCAATCCGATGCTCTTTCGCGCCCATCAACGAAGCAACGCGCCGGGCCGCTTCGAGCTCGGACTTATGCCGCTGTCCGTAATCGAAGGAGAGCGCATAGGCAGCGAACCCACCGCGAATTGCGATCGCCAGGGTGGTCGCTGAATCGAGGCCGCCGCTCAGCAGCACGACCGCCGGTTTCATTTCACATCAGGAAACTCGGCGCGGACGGTCAATGCGATTCCGCCGCGGGCTGAGAACGCTGCCGTGACGCTTGCTTCGCGTGGCCGGCAGGCACGAACAACATCATCGAGAATCCGGTTTGTGACGGCCTCGTTGAACGCGCACTCATTCCGGTAGGAAGCGAGGTAAAATTTCAGCGATTTGCTTTCAACGCACAGCTTCGCCGGGATGTATTCGATGGTGATCTGGGCAAAATCCATCTGGCCGGTGACGGGACAGAGCGAAGTAAAATCGGCGGTTTCGAACCGGATGCGGTAATTGCGTTTGGCGGGGTTTGGGAAAGTCTCGAGTTTTGCTTCAGCGGGAGATGAAGGAAGGCCGGCTTCGCTTTTGCCGAGGAGAGTAAGACCACGAGGCTTTATTTGTTTCGCCACGGGCCAAGTAAACGCGGCTCCGACCCACGATTCAACGCGATTCGAACGCTGCGGTAAATCAATCCGGATGCTGCAGCATCGGATCCTTCAGCGCTTTTTCACGATCGCCGGGCTTGTTGTAATTCCAGTAGGCGGCCTTCAGGCTGCGTTTCATTTTCAAGCGGCTGCCGTCAGCAGCGTTCCAGGCGCGAAGAAGGCACGGGAAATCACGGTCCAGGATGAAGTGATCGGTGCCGCCGGCGTGCTCCACCGAAACGTCGATTTCGCGCTCGGTTACCTTGAAAGAGAGTTTCGCCGGCTTGAAAACAAAACTGTCCTTTTTCGAATTAATAACCGTTCCCGCGAGCTGAATCTCCGCCGGCTGGTTCGGTTTTTGAAAATCGAGTGTGCGCACGAGCCATGGCAGCTCGTCGTAAAAGTAACCGTTCCCGGGCACAGCGATATTTTCTTTTCCGGCCGCCATCTGGTCCCAATAGGTCCGGTATTCGTAGGCGAGGTTGTCCGCTTCGCGTCGCGCCTCCTTGTAGGTATTCCCGATGCTGTCGTTGCCCGTGAGTGAAAATTTGAGGAGCTGGGCGTTGTCGATCCGCCAGAAATTCGAATGCATTTGCTGATGCACATAGAGGCCCATCGGCAGGTGGAGGACCTGGTTCATTTTGAGGACCGTGATAGCGCCGGGCGCGATCGGATTCTCCAGCTTCACCATCTGCTTCGGATCAAATGGTTCCCGCACCAGGATGTGGAGTACTTCGCAAGGTCGTGGCGCGCCGTCCCGAACGATCTGCGCGTCGTAAATGTTGAATTCCGCCCTTCCGTCACCCCAGTAGCTGTCGTTTTGGAGCAGGGCGGGGGAGAACTGAGCTAAGGCGGGGGCGGCGACCATCAAGACAGAAACCAGGACCAATCGAAAAGACATAAAGAAAACGTCGAACGCCCAAGGTCCAACGTCCAACTCCGAATGGCAGAAGCTTTCGTAGGTGCCATAGTTTGCCCAACAATGCAGGAGCAAGAACTCAAACAAACTGGTGTCGCCAATCCGGCGGTAATCGATGTCTTCGGTGTCGATACGAAGACCGGCGAGGTTGTGCTGGCGATGCACGAGCCGCGGCCATGGGACGGCGCAGACGAGCGGCTGCATGAGCTCCAGGAAAAGTTCAACGCTTACGTTTCCTTTCTGCTCGACGGCGAATTAATCGCGACGCACCCCGAGCTGGCCGGCAAACCGGCACGAATCGAACTGCGCTGCGACCAGATGCCGGACGAGCCTGCTCTCGGACTTCTTCAGTTGATCCACGACCAGCTCGCGCTCCAGGAAATCAAGATGGAGGTGATCGTCGCGGAACAGGGTTGCGGCGACCACTGCTCCTGCCACGGCGGTTAGTCTCTCGTTTTGCCGTCGCGATCTTCGATGGTGGAAATTGGTTTCTTTCCGCGATAGAAGAGAAACGCGATGGCGGACAAACCGGCAAACCAGGCGATCACTTCCGGGAGCGACCAACGCAAGAACATCCCCGTTGTCACGGTCGAGAGTTTTTTCACCGCCCACGGTGCGAAGCTTCAGCTAAAGCTCGAAGGCAAGCGCGTCGGGTTTGACCGGAAAATCCGGGAGCCGACCATCAATCGGCCGGGACTGGCCCTTTCCGGTTTCTACAGTTATTTCGCGGAGAAACGCGTCCAGGTCTTCGGCGCGGCCGAGCAATCGTATCTGGAGAGTTTGTCGCGCCGGCAAAGGATCCAGCGCTTCCGTCGCCTTTGTCAGGAAAAAATCCCGTGCGTCGTGACCTCGCGAGGCGCGCATCTCGACGCGGACCTGTTAGCGGTGGCCGAAGAAGAACAAGTCGCGGTGTTTCGCACGCCAATGGTCACGATGCGTTTCATCAACGCGGCAACGATCGCGATGGAAGTCGATTTTTCGCCGACCGTGACCGAGTTCGGCAGCATGGTCGATATCCTTGGGGTCGGCGTGATGATACGCGGGCAAAGTGGGATCGGAAAAAGCGAGTGCGTCCTCGGCTTGATCGAGCGCGGCTACAGCCTCGTGGCCGATGACGTTACCCGGATAAAATCTTTCGAAGGTCGTGAACTGATGGCAACTGCGCCCGACCTGACGCGTTACCACATGGAGGTGCGCGGCATCGGGATCATCAACGTCGCGTCGATCTTCGGGATCGGCAGCATTCGAATTGAAAAGCGCCTCGATATGGTGGTCACCTTGCAGGATTGGCAGGAGCTCCAGGAAGTCGATCGCATCGGTCTGGACCAGGAATTTTACGAAATCCTCAAACTGAAGGTCCCGCACGTCACAATTCCGGTTCGACCGGGGCGAGACATCGCGCGATTGATCGAAGTTGCGGCGATGGACCAAAAGTTGAAAGGTTTGGGACGCAACAGTGCGGTGGAATTCAATACGAAGTTACTCAACCTGATGGAGACGAAAGAAAGCTGATGGGCCTGCTGAATCGGAAATCGAGCGGGCCCGGCCAAAAGCTCGAGAAAGAAGTCACGATCATCAACCGGCTTGGCCTGCAT
>JBJMXC010000236.1:0-9415 GCA_045809825.1 Chthoniobacterales bacterium | reverse complement strand
GGCGATCTCGCGCTCGCCCGCGCCGGATTTCATTACGATCAGCATCGCGCTATCTTATATCGGATTTGAGTCGCGTGACGATTCCCGCAGCCATTTTCTTGCGGTTTCAATTTCCGAGAAGACGAGCTGGTGACTGGTCTCTTCGAACCGGTGGCTAATCTCAGCCCCGGCTTCGCGAAGCATGGCAGCGAGCCGCTCGACATTTTCAACGGGAATAATCGGGTCGCGATTTCCGGAGCAAATCAGGGCCCGCGTACCGTTGAGGTTCGGTTGAACAGCTGGGTTTAGCGGCACCATGGCGCGGAACAAAATTGCAGACGTAATCGTTCCCGGTCGGAGCAAGAGGACGGCCGCGGCGACGTTCGCACCGTTTGAATAGCCTACCGCAGTCATTCGGTCGGGCTCGAAGTGATATTGTTTCGCGGCAAGGCCGATGAAATCCGCGAGCTCGTTTGCCCGGCGAACGACGTCGGCTTCATCAAAAACACCTTCACTCAGCCGCCGGAAGAATCGCGGCATGCCGTTTTCGAGAACGTTACCGCGAAGACTGAGCAGCGCGGCCGCCGGATCCAAATCGCGGCCGAGCGGCACCATGTCGTCCTCGTCGCCGCCGGTGCCATGGAGGAGCAAAAGGACGCGCGACGCATCGTCGTGCGGGGACGGGATAAAACGGTGAATGTATTCCATGCGTTGATCGAACCAGGGAGCGGCGGTTACAAACCGCCGACCGCTGCAGAGGGCGGTTCGAAAAGGCGCCCTCCTTGTTTCTGCTTAAACTAGCCGGAACTAACTCGATGTATATCTGGCGAAAACGCGCGACAGCCGAGTGGCTGTCCGATCGACTCGACGATCTCCTCGACGAATTCGGCGGCGCTCTCGCGATCATTGAGCAGCCAGGAAGTCCGCGAAGCGTCGTCCAAATCTCGACGACGAAAAAAAAGGGAGATCATCTCGTCCGCGAATCTGGGGGAACCCTCGAACGATTGCCAACCGATTGGTTGCAGCAATACGCAAAGCAGTCACGGACGAAACCGTTGCGGATCGGGTCGCGGCTCACAGTCGAACCCACTCCAGGCGCCAGGAATGAAAAGACAATCGTCATTCCGGCCGAAGCGGCCTTCGGTACTGGCCAGCATGCAACCACTGCGATGTGCCTTCGCCTGGTTGAACGCATGACACGGCGCTGGCCCCACGGCTGGAGAATGCTCGATGCCGGTACCGGCAGCGGCATTCTCGCTATCGGCGGAGCCCGGTTCGGCGCCGGGCGAGTTATCGCAATCGAAAATGATCCCGTCGCCTCTGCGACCGCCGCGCGGAATGCGAAAATCAATCGCGTCAGCAACATCAAGCTCCGCGTCGGGGACGTCCTTCAACAAAAGCTCACCGGTCGCTTTGATCTCATCACTGCCAATTTGTATACCGAGATCCTGATCGCCGCCTTGCCCGCGTGGAGACGTCACCTGACCGATGACGGCCTGCTCATTCTATCGGGAGTCTTGCGCTCGCAGGAACGTATTCTTCTCGCCGCCTTGCGTCGGAATCGCCTGGCCGCCCGGGAGATTAAGCGCCGGGGCAAATGGATCGCGCTCCTCGCCGAACCTATCCGGAAAAACAGTTGACGCAGGGCCCCGGCGAAACCATTTTCTCCGACCCGTTCGCGGCCTCGATTTTCCTGCATTCACGCGGTTGATCTTCCGGCGCCGCGCCGGAGACCCGCATGCCGAAAGAACAGCTTTCCTATGTCATCGTTACGCCGTACTCGATGCGCAAATCGCGCACCGGCGGAATCATCGCGCGCCTGATTTCCCGAACAGGCCTCGATGTCGTGACGGCACGCATGTTCGCGCCCAGCGAAGAGCTGGCGCGGCAATATGCCGATACGATAGTTACGGAAACTGACCCGCGGCACCGGGCGACCCAGGAACTGATTCGCGATTACGTCCTGAAAAATTTCACGGGCAAAGTCAACGGACAGCGACCCCGGGTTTTGGTGGTCGTCCTGCGGGGCGAAGACGCCGTCGATAAGGTTCATCACACCATCGGGCACATTGTCCACGAAACGACCAGCGGCGAGACGATCCGGGACACTTTCGGCGATTACATTACCGCCGACAACGGCGAGGTAATTTACTTCGAGCCCGGCGCACTCACGGCTTTCGATCCGAAAGCGGTCGAACGCGACCTGAAACTGTGGGCCAAATATTCGGACAGCGACGGCGGGATTCTGGACCGGGTAATCGAGTTTCCGAACAATGCGAAAGTCGAGAAGTCCCTGGTCTTGATCAAGCCGGACAATTTCAAGTTTCCGAACCAGCGGCCAGGCAGCGTAATCGAAGTCTTTTCGCGCACCGGATTGTTCATCATCGGTTTCAAAGTCCACCGGATGAGCGTGGCCCAGGCCGAGGAATTTTACGGACCGGTCCTGCCGGTTCTGGAAGAAAAACTCGGCGCGGAAAAAGGCCGCAACGCCTGGGAAGATATCGTCGAATTCATGGCCGGCGGCCGACCGAGCGCAACCAAGGGCGACCAGCGGAACGCGCCGGGGACCGAGAAGTGTATCGCCCTTGTTTACCAGGGCGAAGACGCCGTCCGGAAAATTCGCGACGTGCTCGGGCCCACCGATCCCGCCAAGGCGCCGCCCGGTTCGATCCGGAAAGAATTTGGCCAAACGATCATGATCAACGCCGCACACGCTTCCGATTCCGCCGAGAACGCCAAGCGCGAGATGGCGATCGTGCAAGTAGACGAGAATAACTTTAAACCTTTAATTGAAAGTTTCTACGCGCGCTCCTAGCGTGCGTCCCATTTTGAACACCCTGAACTCAGACCCGACAGCCATGGAAATCTCCGCGCGCGCAGCCCAATTATCCCCCTCTCTCACTCTCTCAATCGACAGCAAGGCCAAGGCGATGAAAGCCGAAGGCATCGATGTCTGCGGCTTCGGCGCCGGCGAGCCTGATTTTGATACGCCGGAGCACATCAAGGCGGCGGCGATTGCCGCGCTCGAAAGCGGCTTCACCAAATACACGCCGAGCGCTGGCCTGCCCGAATTGCGCCAGGCGATCGCTGAAAAGCTCGAGGCTGACAACGGCCTCAGCTATCGCGCCAGCCAGGTGGTGGTCAGCAGCGGGGCAAAACACTCCTGCTACAACGCCATCCTCGCCACTTGCCAGCCAGGCGACGAAGTCCTGATTCCTTCGCCCTACTGGGTCAGCTATCCCGACATGGTCCGTCTTGCTGGGGCCGAGCCCGTGATTGTTCAAACGACCGAGCGTAATGGCTGGAAAATGCGCGCGAGTGATTTCGAGAACGCGATGACACCGCGCACAAAGATGGTGATCCTCAATAGCCCGGGAAATCCGAGCGGCGCCGTTTACACCCGCGAAGAACTTGAAGGGATCGTGGAGGTCGCTGCTGAAGAGGACATCTACATTCTCTCCGACGAAATCTACGAGAAGCTCGTCTACGACGATGCCAAACATGTCAGCGTCGCATCCCTTTCCAAGGAAGCCTACGATCTGACCATTACGGTGAACGGCTTCAGCAAAGCCTACGCGATGACAGGCTGGCGCCTCGGTTACCTGGCTGGACCGGAAGCGGTCGCGAAAGCGGTGGACAACATCCAGAGCCACAGCACATCGAACCCGTGTTCATTTGCCCAAAAAGGCGCCGTCGCCGCACTGAAGGGCGACCAGCAGGCCCTCGCCGATATGCGGGACGAGTTCAGCATGCGGCGTGACTACATGCATGATCGGATCACCAAAATTCCGAACATCACCGCCGTGAAACCGCAGGGCGCTTTCTACATCCTGGTCAATATCAGTCAGCTTGGTTTGAGCTCGCAAAACTTTGCGGACCGTCTTCTCAGCAAAGCCAACGTCGCTGTTGTTCCGGGCGCGGCATTCGGTGACGACCGCACTGTGCGCCTCAGCTACGCGACCAGCATCGACGTGATTAAAAAAGGCCTGGATCGGTTCCAGGATTTTTGCCGGACGCTCTAAGGATTTTAGATTTCAGATTGCAGATTTAAGATCGGGCGGCTGCGTCGTTCTTCTCAATCTGCAATCGTCATTCTGAAATCTGCAATGTCCACCGGTTACCTCGCGCTTCTTCTTCACGCGCACTTGCCGTTCGTGCGGCATCCGGAGCATGCAGAGTTTCTCGAGGAAGACTGGTTTTTCGAAGCGATAACGGAGAGCTACATCCCGCTCGTCACCATGATGGAGCGGCTCGCCGCCGAAGACGTGCCGTTCAAGCTGACCATGACGGTAACGCCGACGCTTTCGGCGATGCTTCAGGACGAATTGCTGCGCGAACGCTACGCGCGACATCTCGATCGGTCCGTCGCCATGGCTGAACGCGAGATCGAGCGAGTCAGCGACAACGATCGGCTTCGCGGGTTGGCAGAATTTTATCGCAGTCGTTTTGGAAAGATTCGCGACGCTTTCTTCAACTGGAACGGCGACCTCATCAGTATTTTTCGCCGTCTCCAACAGGTCGGCGTCCTCGAGCTCGCCGCATCCGGGGCAACCCACGGGCTGCTTCCATTGTTTCAGAAAACACCGGAAGCGGTTCGCGCCCAAATCCGGATCGGTTGCGAGACCTTCAGCGAGACGTTCCAGACAGAACCGGCTGGTTTCTGGTTGCCCGAATGCGCCTATTATCCGGGAGTTGAGAATATCCTGCGCGAAGCGAACATCCGGTGGTTCATCACGGATGCCCACGGCCTGATGTTCGGCGAGCCTCGCCCGCGTCGCGCGATTTACGCGCCCTGTTACACCCTGGCGGGGCCGGCCGCATTCGCCCGGGATCGCGATTCGAGCCGGCGCGTCTGGAGCGCAACTGAGGGCTACCCGGGCGATCCCGCATATCGGGAATTTTATCGCGACATCGGGTTCGAGCAGGCGCCTGAACATCTGTGGCCCAGTGTCCCCTCACCGATCCGGAAATTTACCGGCATAAAGTATCACCGGATTACAGCTCGCGATGGCGACAAAGATTTTTACGATCCAACTATTGCCGCCGCCGTCGCTGAAAAACATGCGGCCCACTTTCTCGAGGTCAGCCGGCAGAACCTGAACGAACTGCGCGCGCTCGATTTCGATCCGATCGTCATCGCACCATTCGACGCTGAGTTGTTCGGACACTGGTGGTTTGAAGGACCTCTTTTCCTCGAATCCTTCATTCGACAGGCCGCCCACGGCCAACAAAATTTGCGGCTGACGAGTCGTGATCAGTTCGGCCAGGAGGATTTCCAGCTGACCAGCCCTGGAGATTTTCTGGGGACGCATCCGACGCAGCAAACGGTCTCGCCGGCTGGATCGAGCTGGGGCGACAAGGGCTATCTCGCCGTCTGGCTGGACGAGACAAACTCGTGGATACATCCCCATCTCCACTCGGCAGCTGAGCGGATGACGAACATTTGCCGTGCGAATCCCGATCCGGACCCGGGCATGGAGCGCATTTTGAAGCAGCTAGCTCGCGAATTACTTCTCGCGCAGGCGAGCGACTGGCCCTTTCTGATCCGAACAGGAACTGCAAAACATTACGCCACGAAGCGAGTGATGGATCACTTGTTGCGGTTCAACCGGCTTTATGACCAGTTCACTGCTGGAAATGTTGACGAAGCTTTCCTCGCGAACTGCGAATGGCGCGACAACATTTTCCCAAACGTAAATTGGCGTCATTACCGATGAGCTGTTCCACGAAAACGATTGGGCTCGCCATGGTGGCTATTGCGCTGACCGGCAATCTCGGCGCGCAGGAATCACCGTCCCCGTCCCCCACTGAGACTGCTTCGCCGCCCGCACGAAACATCCGCGTCAGTTTTGTGCCGCCGCCGCTGGATGGAACGATCAGCCTCGGGATCTATGACGCGAAAGGGAATCTCGTCCGAGTCCTGTTTCGCGAAGCCGACATAAATGAGTTTACGATCGGCAACGATTCTCTTTCCACCACCTGGGACGGCAAAGACGATGCGGGCGAGAACGCACCAGCCGGAAAATACACCGCCCATGGGTGGGTTGTCGGCGATCTCAAAATCGAAGGGGTCGGCTTTTTCTTCAACGACTGGATCACCGCGCCGGATGCGCCGCGTTTCAGCAAAATTCGCTCAATCTCAGTGGACGATGCGAACCTTCTTCTTTCGGTCGACCTGGTTCCGCCCGGATCCGGTCATGTCATCTATGACGTGGCGGACAAAACGACGAAACTTAAGGACACCGATAACGAAGACATTGCGCCGTCACCTTCCGCCAAAAACTCGCTCGATATCGATCCGATCGCGTCTGTTCCAGGCCGCGATGGGTCTCGCTGGGTAATCGACCACGTCGCGAAGGACTCCCCCGAGCTGGAAGTGAAAGAGTACGCTTCGTCGGGAGAACTTCTTCGCCGCCTGCCGCCGTCGGCCAGCGGCCCACAGCCAAAATGTTTGGCCGCTGCGAAGAACGCCGACACTATTTATCTGCTGGAGGAGAGCGAGACTGGGCAGCGCGTGCGAGCCCTGACCCTGGCTGCGACAAAAACCGAAGGCGCGACTCAAGCCGTCTCCGAATGGAAAGTTGAGTTGGAGAAATCGATTACCGCGCACAAGGACTTTTCGGTCGTGGATGGAAAACCCGTAGCGAAGGCGAGCCAGGCGGCGCCAGAAAAAGTGAAGATCAAACTTTTGGCCAATCCGTTGCTCAACGACGACCGAGTGACGGTCGAGCTAGCGATGGGTTACGACGCAGACGGCAGTTTCCTGAAAAGCGCGGACGGCCTGCCGCTCTGTTCGATCAGCGAAACTCAATCCCTCATCCGCGCGTTGGTTACGTCACGCGGCAGCAATACGCTTTATGTTTTTCAGGATGACGGCGCGGTCGTCGAACAATTCCGCGTCACCGGGGCCGATCAAATGATGAGTTTCGATTGCGGCGGATTTGAATTGAAATGACCGCCACGGTTCGCTGAGATTCGCCGATGCCGCGGGACATTGTTTATTTCGACCTGGAAACTCAGCGAACAGCGAACGACGCGGGCGGTTGGGCGCGCAAAGGGGATATGCGAATGTCGGTCGGGGTGACTTTCAGTACCGCGAGCGGCCGTTACGAGGTATTCGGCGAAGCGGAGGTCAACCAATTGGTTGAGCGGCTGCGCCGGGCGGACCTCGTCGTCGGATTCAACGTTGTGAACTTCGATTACCAGGTCCTGATGGGCTACACGATCCTCGATCTAATCGCGGAGCTTCCGACCGCTGACCTGATGGCAGACATGGAGAAGCGTGTCGGTCATCGTCTCGCGCTCGATGCAATCGCGCACGCAACCCTCGGGATCCAAAAGACCGCGGCCGGGCTGGACGCGATCCGCTGGTGGCGGGAAGGACGAATCATGGAGATCGCCGAGTATTGTTGTTTCGACGTCAAAGTAACGCGGCTTGTCCATGAACATGGCTGCCGGCACAAAGAGCTCCTCTTCCACGACCGCTTCGCGCGCAAGCATCGCGTAGCCGTCGACTGGGCTCACCTCGACGAACAAAACGTAAGGGCCGCGGCAGCGTAGTGATCAGGGCAGTTGGTAGATTTCGACCAAGGCAACGCCTGTCTCGGTCCCAGCGCCCCGGACTATCGCGGTATAATTTCCCGGCGCCAGCGGCGAGGATAGAATAGCTGCTTCCCGGTCGTCATTCGGAGCGAGGCCAGTCGCGGTAATTGCGGCCTGCTGGTCGGACTTCCAGTTGTCGTTTGTTGCCAGGATCGTTCCGGAACCATTGTGCAATTCGAGAATCGGATCCTGGAGTGCATTCGGAACGCCGACCGCCGTCAGCGAGGGCCCGATCGCGCGAGCGAGAACGGTCCGATTTTGCGACCCGCCGACGATGAAACCGCCGATCATTACATTGTCGCCGGTCTCGACGAATCCACGCGTGGCGATGTTGCCGGGATTTGCTGGCGCCGACTGGTCGAGGTCGTAAAGTTCCACAACCCCGATTCCGGTTGCGCCGTTCGCGCCGCTCATGATCGCGGTGTAGTTCCCCGGCTGAAGCGTGGCAACAATCGCCGATTCCTTCGGATCAGTCGGTGCAACGGTGCTGTCGATGATCGCCTGCTTCTGTGAGCTGGCCATCCAATCATCATTGGTGAAGAGCGGATTGCCCGCACCGTCGTACAGGGTCAGCGTCGGGTCGGTCAACCGGCCTGGCAGCGGTTGGTTATTCGCGGTAAGGGATGGTCCGATTGCGCGTAGGATGACTTTTTTCGGCGCGCTTCCGGTAAGGATGAAGCCGCCGATAAGAACGTTGTTGCCGGTTTGAACTCGCATCCGCGTCGCGAGGTTTACCAGTGCCGGTGACGCAGGTGCCGGAACGATTTTCAAAACCTGGCCGGAGCTTCCCGATGGTCCGAGATTGGTGCTGGCCAGCGCATAAATTTCTCCGGCGGCATCGCGGCCAAATGCCTTGAGGAATAATCCTAGCGGGCGCTCGTCATTCCCAATCCGCAGCTCCCGGATCACGCCAGAGTTAAGATCATCCATGTAAAACAGATGACCTTTGGGCGCAGTGAACGTGGTCGAGAAATCGCCGAAGACATATTTGTCGGTCAGCGCAGGAATGGTTGTGGCGCGATACAGGTACCCGCCGAGGACGGCGATGCCGTTCTCGTGGCTGTACTCGGCGACTGGATCGGTCAGCGCCGGATCCGGTGACGGGTCGACGGTCGCGTTGCCATTGGCTGGATTGAACAGGAACGTGCCTTCCTTTTTGTTCCAGCCGTAATTCTTCCCGGCCTCGACGACATCGATCTCCTCGATGTGATCTTGTCCGACATCGGCCACGATGAGTTTGTCGGTCACCGCGTCGAAACTAAAGCGAAACGGATTGCGGAAACCGTAGGCGAAAATTTCGCGGACGTTTTCCGGAACGCCGGCCGTAAATGGATTCGAAGCCGGGATCCGGTACTTGCCGTTGCCGCTGATGGGATCGGTACTGGCTGGTTGAGCCGCGGGCGCGAGTGGATCGATTCTCAGGATCTTGCCGAGCACGGTGCTGAGCTTCTGACCGTTGCCGGCGACAGGATCATGTCCATCTCCCACGTCGTTGGCCGCGCCGCCGTCGCCTAACGAGATGTAGAGGTAGTGGTCGCTTGGCCGGAAGACCATCTGGCCGGCGTTGTGATTGAATTGTGGCTCATCGATCCGCATCACCTCGCGGCGCGTCGCCACATCGACCACGTCGGGATTGCCAGCGGAAACCTGCCATTCCGCGATCACGCTTTGATGATTGAACGGGTTCGGGTTGGGAACGGTGAAATCCGCCGGGCCGTTCACCGGTTCACTGGTGTAGGTGTAGAGTTTGCGGAAACCGGGGCTGTTCGAATCCGAGAAGCCTGGATGGAATGCGATTCCGAGCAGCCCACGCTCATCGTAACCCGGCATAAGC
>JBJMXC010000235.1:0-10065 GCA_045809825.1 Chthoniobacterales bacterium | reverse complement strand
GACTTTGATGCAGCCGTCTTTTTTATCGCGAAACGTTTCGTACATCTCCGGCGCCTGATCGAGGTTGGTCTTGTGGGTGATTACGAATGACGGATCAATCTGGCGTTCCTCGATTCGCCGGAGCAGGTCGTCGGTCCAGCGGTTCACGTGGGTCTGGCCCATCCGGATCGTGAGGCCTTTGTTCATCGCCGCGCCAAACGGGATCTTGTCCATCAATCCGCCGTAAACACCGGGGACGGAAAGAGTGCCGGCCGGGCGACAGACATACATCATTTCACGGAGGACATGTGGCCGATCGGTCTCCGCCATCATGGCCTGTTTGGCCCGGTCGTAAACTGAATCGAGCGTGCTCGTCACATGCGCTTCCATTCCGACCGCGTCGATGCATTTCTCAGGACCTTTGCCCATCGTGAGGTCGTTCAATAATTCGACCACGCTTTGGGTTTCGAAATTGATCGGAATCGCTCCCGCAGCCTTCGCCATGTCGAGGCGTTCGGGTACGCGATCGATCGCGATGACCTGCTTTGCTCCGAGCAGGATTGCGCTTCGGATCGTGAATTGTCCCACCGGACCGCAGCCCCACACAGCCACGGTGTCGGTCCGCTGGATGTCGCATTGGGCAGCTGCCTGCCAGCCGGTCGGGAAGATGTCGCCGAGAAAAAGAACCTGATCGTCGGTTAAACTTTCCGGCACCTTGATGTGGGTCGTGTCCGCAAATGGCACCCTCACATATTCCGCCTGGCCGCCCGGATATCCGCCGGTGAGATGGGTATAACCGAAAAGGCCCGCGGTGGTGTGGCCAAACATCTTGTCCGCGTTTTCCTTTTTGCGGTTCGTTCGTTCGCAGACCGAAAAATTACCTTTCTTACATTGGTCGCATTCGCCGCAGATGATTGTGAAGGGAACGACCACGCGTTCGCCCACCTTGAGCCGGCCGTTCACGCCTTTCCCGACCTCAACGACCTCGCCCATGAACTCGTGCCCGAGGATGTCGCCCTTCTCGAGGCCTACCATGAAGTGATCGTAAAGGTGAAGATCGCTTCCGCAGATCGCGCAGCTGGTGACCTTTACGATCGCGTCGCGCGGTTCCTCAATCGTCGGGTCCGGAACTTTTTCCACCCGCACATCTCCCTTGCCGTACCAACGTAATGCTCGCATTTAACTCCCTCTGTTAGTTCGCGTGCGCGTCCGATTCCGCACGCCGCCATTCTTGAACGCGGACGAGATTCAAAGCGGTTTTCTATTTTTTTCCGGCGAAGGGTTCTCCGCCCGCAGGAAGCCGCGCACGTGCGTATTACACGTGTGAATTTTTACGGGATTCGGCTCGTGGGAATCAACCCGGAGAACGCGCGCAAGCTTCTGCTAACATTCCGGAAGCCTTCGCCGAAGCGCACGACTTTGCCGGGCTCATCACCGTCCTGGGCTTCCTCGCCGCGTTCGTGCTCACGAAACTTGGAGGCTAAAACTTGAGCGCCCGGCCGCCTCTCGTCGGTCGCGATTTCTAATTTTGGCACGCCCGCGAAGTTCTGCCGCTGCGTTTCGTGTCCTAGAATCGTGAAGACCGTTTTACGTACAGGCTGCAGTGTCCTCGTCGCGGGGATGATTTCCTCGGCGACGGGACAAACGCCGTCACCTTCGGCAACGGCCGGACAAACGCCCTCACCTTCGGCAACGGCAAGACAAACGCCGTCGCCTGCAGCAACTGCCACGGCCGCCGCCGGTGCCGAAAAGGACGACGGCCAATGGACCATGCCCGCAAAAGATTATCAGGGCACGCGTTTCAGTGGTCTGGACCAGATCACGACCGAGAACGCGAAAGACCTGAAAGTCGCGTGGACATTTTCGACTGGCGTAAATCGCGGGCACGAAGCCGCTCCGCTCGTCGTCGGCGACACCATGTATGTGGTGACGCCTTTCCCGGACATTCTCTACGCGCTGGACCTGAAGAACGGCGGAAAGTTGAAATGGAAATACGAGCCGGAGCCGGCTTCGGCGGCCCAGGGCGTGGCCTGTTGCGATCTGGTGAACCGCGGCTGCTTCTTTTTCGAGGGCAAAATTTATTTCAACACCCTCGACGATCACACCGTCTGCGTGAACGCCGAGACCGGGAAAGAGATGTGGAAAACGAAGCTGGGCGAGATCAACAAGGGCGAGACGATCACGATGGCGCCGCTGGTCGTGAAAAACAAAGTCCTCGTCGGCAATAGCGGCGGCGAGCTCGGCGTTCGCGGCTGGCTCACAGCGGTCGATGCCTTGACCGGCAAAATCGCGTGGCGCGCCTATAGCACTGGCCCCGACAAGGATTGCCTCATCGGCCGGGACTTCAAGCCGTTCTACAAAATGGACCAGGGGAAGGACCTCGGGGTCAGCACCTGGCCGGCAAATCATTGGCAGATCGGTGGCGGGACGGTCTGGGGCTGGGTGACCTACGACCCCGAGGCGAACCTGATTTATTACGGCACCGGAAACCCCGGCGCCTGGAATCCCGAGCTCCGGCCGGGGGATAACAAATGGGCCTGCGGTGTTTTTGCACGCGATCCGGAAACCGGCGCGGCGAAATGGTTCTACCAAATGAATCCGCACGACGAATTCGATCACGACGGGATCAATGAGAATCTCGTCCTCGATTTGCCGATCGACGGCACGACGCGCAAAGTCCTGCTCGCCGCGCAACGCAACGGCTACGTCTACATCTGGGACCGGTTGACCGGTCAAGTTCTCTCCGCCACGCCGTTCATGCGAATCACGTCGAGCAAGGGCGTTGATCTTCAGACTGGCAGGATCATCACGAACGAGGAAAAAAAGCCGGTCACCGGCAAGACGATTCGGGACGTCTCGCCGGCGGCGCCCGGCGCCAAGGACTGGCAACCATGCGCGTGGTCACCGCGGACGAACCTGCTCTATATCCCGCACCAGAACCTCGCGATGGATTACGAGGCGACCGAAGCCAGTTACATCGAAGGGACGCCGTATCTCGGGGTGAACGTGAAGATGTATCCGTCGGAGCCTGATGGGAAACGCGGCGAGTTCTGCGCCTGGGACCCGTTCCAAAAAAAGAAGGTGTGGCAGATCTCCGAGGACTTCCCGGTCTGGAGCGGGACCGTCGTGACGGCGGGCGACATCGCCTTTTACGGAACGATGGACGGATTCTTTAAGTGTGTAAACGCGAAGACCGGTGAGGTGCTGTGGCAATTCAAATGTGGTTCGGGAATTATCGGGCAGCCGATCACGTACAAAGGGCCCGACGGGAAACAATACGTCGCGATTCTCTCGGGCGTGGGCGGCTGGGCCGGCGCCATCGTCGCCGGCGATCTGGATCCGCGCGACCCGACGGCCGCGCTCGGTTTTGTGAACGCGATGAAGGATCTGCCCCAAAAAACCAGCAAAGGCGGAATGCTCTATGTCTTCGCGTTGCCGTAAGGTGACATCCACTGGCGTTGGAGGGTTCGCTGTCGCCAGCGGACTTCGAATTGCACTGAGACAGGGCACGCTGCAACTCGCTGCCTCGATCGCCCTGGTCTCGAGCGCCGCTGCGCAAAACGATTGTTGCGTGCCCGTGCAGGAATCGGCGGCGCCGAACGGACCGCCGTTCAAGCGCGTCCTGCGGGTCACAGCCGATCCAAACAATTTGCCATTTTCAAACCAGCATCGGGATGGCTTTGAAAACAAGATCGCGGACCTCGTCGCCCATGAGCTCGATGCAAACATCGAATATTCATGGCGGGCGCAACGGCGCGGATTTTTCCGGGAGACGCTGAAGGAAGATCGCTGCGACCTCGTTCTCGGCGTCCCGGCGCACTTCGACATGGCGCTGACCACCGCCCCGTACTACCGGTCGAGCTACGTTTTTGTTTATCGGAAGGATCGACAGATCAATGTCAGCTCGCTCGACGACCCGGCGCTCCGGCAGTTGAAGATCGGGGTCCAGATGATCGGGAACGACGGCCGGAACACTCCGCCGGCCCACGCCCTCGCCGATCGAGGCATCGTAAACAACGTCGTTGGCTACACGGTTTATGGCGATTACGCCGAGGCAAATCCACCGGCGCGAATCATCGATGCCGTCGTGAAAGGCGACATCGACGTAGCAATCGCGTGGGGCCCCCTTGGCGGATATTTCGCGGGCAAGTCGGATGTGCCGCTCGAAGTCGTGCCGGTCGAGCCCGCCGCCGATCCGCACCTGCCGTTCACGTTCAGCATCGCCATGGGAGTGCGGAAAACGGATCGCGCGCTGCGTGACGAAATCGACGCCGTCCTCGTCCGAAAGCGCGATCAGATCGGAGCAATCCTCGACGAATACAAAGTGCCGCGCGTGCCAGAGCCGCCGAAACAAATCGCAGCTGCAAAATGAATCAGGAAATCAGGAAAACAGGAAAAGATCGGGAACTCGGGAATTCTTTTTCCCGCGTTCCTGCTTTCCTGATTGTCCCTGTCTGTCTCCTTCTGCTCGCTTCCGGTTGCAAACGCGAGAAGCGCGACTTCCAGTCGACCGCGCCGCCAGAAAAAAGCCCGGCCAATTCGCTCAGCGATTTGCATCCCGGCGGGGGCCAAACCCAAACCCCAGTTCCGCAAAACAGTTACGATGAAAATGCTTACGCTGTGAGCCAGGGGCAGACGCTCTTTTCGGCCTTCAATTGCGTCGGCTGCCACGCCCACGGCGGCGGCGGTATGGGGCCTGCCCTGATGGACGAAAAGTGGATCTACGGAAGTTCGCCCCAGCAGATCTTCGCCACGATCATGGAAGGACGGCCCAACGGGATGCCCTCGTTCCGCGGTAAGATCGTCGAGTCCCAGGCCTGGCAATTGGTCGCCTATGTTCGCAGCGTTGGCGCGCTCGGGACCAGCGGCGCCGCGCCTGCTCGTGACGATCATCTCAAAGGCGCGACGCCGCCCAACTCCATGCCGGCGCAAACCCCGCATGATTCGTCGCTCCCGAAATCCGCCGAGATGCCGAAATGATTTTAGGGGCCATGCAATCGGCGCTCGACCCCGCCGGGTCGCAGGCCGCCCATATCTCCCAGCAGTGGTGGTTCTATTTCACCGTTCTCACCGCCGTCTTCGTGCTCGTCGCGATTTTTCTTTTTTTCGCGATCTCGCACCGCCGTCCGCCGCAGGGCGAGGCCTCGCTGGAGCAATTGCTTCCACGTGACCCGACGGCCGACGCTCGCAAGTCCCGCTTCGTGATCGGCTGCGTCATCGCTTCGGTGGTGATTCTTTTCATCCTCCTTTTCTCGGACGTCCTGACCGGGACCGCTGTCTACGCGCTCTCCTCGGATCCGAACGCGCTGATCATCAAGGTGACCGGTCACCAGTGGTGGTGGGAGGTACAGTACGACGATCGCGAGCCCGCCAACATCGTGACGACCGCGAATGAAGTTCACGTTCCGACCGGACGCACCGTGAAGATCGATTTGCGCTCGGTTGACGTCATCCACAGTTTCTGGGTGCCGAACCTGCACGGGAAAAAAGACCTGATCCCGGGCCACCCGACTTCCACCTGGTTGAAAGCGGACCGGCCGGGCAAGTACCGCGGCCAATGTGCCGAGTTCTGCGGCCATCAGCATGCGCATATGCGGCTCGATTTCGTCGTCGAGTCGCCGGAAGAATTCCAGGCCTGGGTCGCGTCGCAGCGCGCAAACGCGCCGGCGCCTTCAACGCCGTCCCAGCAGCATGGGCAGCAGGTGTTTCTTCAGAGTCAATGCATGACCTGCCACTCAATCCAGGGGACGAATGCGCGCGCGTCGGCGGGTCCTGACCTCACTCATTTTGGCAGCCGGACATTGCTGGCTGCCGGCGCGTTGCTCAACACCCCGCGCGACCTCGCCGATTGGATCTCGAATCCACAAAATATCAAACCCGGCGTCCGCATGCCCGCGAATCAATTCAACTCCGACGATCTCAATGCCCTCGTCGATTACCTGGAGAGCCTGAAATGAAACCGCTCGCCGTTCAGGAAGTGGAAGTCTCCGACAAGCAGGACGAGCTCAGGCATCGGGAGCTGGACGTCACGTGGCGGCGGCGGAGCGGGCTAATCGGCTGGCTCGAGACGACGAACCATAAGGACATCGCACGCCGCTACATCATCACGGCGTTTTGCTTTTTCATCCTCGCGGGAATCCTCGCGCTCCTCATGCGCATCCAGCTCGCCTTTCCGGAAAACCATTTCATCGGGCCCGATCTCTACAATCAATTCTTCACCGTCCACGGCACAACGATGATGTTCCTCTTCGCCGTTCCGATCATGGAAGCGATGGGTATTTATTTCGTGCCGCTCATGATAGGGACCCGAAACGTTGCCTTCCCGCGGCTGAACGCGCTCGGCTACTGGGTTTTTCTTTTCGGGGGAATCCTGCTTTATGCCGGACTGATCTTCAACGTTGGCCCGGACACGGGCTGGTTCTCCTATCCGCCGCTGTCCGGTCCGCAGTTCTCGCCCGGCAAACGGGTCGATTTCTGGGCGCAAATGATCACGCTTACCGAGATCGCCGCCCTCGTCGGAGCGGTTGAGATCATCACGACCGTTTTCAAGCAACGAGCGCCCGGCATGTCGTTAAACCGGATCCCGATCTTCGTTTGGGCGATGGTGGTGCAATCGTTCATGGTCATTTTTGCGATGCCATCGGTCATGCTGGCGAGCGGTTATCTCGCGATGGATCGGCTCGCGCACGTCAACACGCACTTCTTCAATCCGGCCGAAGGCGGAGACGCGCTTCTCTACCAACACATCTTCTGGTTCTTCGGGCATCCCGAGGTTTACATCATCTTCATCCCGGCGACCGGGTTCATCTCCACGATCATCCCGACATTCGCGCGCCGAAGAATTTTCGGCTACACCGCGCTCGTCCTTTCCCTGATCTCGACTGCGTTCATCGGGTTTGGGCTCTGGGTTCACCACATGTTTGCGACGCCGGTGCCGGAGCTGGGCCAGAGCTTCTTCACGGCCGCGAGCATGATCATCGCGGTGCCGGCCGGAATTCAGATCTTCTGTTGGATCACAACCCTCTGGGGTGGAACCCGTCCAAAACTAATGACGCCGCTCTTGTTCGTCGGCGGGTTCATCGCCCTCTTCGTCTTCGGGGGCCTCAGCGGAATCATGCTCGCCGCCGTGCCGATTGATCTCCAGGTCCACGACACCTTTTTCGTCGTCGCGCATTTCCATTACGTCCTCATCGGCGGGGCCGTTTTCCCGCTCTTCGGTGCCTTCTATTATTGGTTCCCGAAATGGACGGGGCGGATGCTGAACGAGTCGTTAGGCAAATGGAATTTTTGGACCTTTTTCGTTGGCTTCAACCTGACGTTCTTCCCGATGCACCAGCTTGGCCTCCACGGGATGACCCGGCGCATTTACACCTACGTGCCTGAAACTGGGTGGGGGAGAATGAATCTACTGGCCACAATTGGGGCTTTCATCATCGGCGTCAGTGTCCTGCTCTTTATCTATAATGTAGCTTGGAGCCGGAAGCGCGGTGCGCTAGCCGGCGACAATCCCTGGTTCGCGGGGACCCTCGAGTGGGCGACGACATCTCCGCCGCCCAGTTACAATTTTCTTTACCTGCCTACCGTAGCTGGCCGGTTCGCAGTGTGGGACCAGGCGCAGATTTCGCCATTGGTCACCGGTCTCGCTGTGGAGACGCGCGAGGTCCTTAGCACCACCGTTCTCGAGGCCGCGCCCGATCATCGCTTCGAATTGTGCGGCGACTCGATTTATCCCTTCCTTCTCGCGGTCGCCGTCGGACTGACCTTCACCTTCGGCATTTTCAATCCGTGGGCATTTCCAATCGGGGGATTCTTTTGTCTTCTCGCCCTTGTTCCCTGGTTCTGGAGTGGGACCGAAAAAGAAAAACAGGAGCTCGATCGGAAAGAAAAGGAGGCGGATGAGTTGGCCTTGCCGAAGCCATTCATGCGCGAAGGAGAAGCAACATGAGCACGACTCGACGCCTGATCGATGTCTCTGAGCTGCCTCCCAGCGCGATGGACCATCGTTCGCCAATCTGGATCGGCAACGCGCTCCTTCTTGCAATTGAAACGACGATGTTCGCGATCCTGGTTGCGACCTATTTCTATCTCCGCGCGAATTTCCAGGATTGGCCGCCCCCGCAGATCAATTATCTGCCGCCGAATTTCCATCCGGCTCCGGATCTTTTTTGGGGCACGCTCAACCTCGTCGTCATTCTGGCCGCCGCCTTTTTCATGTTCGTGACCGATCGGGCGGCCCTCCGTTACGACAAGAAAGGGGTGCTGATCGCTTCGTCACTCGCAGTCATCTTCGGCCTCATCGCGATCGCCTTTCGCATCCGGGAGTTTCACGGCACCCAATTTCGCTGGGACGACAACGCCTACGCCTCGGTCGTCTGGGGGATTCTTTTCATGCACCTGCTTCACCTGATGGTCGGCGTGATCGAGGACACGCTCATGTTTGCCTACATCAGCAAATTCGGCTTGGACGACAAGCACGCGCGCGATGTCCGGGTGACCGCGGTCTACTGGTATTGGATCGCGGGAATCTGGCTGCCACTCTACGCGATCGTTTACTTCGGACCTTACTGGATCGGCTTGTGAAAACGGAAATTGAGCAGTCAGGATGGGAGGAAAGGGAGCCGCTGCCGGCGCGGCAGGACGACCTGGTCGGCTCAGAATCGGACAAAGAAGGAACTTCGCCGCGCGAAAATCTGGCCCTTTGGGTCGGCGTGCTTGGTTCGGCGGTCATTTGGGGGATTCAACTGCAAACCATCTACGCGATGGTGCCCTGGGCGTGCTCGAGCGGTCACCGCTGGATACTACCGATCACGAGTTTGGTGTTTCTCGCTGCCGCCGCTGTGCCCGGATTCATCGCGTGGTCGCATTGGCGAAAATTAAACGGGCCGCGCGGGACCGAGCGTGAGACCGCGGGCCTCGGCCGGCGGCGTTTCATGGCGATGCTCGGCATGATGGATAGCGCGATTTTTTTCTGCCTGATTTTCGCGCAAGGTTTGCCCGTCTTCTTCATTCATCCCTGTTTGGAATGAAGCGGCGGTTTCTTTTTGTTGGGGTCGCCCTTTTCCTTCTCGTTGCCAGGACATTCGGCCACGAAATCGGTCCGGCGAATCTGCAGGAACTGAATGATTGGTGGGTGTTCGAGCCCGGAGTCGTAACGCCGCTGTTGGTCTCAGGATTTCTCTACGTCGCGGGAATCGTGCGCCTTCGCGCCGCGTCCAAGGCGACGTTTGGAGCGACCGACATCGCGTGCTTCGCCGCCGGTTGGCTGACGCTCGTGATTGCTCTCGTCTCGCCACTTCATCCATGGGGGGCGGTCCTTTTCTCCGCTCACATGACGCAACACGAGTTGCTCATGCTCGTGGCGGCGCCCTTGTTGGTGTTGGGCCGACCGTTGATCCCGTTTCTCTGGGCGTTACCGCGCTCGTCCGCGAAAACGATGGCTTCGTGGGCCAACAATCCGCATTGGCAGCACTTCTGGAAAAGCATCACCGCTCCGTTTGTAGCCTGGATCATTCATGCTGTCGTCCTTTGGAGCTGGCATGTCCCGGTCCTTTTCCAAGCCACGCGCGACAATGAATTCATCCACGCGCTGCAGCACGCGAGCTTCCTCTTTTCCGCGCTGCTCTTTTGGTGGGCCATCCTGCACGGCCGGCGGCGAGCAATCGGATTCGGTGCCGCCGTCCTCTACATGTTTACGACCGCACTCCACAGCGGCTTGCTCGGGGCCCTCCTCACGTTCACGCGATCACTGTGGTATCCGATCTACGCGAATACGACCCAGCCTTGGGGATTAACGCCGCTCGAAGATCAAGAGCTCGGCGGATTGATCATGTGGATCCCCGCCGGTCTTGTTTATGTGATCGCGGGTCTCGCTCTTTTCGCTGGATGGTTGCGGGAATCGGACAAGCGCAGTGACGATGCGTCGATTCCACTTCGCGCGTTGTAACCCCGAAAGGATTCGGCGCTACAACGCGGGCCCGATCGCAATACCCCACGGCCCGTCCCCGACTTTGACGCGCTTCATTTCCTTCCGCGCCTTCACATCCACGATGGAAATGTCGTTCGTCGCGCCGTTGGCTGTGTAGAGCT
>JBJMXC010000234.1:0-8221 GCA_045809825.1 Chthoniobacterales bacterium | reverse complement strand
TGTCCATCTTGATCGCCTCGAACGGACAAACCTCGACGCAAATCTGGCAGCTCATGCAGACCGAAATGTCGATATCGAACACTGCCGGATAAAACTGCGGTTTGCCGACGTAATCCGGTTTCTTGTCCTTGCTCTTGGTGATGTAGATGCACTGCGGCGGACATTCTTTTTCGCAAATCTGGCAGGCGACGCATCGCAAGCCGGCATGCTGATCGTCTCCGTCGAAAACCAGGAACGGAAAGTTCCGGTAGTTTTCCGGTAGCGGGCTCCGCTCCTCCGGATATTGCACCGTAATCAGCCGGTCTTTCTCGAAATAGCTTCCGACGAAATTCCTGGCCGTGACCGCCATTCCCTTGAGAACTCCAGTGCCGATCATAATTACCGATCCACTTCTCCCATGACGATATCGACGCTGCCAAGAATAACCATGACGTCCGCGACGGTATGACCGAGGCACATATCTTCGAGGATGGTCAGGTTAATGAAACTCGGCGGGCGGACCCGGTAACGATACGGGCTCGCGCCGCCATCGCTTATTAAATAGAAGCCGAGCTCGCCTTTCGGTCCCTCGATTCGGCCATAGGCTTCGCCAACAGGCGGCTTGAACGCGCGAATTTTCACCTTCGGATTCATGATCGGCCCCGCCGGAATATCTTTCATCGCCTGGTGCAGAATCCCGAGGCTCTCGCGCATCTCGAGGGCGCGGATCATAAGCCGATCGTAGCAATCGCCGTGGTCGCCCAGCGGCACCCGGAATTTGAAGCGCGGATAAAATCCGTAGGCGTCCACTTTCCGGAGATCGTAATTTACCCCGCTGGCTCGCAGCATCGGACCGGTGATCCCGGCGCTGATCGCCAGCGCGGCCGACAACTTTCCCACTCCCTGCGTCCGCGCGATCAGGATCTCATTCGAAACGATTAGCTTTTCAAATTCGTCGAGGAAACGCGGAAAGGCGTCGACGATTTTCTTCGCACCCGCGAACCAGTCCGGCCCCGCGTCCACCCGGCAGCCGCCGAAGCGCATGTAGTCACACATCATCCGGGAGCCGGAGAGCGATTCGAACAGGTCCAGAATTTTTTCCCGCTCGCGAAAGGCGTACATGAGCGGCGTCCCCCATGCCCCCATGTCGCTGAGGAGAAAGCCGAGGAGCGAGGTGTGATTCTGGAGCCGGGTCAGCTCTGCCAGGATGATGCGCAGATATTCGGCGCGCTCGGGCACTTCGATCCCCGCCAGCTTTTCAACACTGAGCGCATACGCCCAATTGTTGGTCATCGAGCAAAAATAATCGAGCCGATCCGTGTACGGCATCGAGCCGAGGTAGCTGGTGCGTTCGCCGATCTTCTCATGGTTTCGATGCAAGTAGCCGAAGACCGGCTTCAGTTTCCGAACCACTTCGCCGTCTAGCGCGACATTCATTCGAAATACGCCGTGCGTGGACGGATGCTGCGGCCCCATCGAGACCTCCATCAGATCGCCGTCGATCCGCGAGGTCATCGGCGGCGGCGCTTCCTCAAGCTCGTGAAATCCGGTCGCGCTCATGTTTGCTTCACTGCCGCGCTAATCGCCTCCGCCCCATCCGTCTGTGGACGCGCTGGATAATGCTCCTTCGCCCGGTCCAGAACCTCGTCGTGTGGTGTCGGCTCGTATTCGAAATCATCCGGGTCGACATAATCTTTCCGCATCGGGAAATCCTCGAACTCGTCCCACATCAGGATCCGGCGCAAATCGGGATGCCCATCGAACTTGATTCCGTAGAGATCGAAAATTTCGCGTTCCTGGAACTCAGCACTTCGCCAGACTGGCGTGAGTGACGGCAGGTGCGCGCCTGCGCTTCGATCCGGTGTCCGCATTCGAATGATCAGCGGCCCATGTTTCAAGGCCATCGAGAACAGGTGATAAACCGCTTCGAGATATCCCGGGAACGATTCCTCCTGCGTTTGCTCGACCTCCTTCTCCACGCCCTCGACGACCTGCTTCACCTTGATTTTCTTCGTCACTTTCCGATCGAGCCAATCGACGCCCGTCACATTCGAGCAGTGATCCAGCTTCAACGCGGAATCGTCCCGAAGAAATTTCGCGATCGCCACCGCGTGCTCAGGGTCTATTAACAATGACGCCTGGCTCACGACAGCCGTGTTCGGCACAATTGTGATCTTTGCCCCTGGCACCGCCGCTTCGGCGCGCGCCTTCAGTTCCTCGGGCGCTTCCATCTCAGGCGCGCTCTAGCTGCGGCGGACGGAATACGTCCGGATTATTCGGCGGCTCAAGATCGTGGCTGCCGAAATTCGGGACCGGAAATTCACTGGGCTGTTCGCGACTGAGATGCGCTGCCTTTTCTGTTCCAGTCAGCTGCTGATCCTTGATCTTGCGCTGCAATTCCATGAACGCGTGCAGCAACGCCTCCGGCCGCGGCGGGCACCCAGGAATGTAAACATCCACCGGCAAAAAACGGTCGATGCCTTTCAGCACGTTGTAACCCTGCTTGAACGGTCCGCCGGAAATCGCGCACGCACCCATCGCGATCACGTATTTCGGGTCCGGCATCTGGTTGTAAAGCCGGACGATTTGTGGCGCCATTTTTTTGGTGACGGTCCCGGCCACGATCATTAAATCCGCCTGGCGAGGCGATGGCCGGAAAACTTCTCCGCCGAAGCGGGCCAGGTCGTAACGGGAGGCCGCCGTGGCGATCATCTCGATCGCGCAACAGGCCAGGCCAAACTGGAGGGGCCAGATCGAATTCCGCCGCCCCCAGTTATAGAGCTCCTGCGTCGACGTTACCCAGACGCCCTGCTTTTGGAGCTCGCTCCGCAGTCCTTCGTCGATCGTATCGCTCATGCCTCCGATTTCCTTATCCGGGCCCAATCTAAACAACCTTTGCTCCAGGCCCAAACCAGTCCTTCCAAAAGCAGGAGCAGGAATACAAGAATAGCGATGAACGCGCCGAATGGCAGACCGGTAAACGCGACCGCAAACGGCACGAGGAATACCGCTTCCACGTCGAAGATCAGGAAAATGATGCAGTACAGATAATACTGCGATTGGAATTGGACCTGCGCGTCGCCGACCGATTCCATCCCGCATTCATAGGTCGCGTTTTTCTGCGGTCCCGGTTTTGGCGGCTGGGCGAACCGCCGCCAAAGCCAGGCCAAGGCCAGGGGCCCGAGCGGAAAAACCAGCGCAACGCCGGTAAAAATCACGAGAAAGAAATACGGGTCGGGATTCATGTCTTTCAAATCGATACCCTGCCGAAGCCAGCTTGCCGCGCCAGTATCAATCTGTCAGTCATTCTCTGGTGGATCAAAATGAAGGCCTGGCCATTCGTCAATCCACACCTCCGTTTAGTTTCTTTTTTCTCGTCCTGCCTTACGGGATTAGCAGCGGTTTTGTCTCGATCACGATGCCTTTTTTCCTGACTCGGGCCGGCTTTTCCGTATTCGCGGCCGGAGCGATCACTGCAGTCGGAGTGGCGGCAAATCTCTGGCTCTTTCTTTGGGGTCCGCTCGCAGATCTCACCCTGACGCCCAAACGCTGGTATCTCATTGGCCTAACGACCGGTGCCGCTACAATCTTCGCGCTCTCCCTGATTCCATTTCAGCAAAGCTCAGCCGCGCTCCTCACCACGACTGTCTTCATTTCCCAGGTCGCGTCGACTCTCATGGTTCTGCCCCTCGGCGGCATCATGGCGCACACCGTTGCAGATAATGAAAAAGGGCGGGCCGCCGGCTGGTATCAGGCAGGCAATCTCGGCGGGACCGGCGTCGGCGGCGGGGCCGGGGTTTGGCTTGGCTCGCATATGTCGAAGGAGATGGCCGGAAGCGTCCTCGCGTTCGCCATGCTGTTCGGAGCGATCGCGCTCTATTTCGCTTCGGATTTCCGCGTCGTTTCGCCGGGGGAAAGCGTTCGGGCACGGATGCGCCTGCTCGGCCGCGACCTGCTCGCCATGCTAAAGATGGCGATTCCGCTCCTCAGCATTGTTCTTGTTGCTTCACCGATTGGGGCCGGCGCCATGAGCAATCTTTGGTCGGCCGTCGCCGACGACTGGCGAGCAAGTGCTGACACAGTTGCACTCGTAACTGGAGTCCTGAACGGAATCGTGTCCGCGGTCGGCTGTATCGTGGCCGGATCAATCGTCGACCGTTTCGGCCGCTGGTGGGCCTACTTTGGTTTCGGTGTCGCGCTCGCCGCCGTCGCTATCGGCATGGCCGGCCTCGGCCGCACCCCGCTGGTCTATCAAATTGGCGTCCTCGTTTACTCGTTCTTCGTCGGTGCCAGTTACGCGGCCTTTTCGGCCATGGTCGTCCACGCCATCGGCCGCGGCGTTGCCTCCACCAAGTACGCCTTCTGCCAATCGCTCGGAAATCTTCCAGTCGTCTACATGACCGCCCTCAACGGCTACATCCACGACAAGTACGGCACCAGTTGGATGCTGGTAATCGAAGCGCTGGCCGGTCTCGTCTGCGTGATTCTCGGCTTGTTCGTCCTGCGCGCGATTCAGAATCGGACCCGAAGCCTTCGGCCTTGATAAAAGAGCGACGCACCGCTTTCCTTCACTGCGAATGAGCGCCAGTTCCGTCGACCAGGCTTTTGTTTCTCTAAAAGGATGGTTGCTCTCTTTTCTCTCGTCAGCCCCCGACTGGCTTCAGGCAATCGCCTCGAGCCTGATCAATATCTCGGCGCTGCTCGGCGTCTTCATGGCTCTCTTCGCGTTGATCTCTGTTCTGGAACGCAAAATCCTCGGCCGAATTCAGAACCGCTACGGGCCCAACCGCGTCGGGCCGTTCGGCCTTTTCCAGCCGATTGCTGACGGTATCAAGCTTCTCATCAAAGAAGACATTGTGCCGGACCGCGCCGACAAACCTATCCATTTTCTCGCGCCCATCATGATGGCGGTGCCGACTATTCTGTCCCTCGGCGTGATCCCGTACGGGCGCAACATGACGCCGTTTTCGATCGATGGCGGCATCCTCTTTTTCTTCGCCGTCGGTTCGGCCACGGAACTCGCGGTTTTCATGGCGGGCTGGGGGAGTAACAACAAATTTTCCATGCTCGGCGCGATGCGCGCCATCGCCCAGATGGTCAGCTACGAGCTGCCGCTCATCCTCACTGTCCTGCCGGTCGTGATGATCGTCGGATCGCTCTCCGCCGATGGGATCGTCGCCGCCCAGACCGGTTACGCCCAGGGGTTCATTCCGCGCTGGTTCGTTTTCACGCCATGGGGCGCCGCCGCGTTCATCCTCTTTTTCGTCTCCGGACTGGTCGAATCAAACCGGACGCCGTTCGACATGCCGGAAGGCGAATCGGAAATCGTCGCCGGCCACATGACCGAGTACTCCGGATTTAAGTACGCGATCTTTTTCCTCGCCGAATACTTCGGCATGTTCGCTGTCAGCGGACTCGCTGTGACCTTGTTCCTCGGTGGCTGGCACGCGCCGCTTCCATTCCTTGAAATCGTTCCTTCCTACATCTGGTTTTTCGCGAAGCTTGCCTTCCTCCTTTTCGTCTTTATTTGGATTCGCGGCACGTTGCCGCGGATGCGGGTGGATCACGTCATGAACTTCGCCTGGAAATTCATGATGCCGATGGCGTTCACCTGTATCCTCGCAGCGGCAGCCTGGCATTATCAGGCGCATGGTTGGTCGGGATGGCTTTGGTCGCTCGCCATCGTTGTGATCGTCTACCTCGCGCTCTCCCGTCTCCTGAATGCCGGAAAGAAACTCGCGCCGCGCACCTATCGTTTCGCTGAATGAGCACCGCGGCATTCATCCTGATTTCGGTTTTCACTCTCGCGACCGCGCTCGCTGCCGCTTGTGTCCGCAAGCTCATTCACGCCGCATTGTGTCTTGTCCTCGCCTTTCTCGGGCTTGCTGCCTTTTACTTCCTCCTCGGCGCGGAATTCGTTGGGCTCGTTCAAATATTCGTTTATGTCGGCGCCGTCGCGGTCTTGATCGTTTTCACGATTCTCCTGACCCGTCGCGAAGACGAGGACGACGCCGGGTTCAACTGGGCCGGAGCGCTCGTCGCGGTTGCAGTTTTCGGCGCCCTGGCCTGGGCGATAGCAAAATCGTCGTCGATCCCCGTTTCGTCGGGAGCAATTGACCCGCTCACGGTCAAGCGCATCGGCGAGGTCCTCATGACCCAATATGTCTGGCCGTTGCAATGCGTCGGATTGTTGCTGACTGCCGCCCTGATTGGCGCGCTCGTTCTCGTCATGGAGGAGAAGCAGTGAAGCCCAGCCTTCATTTTTGCCTAATGATTTCGGCTGCCCTCTTTTCCATCGGGCTTCTCGCGGCCCTCAGCCGGAAACACGCGATTTTCATCCTGATCGGCATCGAGCTCATGCTTGCCGCTGCCAACCTGAACTTCATCGCCTTCTGGCGATTCGGCTCGGAGCCGCAAAACCCGACTGGGGTAATGGTCGCGATCTTTTCCATTGCGATTGCTGCCGCCGAAGCCGCGGTCGGTCTCGCGCTCATCATTGCGGTTTACCGCCATTACCGCACCACGAATGTCCGCCGCTTCAACCAGCTTAAAGGATGAAGCGCTTTGCAATCCTGGCCGCGGCGCCCTTCCTGGTTTCATTACCAAACCAGAGCAGCGTCCTGGCTGCCGAAGCTGGCCCGAAATTCGACGAGCTGGTCCGCGAGTTCGATTACGATCGCAACGCGCCCCTAAATATTCGTGAGGAAAAAAGCGAGCAGCGCGACGGCGCAACCCTCATTGAGCTCACCTACGACAGTCGGAGAGGCGGTCGTGTTCCCGCAACCCTGGTTCTCCCGCCTGGTGAAGGCCCATTCGCCGGAATCCTGTTCGGCCACTGGATGATGCCGAAATCGCCGGTCGCAAACCGCAAAGAGTTCCTCGACGAAGCGCTGTTGCTTTCGCGTGGCGGCGCCGTCTCGCTCCTCATCGATGCGCCGCTGGTCCGACCTGGTTTCATCCGGGAAGGCCAGGGCTTGCGCGGCTTGGTTCAAAACGCGGAAGCGTCCCGCCAGCAGGTCATCGATCTTCGGCGCGGAGTCGATCTTTTGACAGCGAGGAAAGAAGTTGATCCGGCCCGACTCGCCTACGTCGGTCATTCCTACAATGCCCACACGGGTGGCATCCTCGCCGCGGTGGAAAAACGGATCGCGTCCTTTGTCCTCATGGCAGGCGTTTTTGCCGACGAGGAGTACATCTTCAATTCAGACCGCCCCGCCATTACCCAGTTTCGGCAGCGCAACGGCGAAAAGGCGCTGCACGATTTCTTTCGCCAATATGCATTCGACGACCCGGCGCATTTTGTCAGCCAAAGTGCGCCATCGGCAGTTTTTCTCCAATTCGGGCGAAAGGACGAAGGCATTCCGGAAAAGGTTGCGCGCGGCTATTTCGAACGGTTCGCCGATCCGAAGAGGATCGAGTTTTACGACGCCGGGCACGCTTTGAATCAGGAAGCGCGCGAGGAACGCGTCAACTGGCTCGTCGAGCGTTTGAAATTAAAAAAGATCGCTCGCGAATCCATCGAACGTGTTCCCAATCTCGACGGGACCGCGAAGGAAGAAGACGACTAACTCATGAATTCCTGGGTGGTCGATAATCTTTGGCTGGTTCCCGCGATTCCATTCGCAGCCGCGATCCTGATCCTGTGTTTCGCCAAGTCTCGCGGCACTCTCGCCGCCGGACTGGCGATCGTCGGACAGGCAGCTACGTTTATCATGGCGATCCTCGCTTTTATCCCGACGCTGAATCAGCCCGGCTTTCGCGCATTTCATAACTTCACCTGGTTCAGGTTCGCAGATCAGGCGATGCGGCTCGGCTGGGTCCTTGATCCGCTCACTGGCGCCATGCTCGTCATGATCACGTTCGTCGGCCTGTGGATCTTTGTTTTCAGCAAAGGCTACATGGCAGGCGACAGGAATTTCTCCCGTTTCTTTGCCTACCTCTCATTCTTCTCCGCCGCGATGCTCGGCGTCGTCATCGCCAATAGTCTGCTCCTTCTTTTCATCAGCTGGGAGCTCGTTGGACTAGCTTCGTATCTGCTGATCGGGTTTTGGATCCATAAACCGAGCGCCGCTGCTGCCGCGAAAAAGGCATTCATTACCACTCGCATCGGCGATCTCGGTTTTTTCCTCGGCATCTTCTGGCTTTATGGCCGGACCGGGACCCTGCTCTTTTACGATAACGGGGCCGGCTGCCTGGAGAACGCTGGCCTCCTCGCCATCGGGGCCAGCGCGACCTTCATCGC
>JBJMXC010000233.1:0-4004 GCA_045809825.1 Chthoniobacterales bacterium | reverse complement strand
AGCACGATCTGGAACGCGTCGCCCGCCCGAATGTGATCTTTCGCGGTCACGACTGCGGCTTCGAATTTTTCCCTCGTCGTGTTGCTCCTCACCGGACGCGGTGAAATGGGCTTAAGGGCGTCGATGAGCGGCAGCTGCGAGGGCGCGGCCAGCCGCCGAAGGGCTTCCTGGATCCGGGTTTCTCCAGCCGCGTAGGCAGCGGTGGCGTTCTCGTAATCATCGAGGAAAACGTTGGCGACGACTTTTACGCGCCGATAGCGATGATCGAAGACGACGACCAGGCCCATGATCATGAAGATCATTTCGGGCAACCCGAGATCGTCCTGCGGTGGCGCCGCGATCGAGGGCTCGAAATAGCGGGCAATGTCGTAGCCAAGAAAACCGACAGCGCCGCCGGCGAAACGCGGGAGATCGGGCGGGGCAACGAAATGGAATTGAGCCATTACCGTCTCCAGGGCCTGCAGAGGATCACACGGATTGGCGACTCCGCGCCGCTGGCCCCCTTCTTCGACGGTTACGTCACCGCCATCGCACCGGGCGATCAGGCGCGGATGAAACCCGAGAAATGAATAGCGGCCGGACTGCTCGGTTTGCTCAGCCGATTCGAAAAGGAACGAATAACCTTCCTCATCCAGTTTTTGGAAGGCTGAAGCAGGGGTCTCGGCATCGGCCACGAAATCGACGATTAAGGGGACGACGTTACCCTCTTTGGCCAGGTCCCCGAAGCGTTCGCGAGACGGAACGATGGTCAGGTCTGGCATAGCGGGCTTTCTTGGGAGAGCGGGTGACGAGACTCGAACTCGCGACGTCCTCCTTGGCAAGGAGGTGCTCTACCACTGAGCTACACCCGCGTTTTGAAAGGGAAGGAATAATGTCCCGCCACCTGCCAGACGCAAGGCTTTTGTCTGGCCCGAACCTCTGAAAAGTGCGTCTTTTTTGAATCCAAACCCCGTCCCGAGCGCATCTCACTACCAAAGACACTATGAAAACAACGATCTTAACCTGCCTCAGTTCGATCGCTCTCGCTCTGACTGCATTCGGCCAAACGCCGACTCCACCGCCCGCACCCTCCGTTTCGGCAACCGCCGTGGCCTCCGCCAGCGCCGGGGCGAGCATCTCGCCTGCGGTCACCGCCACTCCCGACGATGAGGAATCCATTCAGAGCAGCGTAAACAAGAAATTGCGCCGGCATTTCAGCGTAACCAGCAGCGGCCCTACCGTTACGATCGATCGGAACCATCGTCACCACGGTGATGGCGACTTCGACGTCGAGGACGGCGCGTTCATGGCGATTCCGATCGTCGGAATCATTTTTTCGACCTTGTTTGGCGCACCAGTGCTGATCGTCGCCGCGATAATGTTCTTTAGTTATCTTCGGAGCCGCTCCCTTCATCGGACGGTTCGCGAGATGGTGGCAAAGGGGGAGCCGGTGCCAGCAGCGCTGTTTGCCCCACCGCAGGCTGTGCGGGCTCGGTCCGATATGCGCCGGGGGGTTGTCCTGGTGATGGTCGGCTTCGGCCTCATGATCTTCTTCGGCGCCGTTAACGACTGGGAAGGCGGCGCCTGGGCTATCGGGATCATCCCATTCCTGATCGGGGTCGGGCACCTCATTGTCTGGAAGATGGAAGGCCCCAAAGACGCAGACAAAGCCCCGCCCTTGCCCTAACATGGGCGCGTGGCGCTAGCCGATGCAGATCTCGTTGCACGCGTTCTTGTTGATGACGACCACCACGCCTTTGCGGAGCTGGTCCGGAATCACCAATCAAGCGTCCGGGGTCTTCTCCGCCAACTGGTTCGCACGGACGTTTCCCTGGCCGATGACCTCGCCCAGGAAACGTTTCTGCGCGCCTACCGAAACCTGCGCAGCTTCCGCGGCGAAGCCCGTTTTTCCACGTGGCTTTACCGGATCGCTTACAATTGTTTCCGCGAGGAAGCGCGGAAAAGAAAGGAACTCGTTGGCATCGATGAAGCTCAACTCGAGGGCGAACATGATCCGCAAACAGTCGACCCGGGTCTCCGACACGATCTCTCTCGCGCTCTCCAATTACTTCCGGTCCATGAACGAACAGCCATCGTTCTGTGTTGCCAAAACGGGTTATCCCACGACGAGGCTTCACGGGTTCTCGAGATACCGCTCGGCACCGTGAAAACAAATGTGTTGAGAGGACGCGAAAAACTCAGGAAACTACTCTCAGCGTGGGGACCGAACTGAACATGGAAGAGATGCTCAAGGAAGATTCGCTCGATGCGCGGTTGCGCGACGAAGCGCCGTATCTCGACGACGCTGGTTTCACTTCGCGGGTCGTGCAGAAGCTGCCCGCGGGCCGTGTCCGCCGGTCGTCACGCGCGTTTCTCCTCCTCGGGGTCACGCTCACCGCCTGCATCGCGGCCTTCTGGCTTGCCGGCGGCACCTCATTCGCTTTCGAAACTTACGCTAACGTCGCGATGATGCCCGTCAGCATGATGTGGATCTGTGCGGCCGCCGTCGGCGCCCTCGTCATGGCCGGCGGTCTCGCCGCTGCGATTTCGCGTTCGCGCGGCCGCTCAAGATAAAATCGCGAACGATTCTTGCGCCTCCCGGACGTCGGCAGTGATCTGCGCTTTCAACGCTTCGAGGTCGGCGAACTTCTGTTCAGGCCTTAGGTAACGAAGAAAACGGACTTCCATTTCTTCGCCGTAAATTTCGCGGTCCAGACCGAAGAGATGAAGTTCAAGAAGGCGTTCGGGTTTGCCGGCGCTGACGGTCGGTCGAAAACCGAGATTGGCCACCCCGCGCAAAATGGTTCCGCCGAGGCGCCCCTCGGCCACGTAGACGCCGTTGGGCGGGAACTGTTCGCTATGGGCGCTAAGATTCGCGGTCGGGAACCCAAGTTTCCTGCCGAGCTGCTCACCGCGAACGATCGTGCCGAGAATTGTGTATTCGCGCCCGAGCATTTGGGTTGCTTTGACCAGGTTGCCGGCGGCGACCGCCTGCCGGATCGCGGTACTGCTTACTACTTCACCGTTCACTTTCACGGCCTCGACGCCGATGACATTGAAATCGTGGAACTCGCCAAGTTTTTTCAGCAGCGCGAGATTTCCGGCGCGGCCTTTGCCAAACGACCATTCGTGTCCAACGCAAATTTCTCGGAGCGGCTTCGAGCTTGCGACCAGCTGCTGCACAAAATCTTCCGGAGAGGTTGCGGCAAAAACGCGGTCGAACTGGAGCACGAGGAGATGGGCGACGCCAAGGTCGCGGATGAGCGCGATCTTGTGTCGCGTCGCAGTCAACAAATGCGGCGCGTTGTCCGGACGCAGGACTTTGACCGGATGCGGATCGAACGTGACGACAACCGCGGTGCCGCCGGTTTCGGCGGCGTGCTGCGCCGACGTAGATATTACCGCCTGGTGGCCAAGATGAACGCCGTCGAAAACGCCGATCGCGAGGAAAAGAGGGCCGGGAAGGCTCGCGAGCTCCGCGATGGAACGCAGGACTTTCATCAAAATGACGAATGATCCCGCAAAGCGGGAACGAATGACGAAACAATGAGGACTGACGTGTGACGAAAGGACCGCTTAATCTGGCCTTCGGGCTTCGTCATTTCCTCACGCCCCACGCATTCGCGACACTTCGGGTAACGTCAAGATCCGGGGGAGAATATCGACCGGTTCGGAGTTCTTCAGCTCGTCCACGGTGATCGCGCCTTCGACATTGAAACGGCCCGACTTGGTTCTGCGCAAGTTCTTGAGATGCGCGCCGCATCCTAGCGTTTCGCCGATATCGTGCGCGTAGGTCCGGACATAAAAGCCTTTGCTGCAAACGACGGTAAAATCGATTTCGGGCAACGCAATTCGATCGATCGAATAGCGGTAGACGTGAACCAGCCGCGGCTCGCGTTCCACTGTCTTGCCCTGCCGCGCCAGCTTGTAGAGTGGGACGCCGCCTTGCTTGATTGCGGAAACCATTGGCGGCATCTGGTAGAAATCGCCCGCGTATTTATCGAACGCGGCGCGGATCGCGCCTT